>NZ_CP107985.1:5575500-5885250 GCF_036108815.1 Streptomyces sp. NBC_00353 | reverse complement strand
GCCAGAGCCAGTGGGACATCAGCCGGTGGGTGTTGCGGACGAGAAAGGCCGTGGCGGCGACGGCGCCCTTCTCGTCGTAGCCGACCAGCAGCCGGGTGCGGCCCTCGGCCATCGAGACGAGGTGCTTGACCAGCTCGGGCCGGACGTCCTCGGTGGTGACGGGTGGCACGAAGCCGACGGCACCACCCGCGTTGGAGACATCGGCCCAGAGTGCGCAGATGCCGTCCCGCAGAGTGCTGTCGAACTTCGGATCCACCTCAAATGTAAGCGCCATAGCGGCAGATTAGCTATTACAGCACCGTTGCCTCAAACACCGTCCACAACGCGAGAAAGCCCCGGCCGGGGACGGCGGCCGGGGCTTTCGTACAGAGAGATCCGCGCCGGGAAGTTCGACGGCGGAGCGAACCGGCCGCGTCAGACCCGCATCGGCTGCGGCGACTCGCGGCGCTCCGCGTCCGGCCCCGGGTACTCGCGGATGATCTCGTACCGGGTGTTCCGCTCGACGGGGCGGAAGCCCGCGTCCCGGATCAGGTCCAGCAGGTCGTCGCGACCGAGCTTGTTCGGCGTGCCGTAGTTGTCCGCGTCGTGCGTGATCTTGTACTCGACGACCGAACCGTCCATGTCGTCCGCGCCGTGCTGGAGCGCGAGCTGGGCGGTCTGCACCCCGTGCATCACCCAGAAGACCTTGACGTGCGGGACGTTGTCGAAGAGGAGACGCGAGACAGCGAACGTCTTCAGCGCCTCGGCGCCGGTCGCCATCGTCGTCCGCGCCTGCAGCTTGTTGCGGACCTTGCCGTCCTTCATGTCGACGAAGTCGTGCTGGTAGCGCAGCGGGATGAAGACCTGGAAGCCGCCGGTCTCGTCCTGCAGTTCACGCAGCCGCAGCACATGGTCGACGCGGTGACGCGGCTCCTCGATGTGCCCGTACAGCATCGTCGCCGGGGTCTTCAGACCCTTCTCGTGCGCGAGGCGGTGGATGCGCGACCAGTCTTCCCAGTGGGTGTTGTGGTCCACGATGTGCTGGCGGACCTCCCAGTCGAAGATCTCCGCGCCGCCGCCGGTCAGCGACTCCAGACCGGCTTCGATCAGCTCGTCGAGGATCTCGGAGGCGGAGAGCCCGGAGATGGTCTCGAAGTGGTGGATCTCGGTGGCGGTGAACGCCTTGAGGGAGACCTGCGGAAGGGCTTCCTTCAGCGCACTGAGGGAGCGCGGGTAGTAGCGCCACGGCAGCGTGGGGTGGAGCCCGTTGACGATGTGCAGCTCGGTGAGGTTCTCGCCCTCCATCGCCTTCGCGAGACGGACGGCCTCCTCGATGCGCATGGTGTACGCGTCCTTCTCGCCCGGCTTGCGCTGGAACGAGCAGTACGCACACGACGCGGTGCACACGTTCGTCATGTTGAGGTGCCGGTTGACGTTGAAGTGCACGACGTCGCCGTTCTTGCGCGTGCGCACCTCGTGGGCGAGGCCGCCGAGCCAGGCCAGATCGTCCGACGCGTAGAGGGCGATGCCGTCCTCACGGGTCAGCCGCTCCCCTGCGCGGACCTTCTCCTCCAGCTCGCGCTTGAGCCCGACGTCCATGCGGCTGCCTCCCAGATGTCTCTGACGTGCTGTGCGATACGTACGCTCCCCCGGGACACCCGGTGGACCCCCGGTCACCCGGGGGCTCCACCACGTTACGCCTACGACTCCTCGGGGAGTTCCCCGACCCGGTTCTCCCACTTGGTGGAGAGCACGATCGTGGTGCGGGTGCGGGAGACGCCCTTCGTACCGCTGAGCCTGCGAATGGTCTTCTCCAGGCCGTCGACGTCACCGACGCGCACCTTGAGCATGTACGAGTCGTCGCCCGCGATGAACCAGCAGTCCTCGATCTCCGCGAGGTCCTTGAGCCGGCGAGCGACGTCCTCGTGGTCGGCGGCGTCGGAGAGCGAGATGCCGATCAGGGCGGTGACCCCGAGACCGAGCGAAGCGGCGTCGACGGTGGCGCGGTAGCCGGTGATGACACCGGCGGTTTCCAGCCGGTTGATGCGGTCGGTGACGCTGGGCCCGGAGAGCCCGACGAGCCGCCCGAGCTCGGCGTACGAGGCCCTGCCGTTCTCCCTGAGGGCTTGGATGAGCTGCCTGTCCACCGCGTCCATATGACTGAAACCTTCCATTGTTCAGCAGTACCGCGAGTTTACGTATAGAATCTAAGGCATACAGGGTCCACGCCCTGCAGATCTTTCAGATTTTCAAAGAAGTTCTTTCGAATCCTCAGGAGTGAAGACACCGTGTACACGATCGAGATGGCCTACGCCCGGATGCGCGAGCTGCAGGACCTGGCCAACCGCTCGCGTGCCCACCAGCCCGCCGCCGCGCGAGAGGTCGACAAGACCCGCATCCAGCGCGCCCCGAAGAAGCGCTGACCCCCGGCCCCACCGGCCCGGCCTCAGTCACGGGAGCCACCGAGCTCCCCCTCCCACCGGCGGTACAGCCGATGCGGCACCCCTGCCGCGTCGAGCACCCGCCCCGCGACGAAGTCCACCAGGTCCTGGATGTGCGTCGCGCCCGCATAGAACGCCGGAGAGGCGGGCAGCACCACGGCGCCCGCCTCGTCCAGGGCCACCAGATGCTTGAGTGTCTGACCGTTCAGCGGAGTCTCGCGCACCGCGACGACCAGCTTCCGCCGCTCCTTGAGCGTCACGCTCGCGGCCCGCTGCAGCAGATCCTTCGAAAGCCCGAGCGCCACTCCGGCCACACAGGCCGTCGAGGCCGGCACGATCAGCATCCCCTTCGCCGGGTACGAGCCCGAGGACGGCCCGGCCGCGAGATCACCGGCCGCCCAGTGCCGCACCCGGTCGACCTCCACATCGAAGGTGTGCGGCTTCCCGTCCGCCCCCCGCGCCAGCCAGCTCCGCAGGTCCTCCTGCCAGTGCGCGTCACGGAAGGCGATCCCGGTCTCGTCCAGCAGCGTCAGCCGCGAGGCCCGGCTCACCACCAGATCGACGCTCTCCCCCGCGGCCAGCAGACCACGCAGCACGGCAGCGGCGAATGGTGTACCCGAAGCACCGGAAACCCCGACAATCCAAGGCTGCCGCTGCTGCTGACTCACTGAAGTCCCGGATTCCACACACCCGAGCCTATCCGGCGCACGGCCTGCGGAACCGAGCGAGGGGTTTCGGGCGTTCCGACAGATGAAGGACAGGCCAGGGACAGGGCCGCGGACAGCTGTGAACGGACAGGGGGGCGGCCATGACCGGTACCCGTACAGGCACCTCCGCACGGGCGTTGACGGCCGGCGCGCTGATGCTGGGCTGGATCGCACTGCTGTGGGTGCTCGAATCCATCGACATGGCGACCGGCCAGGCGCTCGACACCTACGGCATCACCCCGCGCGAGCCGGGCGAACTGCTCGACATCGTGCCCGCCGCGTTCCTGCACAGCGGATGGGAGCATGTCGCCTCCAACACCCTCCCGCTGCTGATCCTCGGCTTCATCGCCGCCCTCGGCGGGATACGCCGCTTCGCCGCCGTCGTCCTCACCGTGATCGTTGCCAGCGGCCTCGGCGTCTGGCTGACCGCGCCGCCGCACACGGTCACGCTCGGCGCGTCCGGCGTCGTCTTCGGCCTCTTCGGCTACCTGCTGGTCCGCGGCTTCGTCGACCGCAGACCGCTCGACATAGTGGTGGGCGTCGTGATCGCCGTGGTCTACGGCTCACTGCTGTGGGGCGTCCTGCCGACCGACTCCGGGATCAGCTGGCAGGGGCATCTGTTCGGGCTGATCGGAGGGGTGGGCGCGGCGTTCGCGTTCCGCCGCCCGCGGCGCGCCACCCACCCCGTGCCCCCTGCTTCTACGGTGTGAGGCCGCGCACCAGCAGATCCAGCAGGGCGCATGCGAACAGCGCGATCCCGATGAACCCGTTGACGGAGAAGAACGCCCGGTTCAGCCGGGACAGGTCGTGCGGCCGCACCACGCGGTGCTCGTACACGAACGCCACGGCGACGATCACCATGCCGATCCAGTAGAAGAGCTCCGCACCGGTCGCGAGCCCGAACCAGACCAGCAGGCCGGTCGTCACCGCGTGGCAGACCCGGGCACCCCAGAGCGCCGCAGGGATGCCGAAGCGGGCCGGGACCGAGAGCACGCCGTGCGCGCGGTCCGCCTGGACGTCCTGGCAGCCGAAGATCAGGTCGAAGCCACCGATCCAGACACCGACCGCGAGACCGAGGATCACCGCGTCCCACGACCAGCCGCCGGTGACCGCGAGCCAGGCGCCGATGGGCCCCATGGCCTGCGCGATACCGAGGATGGCGTGCGGGTAGTGGGTGAACCGCTTGCCGTACGGGTAGACGACCATCGGTACGACGGCGATCGGCGCGAGCGCCAGACAGAGCGGGTTCAGCAGGGCGGCGGCCCCGAGGAAGACGACGACGGCGACGAGCGCGCCCGTCCACGCCGACCTCACGGTGACGGCACCGGTGACCAGCTCACGGTTGGCGGTACGTGGGTTCCGGGCGTCGATCTCACGGTCGATGATCCGGTTCGCGGCCATCGCGAACGTGCGCAGCCCGACCATCGCGACGGTGATGAGCAGCAGCCGCCCCCAGTGGATGTTCTCGTCGAGCTGGAACATCGCGCTCAGCGCGGCGATGTAGGCGAAGGGCAGCGCGAAGACCGAGTGCTCGATCATCACGAGCCGCAAGAACGCCTTGACCCTGCCGGTCGGTTGCGCGGGCCCGGGGCCCAGCGCCGCTTCGGCCGCACTCACAGCCCGTACTCCTTCCACCGGCGGTCGACCTTCGCCGCCGTCTCCGGGTCGGACTCGACCATGTTCGGCCAGCCCCCGTCCCGGGTGTAGCCCTCCTCGGGCCACTTCTTCGTCGCGTCGATGCCCGCCTTGCCACCCCAGAACTGCTGGTAGGAGGCGTGGTCGAGATGGTCGACCGGGCCTTCGGTGACGGTGAGGTCCCGGGCGTAGTCGGTATTGCCGAGCGCCCGCCAGGAGACCTCGTGCAGATCGTGGACGTCGCAGTCGGAGTCCACGACGACGATCAGCTTGGTCAGCGACATCATGTGCGCGCCCCAGATGGCACTCATCACCTTCTGGGCGTGCTTCGGGTACTTCTTGTCGATCGAGACGATCGCACAGTTGTGGAAGCCGCCGGACTCGGGCAGGTGGTAGTCCACGATGTCCGGCACGATGATCTTCAGGAGCGGCAGGAAGAACCGCTCGGTGGCCCGCCCCAGCGGGCCGTCCTCGGTCGGCGGCCGGCCCACCACGATCGACTGGAGCAGCGGACGCTTCCGCATGGTCACGCAGTCGATGGTGAGCGCGGGGAAGGGCTCCTGCGGCGTGTAGAACCCGGTGTGGTCGCCGAACGGCCCCTCGGGAAGCATCTTCCCTGGTTCCAGCCACCCCTCGATGACGACCTCCGCGTGCGCCGGGACCTGCAGCGGCACGGTCTTGCAGTCGACCATCTCGATCCGCTTGCCCTGGATGAACCCGGCGAAGAGGTACTCGTCGATGTCCCCGGGCAGTGGGGCCGTGGAGGCGTACGTCACCGCGGGCGGCGCCCCGAACGCGATCGCGACGGGCAGCCGCTCGCCGCGCTTGGCGGCGACCTGGTAGTGGTTGCGGCTGTCCTTGTGGATCTGCCAGTGCATCCCGATGGTGCGCCGGTCGTGACGCTGGAGCCGGTAGAGCCCCAGGTTCCGTACGCCGGTCTCCGGGTGCTTGGTGTGGGTGAGCCCCAGGTTGAAGAAGGAGCCGCCGTCCTCGGGCCAGGTGAAGAGCGCAGGCAGCTGATCCAGGTCCACGTCGTCGCCGGTGAGGACGACCTCCTGCACGGGGGCGTTGTCCGACTTCACCTTCTTCGGCGGTACGTGCACCATCGAGCCGAGCTTCCCGAACGCCTCGCGCACCCCGACGAAGCCGTGCGGCAGCTCCGGCTTGAGGAGGCCGCCGATCTTGTCGCTGATGTCGGCGTACGACTTCAGCCCGAGCGCCTTCAGCAGCCGCCGGTCGGTCCCGAAGACATTCATGGCCAAGGGCATGGACGCGCCCTTGACGTTCTCGAAGAGCAGCGCGGGCCCGCCCGCCTTGTTCACCCGGTCGACGATCTCGCCGACCTCCAGATAGGGGTCGACCTCGGCCTTGATGCGCTTGAGCTCGCCCTCGCGCTCCAGCGCCCGGAGGAGGGAACGAAGATCGTCGTAAGCCATGCGGACAAGTATCGGCCACGGGCTACCCTGGCCCCGTCACCGGGGCGGGACAGCGCCCCGCCATCTCTTCGCGGGGGGACCCTTCACCATGTTCCGGGCCTTGATCTATCTCCTGCCTCTGGCACTGACGATCTACGCGTTCATCGACTGTCTGAACACCCCGGAGGACGAGGCCAAGCATCTGCCGAAGATCGCCTGGGTCTTCATCATTCTGCTGTTCTGGATCGTGGGCCCGCTCGTGTGGCTCGGCGCGGGCAAGATGCGCCACGCGCCCGCCGGGGGCCGTACGCCGTCGGAATGGCACCGCAACCACCGCCATGAGTGGGTGGCGCCGGACGACAATCCGGAATTCCTGAAGGCGCTGAAGGAGGAGAACAAGAAGGACGAGTCGCTCCTCAAGGACTGGGAGGCGGATCTGCGCCGCCGTGAGGAGGAGCTCAAGCGCCGCGAGAGCGGGGCCGGGCCGGAGGAGTCCGCTCCGCCCGCCTCGTAACCGCACGCGGGTTCACGGATACAGCAGCTGTCGGTTCGCGTTCCAGGGCCGGGCCCCGCTCGGAAATCGGGCCCGTCCGGCGGCCGAGGACGAAGGGCGACCGGGGACGGCATGTTGCCCCGCTGTTCCGTGACCGGGAGAGTGAACGGCATGAAGGGCAGGGGCGCCGCCGGGGGCACCGGCCGTGACGTCGACAGGGAGCGCCTCGCGACCGCCGTCGCGGAGGCCCGCGCCGGACTGGCCGAGGGCGGCATTCCGATCGGCGCCGCGCTGTACGGGGCGGACGGCTCGCTCCTCGGCCGCGGGCACAACCGCCGCGTCCAGGACGGCGATCCGTCCATGCACGCGGAGACCGCGGCCTTCCGTGCCGCCGGGCGGCAGCGCTCGTACCGTGGCACGACGATGGTGACCACTCTTTCGCCGTGCTGGTACTGCAGCGGCCTGGTCCGCCAGTTCGGGATCTCCAGGGTGGTCATCGGTGAGGCGGCCACCTTCCACGGCGGGCACGACTGGCTGGCCCGGCACGGCGTCGAGGTCGTGCTCCTCGACGACGCCGAGTGCACCGCCATGATGCGCGCCTTCATCCAGGACCACCCGGATGTATGGAACGAGGACATCGGCGATGAGTGAGCCCAGGATTCCCACCATCGATCTGCGGCCGTGGCTCTCCGGCGACACCCAGGTCCGCCGCGAGACCGCCGCGACTGTCGACGCGGCGCTACGGGCGGCGGGCTTCCTGCTGGTCACCGGGCACGGCATGGACCCCGACCACGGCAACCCGTACAACAAGGCGGTGCCGGTGGTGGAGCCGGCGCGGGAGGACGCCTCGCAGCGGTTCGTGGCGATCACCTGGCCGGAGGGCAAGCCCCCGGCGCGGAACTGCCTGCCCCCGTCGGCCGCACCCTGACCGCCCACCGCCGCCCGGACCGTCAGTCCCCGCCCCGGCCGCCGTCCGCCGCGTAGCCGTCCCGCAGCTCCTGCCATCGCGTGAGCGTCCACGCGGACCAGTCGGCGGGACGCCCGTCCAGCGCCTCCACCAGGTACTCGAAGTGCTTGTGCCAGCCCGCCAGGCAGTCCAGTCGCAGCCCGTCGTCGCCGCGGAACTCATTGGTGAAGCGCAGCACCACATGGTCGCCGCGCGGCGGCTCCAAGTGGAAGCGGATCCGGCCGTGCACCCCTTCGAGGGTGTATTCGGCGACCCGCTCGATGTCCCAGGCGGTGACGGTGCCGGAGGCGACCGTGGCGTTCCCGTCCCGGTCCGTGTTGAGCCAGCGCAGCGTGATCGCACCGCCGATGCGCGGTTCGAACGGTTCGGCGGCGGCGAGCCAGTCCCGCAGCCCGTCGGAACTGGCAACGGCTGCCCACACCCGTGACACGGAGTGGGGCAGCCGGAGCGTGAACCGCAGGATGTGGCGGTCGCCGTCGGTCTCTGCGGCACCACGTTCGACCACTGTGTGCGTGTCGCTCATGATTCCAGCGTGGCCCGATGGGGCGGGTTCCGCACCCGTACGGATGAGGGCGGGAGGCTCAGACGCCGGCGTAGGAGTGCTTGCCGGTGACGAAGATGTTCACGCCGTAGTAGTTGAAGAGCCAGCAGCCGAAGGCGATCAGCGCCAGGTAGGCGGCCTTGCGGCCCTTCCAGCCTGCGGTGGCGCGGGCGTGCAGGTAGCAGGCGTACGCGACCCAGGTGATGAAGGACCAGACCTCCTTGGGGTCCCAGCCCCAGTAGCGGCCCCAGGCGTCGCCGGCCCAGATCGCACCCGCGATGATCGTGAACGTCCACAGCGGGAAGACGGCGGCGTTGACACGGTACGAGAACTTGTCGAGGGTCGCCGCGGCGGGCAGCCGGGACAGCACGGACTGGGCGAACGAGCCGGGCTCGACGCCGTTCGCGAGCTTGCTCTCGTAGCTGTCGCGGAACAGGTACAGCAGTGTGCCGACCGCACCGATGTAGAAGACGGCACCGCAGATGATGGCGGTGGAGACGTGGATCCACAGCCAGTACGAGTGCAGTGCGGGCACCAGCTGGTCGCTGGAGGTGTAGAGCACGGTGGTCGCGATGCCGAGGTCCAGCAGGACGGTCGTGACCAGCAGCAGGCCCATCCAGCGGACGTTCTTCTTCAGCCCGAGGAGGATCAGGTACGCGGCGACGGCCACCGTGGAGAAGGTGATCGAGAACTCGTACATGTTGCCCCAGGGGGCACGCTGCACGGACAGCGCGCGGGCGACGACCCCGGCGGCCTGGACGAGGAAGGCGAGCACGGTCATGGAGACCGCGATCCGCCCCCACAGATCGCCCTTGAACGTGCCACCGGCTGCGCCGGGCCCGTCCGGGACGTCACGCGAACCGGCGGCGGAACGCGTAATGATCTTCGGACGGTCCAGTACGGCGGTGGCGCCGCCCTTCTGCGCGACCTGGACCTGGATCTTCGCCGAGGAGGCGCCGGCGGCTCCGGCCCCGGTCAGCGCGGCGGCGGTGCGGCCGACCTTGCTGCGGCTGCCGAACACCCACTCCGCGATGTGCGCGAAGAAGGCGATGGTGTAGACGGCCATCGACGAATAGATCAGCACATTGCTGGTGTGCGCCAGATTCTCGTTGGTTGCGGCGGCGAGATTCACTTCTCAGCCCCTTCGGCAGGTTCTTCGGAAAGTGCTTCGGCGGATGCGTCGTCGGGCGCGGTGGGCGCCATGTCATGGAGTGTGACCGCGAGATCGGCCAGTTCCTCGGGAAGCTTCGCGGACTCGCTGCGGCCCAGGCCCGCCATCTCGACGACGGTGACGCCGTCCGCTCCGCGTACGGCCCGGACCCAGACCCGGCGCCGCTGGATGAACAGCGACCCGGCCAGACCGGCGATGGCCCCGATGGCTCCGGTGAGCGCCCAGCCGCTGGCGGGCTGCTGCGAGATCTGGAAGCTGGCCCACTGCTCGATGCCCTCGAAGGTGATCGATCCGGCGCCGTCCGGCAGCTTCATCGTCTCGCCGGGCAGCAGCCGCTGCTTCAGCTTGTCGCCCTTGCTGTCCTTGAACGCCTCCATCTTCGAGGTGTTCAGCTGGTACACGTTCTGCGGCAGACCGGAGTCGACACCGAGGCTGCCGTGGTACCCGTTGAGGGCCAGTACCGGGAAGTCCGCGGCCGGGAACTGGGAGAACATCGTCCCCTTGCCGTTGCCCGCGAACGTCGGCACGAAGAACGCCTGGAAGCCCAGCTGGTCCTTCTTGCCGTTCTTGTCGCGGTAGCCGTCCATCACCTTGATCGCACCGGTCGAGGTGACATTGCTGTCGATCGGCAGCAGCGGAACGGCGGCCTTGTAGACCTCCTTGCCCTTGCCGTCCTTGACGGAGACGACCGGGGCGTAGCCGTGCCCGATCAGATAGACCTTGGAGCCGTCGACCACCAGCGGCTCGTTGACCTTGATGACGGCCTTCTTCGGCTTGCCGTACGCGCCCTCGGAGTACGTGACGTGGGCCTCGTACTTGCGTGGGGTGCCGATCTGCGGACCGTTGCGCTCGTACGTGCCGACGAACTTGTCGAGGGTGAAGCTGAACGGGGCGAGCGAGTCCGTGTCGTACAGCGATCCGGACTTGAAGTCGTCGTACTGGGTCAGCGTGTTGGAGAAGCCGTCGCCGTCGACGATCAGCTTTCCGCCCTCGGACTTGAAGAGCTGCCCGGTGGCGAAGGCCACCAGCATGACGATCAGCGAGACATGGAACATCAGGTTCCCGGCCTCGCGCAGGTAGCCCTTCTCGGCGGCGACCGCATCGCCGTCCGCGTGCGCCCGGAAGCGCCGCTTGCGCATGATCGCGAGCGCGGCCTCGCGGACCTGCTCGGGCTCGGCGTCGGTGCGCCACGTCGTGTACGCGGGCAGCCGGGTCAGCCTCTTGGGGGCGCCCGGCGGCCGGCTGCGCAGCTGGCCGATGAACTGGCCGGTGCGCGGCACGATGCAGCCGATGAGGGAGACGAACAGCAGGATGTAGATCGCGGAGAACCACACCGAGCTGTAGACGTCGAAGAACTGGAGCTTCTCGTAGATCGGCGTGACGGTGGTGTGGGCTTCCTTGAAGGTCTGCACCTTCAGCTCGTCCACGCTGTTCTGCGGGATCAGCGAGCCGGGGATGGCCCCGAGCGAGAGCAGGAAGAGCAGGATCAGCGCGACCCGCATCGAGGTGAGCTGGCGCCAGAACCAGCGCGCCCAGCCGATGACGCCCATGGCGGGCAGTGCGGCCAGGGCTTCTTCGCGCGGTGCCGTGGAGAGCTGCGAGCCGGCCGCGCCGAGCTCGGCCGCGTTCTCCCGCTCCTGTCGGCTCTCGCGCTCGCGCTCGTTCGCGCGCTCTTCGGCCGCGTCGGTCTTGGTGTTGCTCATGGAACTCAGATCCCCACCGTGAAGCCGTTGGACCAGCCCTGCAGTTCCTGCATCATGCTGCTCCACACACCGGTCAGCAGGAGCAGTCCGGTCACGATCATCATTGCGCCGCCGATCCGCATGACCCATACGTAGTGGCGCTTGACCCATCCGAAGGCACCGAGCGCCTTGCGGAAGGCGACTGCGGCCAGCACGAACGGCAGGCCGAGTCCGAGACAGTACGCCAGGGTCAGTACGGCCCCGCGCCCGGCGGTTCCCTGTTCGAGGGCGAGCGTCTGCACAGAAGTGAGCGTCGGGCCGAGGCACGGCGTCCAGCCGACCCCGAACAGCACCCCGAGCAGCGGCGCTCCGGCGAGGCCGGACACCGGCCGCTTGTGGATGCGGAATTCACGCTGGGTCATCCAGGGCATGAGCCCCATGAAGAAGACGCCCATCAGGATCATCAGGACGCCGAGAATCTTGGAGATGACCTCGCTGTGATCCTGCAGCCGCTGCCCGAAATAGCCGAAGAGCGCGCCACCGGAGACGAACACGGCGGAGAAGCCGAGTACGAAGAGCGAGGCGCCGACGACCATGCGCCCCCGTCTGGCCTGGGCCAGATCGGTCCCGCTGACCCCGGTGACGTACGAGAGGTAGCCGGGCACCAGCGGCAGCACGCACGGCGAGAAGAACGAGACCAGTCCGCCGAGTACGGCGATGGGCAGGGCCACCAGAAGGGCCCCGTTGAACACGGTCGTGTTCATGCCCGTGGTCGCGGCGAGCGTGAGCACGTGATCACTTCTCCGCGATCAGCGGGTCGATCATCTTGTGGAGCTTGACGTCGTCGAGGGCGACGAGGGTGCGGGCCGCGATCTTCCCGTCCCGGTCGATGACCACGGTCGACGGAATGGCCTGCGGGTTCAGCGTGCCCTTGGGGAAGCGCAGGATGAGCTTGCCGATCGGGTCGAAGAAGCTCGGGTAGGTGATGCTGTTGTCCTTCTCGAAGTTCACCGCCGGGCCCTTCTCGGCGTCCCGGGTGTTGATCCCGATGAACTGGACACCCTGGCTCGCGGTCTCCTTCGACACCTTCGCGAAGTGCTTGGCCTCCAGCCGGCAGGGGCCGCACCACGAGCCCCATACGTTCAGCACGACGACCTTGCCCTTGTAGTCGGCGACGTCGAGGGGCTTGCCGTCCAGCGTCGCCCCGTCGAGCTTCGGCGCGTCCTGGCGGTCCGCCTTGGCCACGGTGGAGATCCCGCCACTGCCGGTGACGAAGTGGGAGTTGCCGCCACCGCCGGCCTTGTTGCCGTCACCACCGCAGGCGGTCAGGGGCAACGCCAGTGCGGCGGCCGCGGCGGGGGCGGCGAGCAGGGTGAAGCGGCGTCGGGGTGCGCGGCCAAAGCTCATGTGAAAAGTTTCGCATGGCGGTTTCGGGGATCTTGCGCACCCCCCTCGGTGCCCGTAAAGACCGTTGTCAGGCCTGTTTAAAGAAGGTGTTCCAGCCACCGCCGGGCGACTCGCCGACCTCGAGGGTACGGAGCTTCGCAAGCACGGCCGGGTCCTGGACATCGAGCCAGTCGACGAACTGCCGGAACGAGACGAGCCGCACATCCGGCTTCCCCGCGATCCTTTTGATGGTCTCCTCGACCGCGTCCATATAGATGCCGCCGTTCCACACCTCGAAGTGGTTGCCGATGTAGAAGGGCGCACGATTCGTCTTGTACGCCCGCTCGAAACCGGCGAGGTACGACTGTATGGCCTGCTCACGCCAGGCCGGAAAGCGCGACGGTATTCCCTGGGTGGAGTTCTTCGACTGGTTGGCAAGGATGTTGTAGTCCATCGACAGCACTTCGAACGAGTGCCCGGGGAACGGTATGCCCTGGAGCGGAAGATCCCACAGCCCCTGGCGCTTCTCCGGCCAGATCTGGGTGCCGCCGGGCGAACTCGCGTCGTAGCGCCAACCCAGTTTGCGCGCAGTGGGCAGCAGATTGTCCTGGCCGAGCAGACAGGGCGTGCGCGCGCCTATGAGTTCCTTGCGGTAGTCGAAAGGCAGCGGGTCGAGATCGGTCCAACCGGTATTGGTGCGCCATTCGGTGACGAAGGAGACCGCCTGATCGACTTCGTTCTCCCACTGGCCGGGCGTCCAGTGGGCGACCGATCCGGAGCCGGCACAGAAATGCCCGTTGAAGTGCGTGCCTATCTCATGACCGTCGAGCCAGGCCCGGCGAACCTGGTCCAGCGTCGCCTTGATGTGGTCATCGGTGAGATACCCGATGTCGGAGGCGCCGATGGCGTTGTTCGGCGGTCGGTACAGGGATCTCTTCGACTCGGGCAGCAGATAGAGCCCGGAGAGGAAGAAGGTCATCGACGCGTCGTGGTCCTTGGCGAGTTCGAGAAAACGCGCGAAGAGCCCGGTGCCGACCTCGCCCGCCCCGTCCCAGGAAAAGATCACGAACTGCGGCGGGGTCTGCCCGGGTTCCAGCGGGACCGGCGCGGAAGGCTGGTTCGGCTGCTCTCCGGTGTCAGCGGTGGAACCGTCCCCGATCTCCCGTACGTCGTCGTCCCCGGCACCGCTTCCCTCGGCCTTGCCGCCCGCCCGTTCCCCGGGGCCGGAGCCCGACCCGCCCCTCACGGCGGAGTCCGGGGAACCGCAGCCCGCCATCCCGATGGCAGCCGCTGCTCCCAGTCCGGCTGCGAGCAGACTCCTTCGGCTGATATCGCGCATGGCGTCCCCATCTGCGGTCGTTTTGGCCCAACTCCATACAAACTGGCAAAGGCTTAGATGGGTGAAACAGCACGGCGGTTCCGCCGATCGGCACATGGCTCCTGGCGCGAACCGACCCGACGCCGGCCGGACGCGGCGCGGGCCCCGGCCGAACGATCGGCGGGGCCCGCAGAGTTGGCAGAGAGAAGGATCTAGGCTCCGAACGCCTTGGACTTCCCCTTCACCGGCTTGGCACCTGCCAGCAGATGCGCAGGCACCAGATCGCGGGCCGGCTCGGTGTAGCCGACGGAGACGATCTTGTCGCCCTGGTACGTGAAGGTGGTCAGCGAGGCGAGCGTGCACTGCCGCTTGCGCGGGTCGTGCCAGAGCCGCCGCCGCTCGACGAAGCTCCGGACGATCCAGATCGGCAGCTGATGGCTGACGCAGACCGCCTCGTGCCCGCGGGCCGCGTCGCGCGCGGCGTCGAGGGCGCCCATCATCCGTACGACCTGCTCGATGTACGGCTCGCCCCAGGACGGGCGGAACGGGTTGGTGAGGTGCTTCCAGTTGTCCGGCTTGCGCAGCGCGCCGTCGCCGACCCCGAAGGTCTTGCCCTCGAAGACGTTGGCCGCCTCGATCAGCCGCTCGTCCGTGGCCAGGTCGACGCCGTGCGTCTTGGCGATCGGTGTCGCCGTCTCCTGGGCGCGCTCCAGCGGGGAGGCGACGACATGGGTGATGTCGCGCTGCTCCAGGTGCTCGGCCACCCGGTCGGCCATCTGCCGGCCGAGCTCGGAGAGGTGGTAGCCGGGGCGGCGCCCGTAGAGCACACCCTCGGGGTTGTGCACCTCCCCGTGACGCATCAGGTGGACGACGGTGATGTCCTTGTCGGCCGGGCTCATGCGGTGGCCTCCGATGCGGCGCGGGCGGCGGCGGGCAGCGCGGCGGCGATCCGCTCGACGGCCTGTGTGTCGTGGGTGGTGGAGACGAACCAGGACTCGAACGCGGACGGCGGCAGATAGACGCCCTGCGCCAGCATCGAGTGGAAGAAGGCGGTGAAGCGGAAGGCTTCCTGCTTCTTGGCGTCCTCGTAGTTCCGCACCGGCTGGTCCGTGAAGAACACGGAGAACATGTTGCTGGCCGCGGACACCGTGTGCGCGACGCCCTCCTTGGTGAACGCCTCGCTCACCAAGGCCTGGATCTCCGCGGAGACCGCGTCGACCTTCGCGTACGCAGCATCGTCGAGCAGCCGCAGCTGGGCGAGCCCGGCGGCGGTGGCGACCGGGTTACCGGAGAGGGTGCCCGCCTGGTAGACGGGGCCGACCGGGGCGAGGTGCGCCATCACATCGGCGCGCCCGCCGAAGGCCGCGGCCGGGAAGCCGCCGCCCATGACCTTGCCGAAGGTCATCAGGTCGGGCCGCACCCCGTCGACGCCGAACCAGCCGGCCTTCGAGGTACGGAATCCGGTCATGACCTCGTCGGAGATGTACAGCGCACCGTTGGCGGCGCAGATCTCCTTGAGCCCGGCGTTGAAGCCGTCCAGCGGCGGCACGACGCCCATGTTGCCCGGCGACGCCTCGGTGATCACGCAGGCGATCTCGCCGGGGTGCGCGGCGAACGCGGTCCGCACGGCCTCCAGGTCGTTGTACGGCAGCACGATCGTGTCGCCGGCCTGCGCGCCCGTGACCCCGGGGGTGTCCGGAAGACCGAAGGTCGCGACCCCGGACCCGGCGGCGGCGAGCAGCGCATCGACGTGCCCGTGGTAGCAGCCGGCGAACTTCACGACCTTCGCGCGGCCGGTGAACCCGCGCGCCAGCCGGATCGCGGACATGGTCGCCTCGGTGCCGGACGACACCAGCCGCACCTGCTCCACCGGCTCGATCCGGGCCACGATCTCCTCGGCGAGCGCGACCTCGCCCTCACCGGGCGTACCGAACGAGGTGCCGCGGGCGACAGCCTCCTGGACTGCGGCGATGACCTCGGGGTGGGAATGGCCGAGGATCATCGGCCCCCACGAGCACACGAGGTCGACATACTCACGACCGTCGGCGTCGGTGAGGTACGGACCGGTACCGGACACCATGAAGCGGGGCGTACCACCCACGGCCCGGAAGGCGCGTACGGGAGAGTTCACGCCGCCGGGCGTCACGAGGGACGCGCGGTCGAAAAGCGTCTGCGAAACTGGGGCTTCGTATGAATACGGCACTTTGGTCCTGATCTGCGATTCGGGGGGTCGGGGGGGCCGGGCCGGAAATCCGGCCGCCAGTGAGCAGGAAGCGTGATCTCCTCGTATGACGAAAGGCGTCAGCCCTCCCGCGTCTGCAAAACTGGGGCGTCATAGGGAAAGCTCACACAGCCATGGTGTCAGAGCCACCGACGGTCTTGCGGACGGGTGTTTCACACCACGCCCGCGGGGGAGGTCACTGACACGATGATCGGGTTGCGCGGCGGGGGCTGTGTCTCCTAAGTAGTAGTCGGGTGGATGAGATATGCATCGCGGTGGCGGAGTGGGCGAAGGGACCGACGACCTGGGGCCCGAGCCTGCCCGGCGAGGTCGGCACCGGCGTGGGGCTGAGCGTAAGCAGGGCATACATCAGGCCGGCAGTGCACAGGCCGGAAGCAGGAGTGGTGGTCGGGTGGGGGTGACCTACAAATATTTCGGGGCCCCCGACGGGGCCACTGCCGCACGCGTGCCCATTTCGATGCGCCCCGAGGAGCTCGGCGGTGACGAGCTGGGCATGGGCGGCATGTTCAGCAAGATCAAGCCGGAGACGGTCGCGGCCATGGTGCTCACCGGCATACAGGGCATACCCCTGCACAAGGTCCCCCCGCTGGAACTGGTCGTCCTGCACCCCGACTACGCGGTGGTCAAGCTCCCCATGACGGTCGTCGACCCGCTCCGCGACGTCGGCGAGGAGTCGGTCGGTGCTGCGGCCTTCATCTGGTCCACGGTCCCGGACCGCGGCGGCCCGCGCGACGCGTTCAACGTCTACCAACTGCTCCACGAGTGGCAGGATTTCAGCCATCGTCTGCATGACGCGGGGCATCAGGCGTACTGCCTGGTGTGGCCGTGAGCCGATCCGGACCCGGCCCCGAGCCGGTCCCGATCCGGTCCCGAACCTGCCCTGCCCTCGTCCCGGTCCCGTCCTGACCTGGTCCTGAGCCGGTCCCGACGCCACCCCGTAGCGCGGCTGTCACCCCGGGGCTCTACGGTTCTCCCCTGTTCTCGTGCACGCTGCACGCTGCACGTTCGGGAGGGGACCCATGACCACCAGTGCCGCATCCGCTCGCCTCGTCGCCACGCTCACCGCACCCCTGGACCGGGATCGTGACGCCGCGTACGCGCCGTCCGTCCTGCGGTGGCCGGATCGACGCCTGCTGATTCAGCGCGGCGACTTCGAGGCGGTCGCCGTCGACCTGGACGACCCGTCCGCCCCGCAGACCCGCTTCCCGGCCCCCTGGCCGCGTCGCTTCGGTACGTTCACGGTGGCGCCGGGCAGGGATCTCGCGGTCTTCGCCGGGGTGCACTCGGTACGCGCGGTGGATCCGGCGGGGGCGGTGCGCTGGGAGGTTCGGCACGGCTGCTGGGAGGGCGGTTGCCGCATCCTGCACGAGTCGGTCGAGGAGTACGCGGACAGCCGGTCACATCTGTACGCGGACAGCGGCTCGGCGGTGTTCTCGGCGGACGGTTCGCTCGTGTGGGCCCACATCCGCGGCCCTGTGGCGACGGCCGGTCCGGATCCGGAGGCGCTCGACGAGTGGCTGGTCATCGATGCCGCCGACGGGCGGGTGTTGGGGCGGGCGGACGCGGAGACCGTGGCGGCGGGCTCGGAGCACGTACCGCATCCCGATCCGGCACAGATGGGGCTGAGCGTCGGCGAGGGCCAGGACGGGGCGCCGCTGCTGTGGGGGCGGTGGGACGGGGCGGAGTTGTCCGTGGAGCACTTCGGCGAGGAGGAGCGGATCCTGACCTCCGTGAGCCCCACGGGCGAGCACTTCCTCACAGTGGCTCACGATCTGGACTCGCTGGCTCTGCACCGGGTCTCGGACGGTGCGGTGGTGGCCGAGCTGGAGGCCGCGGATGCCGTGCCCCGTCACCCCGACGCGGATCCGGACGACTTCGACGCCGACGACGTGATGTGGGACTACGAGTGCGGGTTCGTGGACAAGGAGACAGCCATCTCCAGCACGGATCAGGAGGAGGAGTACGGGCCGGTGCGCCACTGGCTGCTGGACGCGGCGGGGATGCGCCCGGCCGGTCAGGTCGCGTACCCGTTCCCGGTCTCCGGTACTCCCACGGCTCTCGGCGACGGCACCTGGTACACGGTGTCCGGGAGTGGCGACGCCGTGCACCTGTGGGCCTTGGACACATAGACCGGAATACGCCCGTATTCGGCCATTCATTGGCCGAAGAATGATCTTCAGCAGACGTGCCGGCCCTGCCGATGTACCCCATACAGCCGATACCGCCGGTGCGGTCGGTGTGCGAGGCATCGACATCGAGGAGGCCCGCCCATGGGCGACATTCTGCTGACCCTGTCCATCCCCGTACTGGTCTTCGCCGTGGGGATCTACGCAGGGTGCGAGACGTGGTGGCGGCGCCGGCATCCGGCGCCGCCGTCCCCGTACACCCATCAGGCGGCGCGCCTCTCCGAGCGCGAGATGGTCGCGGCCGCCGAGGAGATCGTCGACGGGGCGCACACGAGGCTGGAGGGGCTCTACGGCACCTCAGGAGGGACGATTCCGGCCACGGGGGCCACCGGAGTCATGGGTGCCTCGGGAGCCACCGGCGCCCCGGGGCTCACGCCCGGGGCGGTTGCCACCCAGGGTCGCGCCCGGTCACAGCCAGCATCCGCTCGAAGGGGCTAGCACCGTCCGGTACGGGGAAGGGCTCACCGAACACCTTCGCCTTCCGCGCATTCGGAGCCATCTCGGCGAGCCCGGGACCGAGTTCGCTCACCACCGCCTCGTCCGGGACATATTCCTGACCGGTGGCCCGTGCCAGGTCCCACGCATGCACGGTCAGGTCGCCGAGCACCATCCGCGCGACGGTTCTGGCGGGGAACCCCATGGAACCCGCGGTCCCCTCGTCCGCACCCGGCGCGTCCCACGCCGCCACCAGCTTGGCCGTCTCCTCGCCGAAGCGGCCCCGCCAGTCCCCGGTGACCGCGGTCGGCTTCGCACCGAAGTCCGGCTCCTCTCTGGCCGCCAGGGCCTGGAAGTTGACGACCACTTGGAAGAGATGGTCGATCAGGGCCCGCACGTCGTACTCCGTGCACGGCGTGGGGTCGCCCAGTCGGCCGTCGTCGATCCCACGCACGACGGGAGCAGCGCCGTCAGCGGCCGCAGCCAGCAGTTCACTGATTTTCTTCATGCTGCGACCGTCCGCCCGGCAGCGGCCCGTGTCTTGAATAAATGCGACACCATCGATACGAACGTACGTTCGCCATAGGATCGCTGCCATGTCTGCTCCTCGACGCGACACCCGGGGCATCGTCGACGCCCGCGAACTCTTCTCGCATGTGCACTTCCGCCGGCGCGAGCCCGCGCCCGGACTGCGGACGCAGGTGGCGTTCTACTGGCTGATCGACTGGGACCTGCCGGAGCCGTACACCTCGCACGTGGTGCCGCACCCGTCGGTGAACCTGGTCTTCCAGCACCACGAGAGCAGCGGCGAGGCCGCCTTCGCGGAGGTCGCGGGCATCGGACTCGGACTCTTCACCCAGAAACTGGAGGGCCGGGGACGAGTGTGCGCGGTGAAGTTCCGGCCGGGTGGCTTCCGGCCGTTCGCACCGGGCCACCCCGTGTCGGAGTGGACGGGCCGACGGCTCCTGGCGCACGAGGTCCTCGCCGTACCCGCTCCTGTGGCGGCCGTGCTGGACCCGGCCCAGGAGGACGCTCGGGTCGCCGCGCTGGACGCGTACCTGCTGGCACTCGCCCCGGAACCGGACCCGCAGGCCGAGCGCGCCATGGCCCTGGTCGAGCGCGTCCGCACCGACCGCACGGTGCGCCGGGTCGACGAACTCGCCCGCGCCGAAGGGCTGTCGGCACGCTCGCTGCAGCGGCTCTTCGCCACGTACGTGGGCGTCGGCCCCAAGTGGGTGATCCTCCGCTACCGCATCCACGAGGCGCTGGAACGCGCCGAGTCGGACCCCGAAGTGGACTGGGCGGAGCTGGCCGCGGACCTCGGCTACAGCGACCAGGCCCACCTGACCAGGGACTTCACGTCGACGATCGGTGCCCCACCGACAGCACTCGTCACCCGTTGACGGTCGGTGCCGGTGGTTGTCAGTAGTGCGGCCTACTGTCTTCGGTATGGAACGCACCTCGTCATCGCCGGCGCCCGTCGTGCGGATCGTGCCCTGGTCGGACAGCGACCTGGAGCTGCTCCGCCGTGCCAATGCGCCGGAGCTCATGGACCACCTGGGCGGCCCCGAGTCCGAGGAACAGCTCATGGCGCGCCACGACCGCTATGTCGCGCTGAGCGAGGACCGGACGGGCCGCGGCAGGATGTACCGAATCGCCCTGACCGCCGACGCCGGGGACGAGGCCGTGGGGACCATCGGGTTCTGGGAGCGGACCTGGCGAGGGCAGGAGGTGTACGAGACGGGGTGGGCCGTCCTCCCGGGATACCAGGGGCGGGGCATCGCGGCGACCGCGGCCGTGGCCGTCGCCGAGCAGGCCCGGGCCGAGCACAAGCACCGCCATCTGCACGCCTACCCGTCCGTGGACAACGCCGCGTCGAACGCGGTCTGCCGCAAGGCGGGCTTCACCCTGCTCGGCATGTGCGACTTCGAGTACCCGCCCGGCCATGTGCTGCTGACGAACAACTGGCGGCTGGAACTCGCCCCGGAGTCCGCCCCGTAGCTCGGCCCGGAGCTCAGCCCCGGTCCCGGACCAGCCGCTTGGTGAAGCTGAAGGCGACGATGGCCAGTCGTTCCCGCAGATAGAAGCGATGGGCATCCGTGCGGTGGGTCCCCGAGTCCAGACTGAACTCCAGGCATCCCGACTCCTGGGCGCGCTGCTCCAGATACCCCAGAAGCCGGCGGCCGACGCCGGTGGAGCGGGCGTGCTCGGCCGTGACCAGATCGTCGACGTACAGCTTGCGGATCTGGCTGGTGTTGTCGACGATGCGCCATCCGGCCGCGCCCACGCATACGCCGTCGTCGTAGCAGGCGGTGAAGCGGAGCCCCTGCGCGTATCCCTTCCCGTACACCTCGCGGAAGAGGTCCTCCGTCAGATGCGGACGCAGTTCACGCAGGACGGGAAGCAGGTCGTCGGCCAGTCGGGCATCGCCGGGTTCGAGATCGAGAATTTTCATGGGGGAACTCTAGGTCGGTCGCCCGGGGGCCCGAAAACGCTCCGCCGGGCGGACCCTGCCGAGGCAATTCATCTGTAATGCGCAGCTTCTGCATAATGCAACTAAATATTGCGCAGACCTGCCCGGACGCACTGCCGCGTTCCGCGTCCGCGCCACCACCTCTCCCCCACGAATCCCCTGGCTGCCGCGGACCGCTCAATGGCATCCTGGCGACGTGAACGGACCGGAGATCCACCTCGAGGTCGACCCCGAACTGCGGCTCTTCGTCGCGCACGAGCGCCGCAACGGGCGCACGGTCGTGATCACCGACGGCGCCTCGACACTCGGCCATGTCGTGGAGTCCCTCGGAGTCCCGCTCACCGAGGCGGGCCAACTGCTCGTCGACGGCCGACCCGTTCCGGTCTCGCACATCCCCGGCGCGGGCGAACTCGTGGAGGTGCGCGCGGTGGCACGTCCCCAGCGCATCGAAGGCGCGCCGCTGCGTTTCCTCCTCGACGTCCACCTCGGCACGCTCGCCCGGCGACTGCGGCTGCTGGGCGTCGACGCCGCGTACGAGAGCGCGGACATCGGCGATCCGGCGCTGGCCGCGCTGTCGGCGAGGGAGCAACGGGTGCTGCTCTCGCGCGACCGGGGGCTGCTGCGGCGGCGGGAGATCTGGGCGGGTGCCTACATCTACAGCGACCGGCCGGACGACCAGCTACGCGACGTACTCGAACGGTTCGCACCGGTGCTGGCCCCGTGGAGCCGGTGCACCGCATGCAACGGGCAGCTCACCGAGGCCGACAAGGACTCCGTCAGCGGGCAGCTGGAGCACGGTACGCAGCGGTCGTACGACGTCTTCGCGCAGTGCGTGGAGTGCGGCCGGGTGTACTGGCGCGGCGCCCACCACGCACACCTGGAGAAGATCGTCGCCTGCGCGGTCCACGAGTTCGGTGACGCCTCCGATCAGGCCGGCCCACTCGTGTAGACGGTGTCCGGCCGAGCCCCGCCGAGGTGAGCGGGGCCGTTACGGCCGCTCGGCGGTCAAGTAGCGCTGGACGGTGGGCGCGAGCCAGGCGATCACCTCGTCGCGGGACATGGCGGCGGCAGGCGCGATGCGCAGGACGTATCGCGCGAGCGCCATCCCCAGAATCTGGGATGCGGCGAGCGCGGCACGGCGTGGGGCGTCGGCGGGGTCGGGGCAGACCCCGGCAGCTATCGGACCGAGCTGCTCGGCGAAGACCGCCCGCATGCGCTCGGCCCCTGCCTCATTGGTGACACCGACCCTGAGCAGCCCCGTCAGCACGTCGTCCTCCTCCCAGCGGTCCAGGAAGTGTGCGACGAGTACGGCACCGATGTGCTTGCCGGGCAGCGCCCCGAGCGCGGGCAGGCGCAGATCGATCACGGACGCGGCGGCGAACAGTCCCTCCTTGTTGCCGTAGTAGCGCATCACCATCGACGGATCGATGTTCGCGTCGCGGGCGATGGCCCGGATGGTGGCGCGCTCATAGCCGTCGGCCGCGAACCGCTCGCGGGCGGCTTCGAGGATCGCGGCCTTCGTGGCGTCCGAGCGGCGGGGCGTGCCGGGGGCTTTCGTCGTCATGCCAACAATCGTAGGCCAACACGTGTTGACATGCCATATCCGCCGGATCTACATTTGCCAACAAGCGTTGACCCACGCCCGTTGGCAACCGGCTCCAGGAGGCCGCCATGACCGGCAAGCCCAGCACCCGTACGAACGCCGACTCCACCCCCGACGTACCGCGCGACGCCACCACTGCCGATGTCCTCGTGGTGGGTGCAGGGCCCACCGGGCTGCTGCTCGCGGGCGACCTCGCCGCGCGCGGCCTGTCGGTCACCGTCATCGAGCGCCGGCGGCGCAGCGCGAGCAACATGACGCGTGCCTTCGCCGTTCACGCCCGCACCCTCGAAGTGCTCGACGCCCGCGGCCTCGCCGACGAGCTGCTCAAGACGGGCTCCCGCCTCACCAGGCTGCGGCTCTTCGGCAACCTTTCGCTCGACCTCTCCCGGCTCCGGTCCCGCTTCCCGTTCGTGCTGATCACCCCGCAGTACGAGATCGAGCATCTGCTGGAGCGCCGCGCACTGTCCGCGGGGGTGCACTTCCGTCACGGCACGAAGCTGACCGGTCTGCACCAGTCCGCCGACGAGGTCACCGCCGAGGTGCAGGACGCCGACGGGACGCGGACCACCCTCTCCGCCCGCTACGCCGTCGGCACCGACGGCGTGCGCAGCGCCGTCCGCGAGGCGCTCGGGCTCCCGTTCCCCGGCAAGCCGGTGATCCGGTCCATCATCCTGGCCGACGTCCGGCTGACGGAGGAACCCGCCGCCCTCCTCACGGCCAACGGCGTGGGGGACG
Organism: Streptomyces sp. NBC_00353; assembly: GCF_036108815.1. Lineage (NCBI taxonomy): Bacteria > Bacillati > Actinomycetota > Actinomycetes > Kitasatosporales > Streptomycetaceae > Streptomyces > Streptomyces sp. NBC_00353. Next base: position 5,861,841 of record NZ_CP107985.1, on the reverse strand, counting down.
CCTTCGCCTTCATCGCCCCGTTCGGCGACGGCTGGTACCGGGTCATGGGATGGAACCGCAACCACCAGGCCGACGACACCGACCCCGTCGAGCTCGACGAGCTGCGCGAGATCGTCCGTCTCGCCCTGGGCAGCGACCACGGCATGCATGACGCCCGCTGGATCTCCCGCTTCCACAGCGACGAGCGCCAGGTGCCCGCCTACCGCACGGGCCGGGTCTTCCTCGCCGGGGACGCCGCCCATGTCCACTCCCCCGCGGGCGGCCAGGGCATGAACACCGGCCTCCATGACGCCGCCAACCTCTCCTGGAAGCTCGCGACCGTGCTCAGGGGATACGCGACGGAACCGGAGGCGCTCCTCGACAGCTACCACGCCGAGAGGCACCCGGTCGGCACCAAGGTGCTGCGCAGCAGCGGTGCGCTGGTCCGCCTCGCCATGGCCCGCACCCTGCGGCAGCGAGCGGTCCGCGCGGCCGCCACCCGCCTCCTGTCGATGGCGCGGCCGGCCCGCGACAAGGCGATGGGCATGATCTCCGGCATCGACATCGCGTACGCGGCGCCGCGCGGCTCGCATCCCCTCACCGGAAAGCGCGCTCCCGACCTGGGACTGGTGGAGGGCCGCCTCCAGGAGGTGCTGCGCGACGGCGAGTTCGTCCTCGTCACTCCCGCCGACACGCCCACGCCGGTGTCGCCGACCCCGCTGGTGCACACGCACTGGACGGACGACCGCTCGACCGTGCTGCTCGTCCGCCCCGACGGTTACGTCGCCTGGGCGAGCGACCGGCCCGACCCCGCGGCACTGAGGGCCGCCCTCACTCGATGACCGGCGCACCCGCCACCACCGCAGCAGCAGCCGCGTGTCCGGCCACGCCGGACACGCGCTACCGGCGGTCAGAAGACGTATTCGTCCCCGGTGGCGGGCGCCAGCACCTCATGCCGGTTGTTCTGCGGGTTCCGGTCGGTCACGCCGCCGTCCCACCCGGTGTCGATCCGTACGACCACCTCGTTCGGCCGCTCCGCGAGCTGCAGTTCGAGCGCGATCTGCCGCCCAGCCGCCCCGCCCGCACGCAACGGTCCTGTCCGACACAGCACGGTGCGGGCGTCGGACTGCAGACAGGCGCCCGGCATCTCCTGCCGGCCCGTGAGGGCCACCGAGAAGCGCAGCCGCACGGTCGAGCGCATCACGTCCGACGGCCCATGATTCTCGCTGAGCAGCCAGACTCCGAGCGCCTCGCCCCACAGCGAGACATGTCCGTGGTGGGAGATGTCCGCCTCCGGTGCAACCGACCGGTGCGCCGGAACCGGCACGGCCGCAACTGCGGCCATCGGCACGGGCACCGGGATCGCCCCGGTCGCCTTTCCGGCCCCCCACATCACGGTCGACACCGTCGCCGCAGTCGCCATCGCGACGAAGACCATCAGTCGAGCCCTACGCGTCAGTACCATGCCCCGAAGATACTGATCGCGCCGAATCGTCCTTATTTACACACCGGCTCGACACACCAACTCCACCCGCCTGCCCCACCGTCCGGATCACCTCCCCCGCCCGGCCTCCCCACCCGCCTCATCCCGCTCCGCCCCGCCCGCGTGAAACGCTGCTCCCATGGTCGTCGCCCGCTCAGTCGCACTGTTCGTCGTCGCCGCGCTCTTCGAGATCGGTGGTGCCTGGCTCGTCTGGCAGGGCGTGCGCGAGCACCGGGGCTGGATCTGGATCGGCGCCGGAGTCATCGCCCTCGGCGCGTACGGCTTCGTGGCCACACTTCAGCCGGACGCCGAGTTCGGCCGCGTCCTCGCCGCGTACGGCGGTGTCTTCGTCGCGGGTTCGATCGCCTGGGGCATGATCGCCGACGGCTACCGCCCCGGCCGCTGGGACGTGATCGGCGCACTGATCTGCCTGACCGGCATGGCCGTGATCATGTACGCCCCCCGCAACCACTGACCGCGCCGCCGATCGCCCCGATGACCACACCCGATCGGACCGCCCGCGCCGCTCACCGCGCCGCCCCCGCTGTCGGCCGACCAACGGCCGATCGTCCCGCCTGCCTATCCTGATCCCGTACCGATCAGCTGTCCGAGGAGTCGAGTCCGCATGGCCGCCACCCCCATCGCCGTGATCACCGGAGCGAGCAGCGGCATCGGCGCCGCGACTGCCCGCCAACTGGCCGCCGCCGGCTACCGCGTCGTCCTGACCGCCCGCCGCAAGGACCGGATCGAGGCACTCGCCGCCGAGATCAACGAAGCGGGCCACGAGGCCACGGCGTACGCCCTGGACGTCACGGACCGCGAGGCGGTCGACACGTTCGCCACCGCCTTCCGCACCCTCGCCGTCCTCGTCAACAACGCGGGCGGCGCCCTCGGCGCCGACCCCGTCGCCACCGGCGACCCGGCCGACTGGCGCCAGATGTACGAGACGAACGTCATCGGCACCCTCAACGTCACCCAGGCCCTGCTCCCCGCCCTCACCGCAAGCGGGGACGGCACGATCGTGGTCCTCTCCTCGACGGCGGCCCTCGCCGCGTACGAGGGCGGCGGTGGCTATGTGGCCGCCAAGCACGGCGAGCACGTCCTGGCCGAGACCCTCCGCCTGGAGATCGTCGGCACCCCGGTCCGCGTCATCGAGGTCGCCCCCGGGATGGTCAAGACGGAGGAGTTCGCCACCACCCGCTTCCGTGGCGACACCGAGAAGGCCGCCAAGGTCTACGCGGGCGTCGACGCCCCCCTCACCGCCGACGACGTGGCCGAGACGATCACCTGGGCCGTCACCCGTCCCAGCCACGTCAACATCGACCTGCTGGTGGTCCGCCCCCGCGCCCAGGCCTCCAACTCCAAGGTCCACCGAACCCTCTGACCGCTGACAGCCGGCATCGACGCGCACACGCAGAAGAGCCCCGGACCACCACCACAGGGTCCGGGGCGCTTCCGTTCATCGGCGCGAGAGGCACTCAGCCCTTCACGCACACCACCTGCTTCAGCTTCGCGACGACCTCCACGAGGTCCCGCTGCTGCTCGATGACCTGCTCGATCGGCTTGTACGCCCCCGGAATCTCGTCCACGACGCCGGAGTCCTTACGACACTCCACACCCCGCGTCTGCTCCTCGAGATCCCGTGTCGAGAAGCGCCGCTTGGCCGCGTTGCGGCTCATCTTCCGGCCGGCTCCGTGCGAGGCCGAGTTGAACGACTTCGCGTTCCCGAGGCCCTTCACGATGTACGAGCCGGTGCCCATCGATCCAGGGATGATGCCGAGGTCCCCCGACCCGGCCCGGATCGCACCCTTACGCGTGACCAGCAGGTCCATGCCGTCGTACCGCTCCTCCGCCACATAGTTGTGGTGGCAGGAGATGACCGGGTCGAAGGTCACCCGGGCCTTCTTGAACTCCTTGCGGACCACGTCCTGGAAGAGCCCCATCATGATCGCGCGGTTGCGCTTCGCGTACTCCTGGGCCCAGAACAGGTCGTTGCGGTAGGCCGCCATCTGCGGTGTGTCCGCGATGAAGACGGCCAGGTCGCGGTCGACCAGTCCCTGGTTGTGCGTCAGCTTCTGCGCCACCCCGATGTGGTGCTCGGCGAGCTCCTTGCCGATGTTCCGGGATCCGGAGTGCAGCATCAGCCAGACCGAACCCGACTCGTCGAGGCAGAACTCGATGAAGTGGTTGCCCGACCCAAGCGTTCCCATCTGCTTCGTGGCACGCTCCCGACGGAACTTGACCGCATCGGCCACCCCCTCGAACCGTCCCCAGAAGTCGTCCCAGCCCGCCGTCGGGAAGCCGTGCAGCCGCCCGGGGTCCACGACGTCGTCGTGCATCCCACGCCCGACCGGGATGGCCTGCTCGATCTTCGACCGCAGCCGCGACAGATCTCCCGGCAGGTCGTTGGCGGTCAGGGAGGTCTTCACCGCGGACATTCCGCAGCCGATGTCCACCCCCACCGCAGCCGGGCAGACCGCACCGTGCATCGCGATCACCGAGCCGACGGTCGCACCCTTGCCGTAATGCACGTCGGGCATGACGGCGAGCCCCTTGATCCAGGGCAGGGTGGACACATTCTGCAGCTGCTGCATCGCGCCGCCCTCGACCGAAGCCGGGTCGGCCCACATCCGGATGGGGACCTTGGCCCCCGACACCTCTACATACGACATAGTTCCTCGATTCCCCCGAAAAGTCTGAAAGCGCAAAACCGGTGCCAAGGTCGGCAATTGAGTCGGTCGACCGGCATTCACAGCGGCGCGTGCGATACACATTGTGTCCACCGGCCGCCATCGAGCGGCAACCGTTTTTCGCACGAAGGGAGCCCAGGATCGTGCGACGAATGGCGTACGTACCCGGCGCCGCGCTCCTCGCAGCGCTTGTCGTCGGCTGTAGCGCCGGCACCGGAACTGACGGCTCCGCCGCCGACAGCAGGCCCGGCGGCCCGACAGCTTCCCCCGCCGCACCAGCGGGCAAGTACCGCACACTTCCCGACCCCTGCCGCTCGGTCGCGCACTCCACCCTGAAGGACCTGCTTCCGGGTGTCGCCGAACTGCCGGAGGACCAGCAGGAGAAGGCGTACGCGGGAACGGCCTCCGTGACCTACGACACGGACCGCCGCGTCGGCTGCACATGGAAGGCCGAGGCCCCGGACTCGTCCCGCAGCCTCTCCCTCGACTTCGAGCGGGTCGTCTCGTACGACACCTCCGTGAGCGACGACGACCGCGCCGACGAGGTGTACGGGAAGAAGGAGGCCGCCGCCCATCTGCCGTCCTCCGCATCGGACTCCCCCTCGGACTCCCCCTCGGACTCCCCCTCGGACTCCCCGTCGGGCTCGGCACCGAGCGACGAGGAGACCGACGGTGAGACCGACGGAAAGAGCGGCGACGCAGCCACCGAAGACCTTCAACCGCGCGTCCTCGACAACCTCGGAGATGCCGCATTTCTGGACGATCTACTCATCCAGGCAGGTTCCACCGCACAGCACCGCACGGTGAGCGTGGTATTCCGCACATCGAACGTCATCGTGACCGTCCGGTACACCGAGCAGCCCGCCCTCTCCACGGAGATCCCCGACAGCAAGGAACTGCAGGAGAAAGCCCAGGCGCTGGCCCGGAAGCTGGTCGACAAGTTCAGCGAATAGTCCCGCGCCGATCGCCCCGGACCGGCGCCGGCCACCCTCGCCGGCCCACCCGGCCGAGGCGGCATCCGGCCGCCGTCCGTCGTACCGTGGCCCTCCGGAACACCCGCCCGACCGCCCACCCGCGCCGCCCGCGCCACCCGAGTGAAGGAACCATGCACCGATCAGCCTCGCGACTCACCCGCATACTCGCCTGCGCCGCCGTCCCGGTGATGCTCGTCGTCGCCGGCTGTTCGTCGGACTCCGGCAGCAAGAAGGAGTCGGGCGGCTCGTCCTCCTCCGCCCCGGGCGCGAAGAAGTCGGTGCCGGCGGTCGCGCCGGCGAAGTTCGCCGAGCTGCCCGACCCGTGCAAGGCGATCTCCACGAAGACGATCACCTCGCTGGTCCCCAAGGCCAAGAGCAAGGCCGGTTCGCCGGCCACGTCCAGCGACACCTCCGCGCGCGCCGGCTGCTCCTGGAACGGCCTCGACGACAACGGCGTCAAGGGCTCGCAGTACCGCTGGCTCGACGTCGGCTTCACTCGCTTCGACTCGGACCAGGCCCTCGGCAGCGGCGCGAAGCGTGCCGAGGACGACTTCACGAAGCAGCTCGCCAAGACCAGGACGGCCGAGGGCGCGAAGAAGATCGTGGAGGCCCCCGTCAGCGGCATCGGCGAGCAGGCCACCAAGGTCACGTACGACCTCACCAAGACCGGTGAGGACTTCAAGTACGCGACGATCGTGGCGCGTACGGGGAACGTCGTCGTCACTCTGACCTACAACGGCGCGGGTTACGCGGGTGCGAAGACGCCGTCCGGCGCCGACATCCTCAAGGACGCCGAGAAGGCCGCCAAGGAAGCCGTCACCGCAGTCGCCGACGCGAACGCCAACGCCGACGACAAGCAGTCGAGCCCGTCGGCGAGCCCGTCGAAGTCGGCCAAGTCGTCGTCCAAGTCGTCGTCGAACTAGGCGTCGCAGGGAACCGGAAACGGACCCGGCGCCGGCTCGCCCGGCAGCCGCCCCGATCCCCAACCCCCCTGCCCGGAAGCAGTTTTACGAAGCCCGGTCCTGCCCTGAGGACCGGGCTTCGCCCCTCCCCGCGCAACGCACTCCACACACATGTGCCAGGCTGTGCCCGCCAGAAGTCGAAGAAGGGGACACAGGGAGGGGATCGCGGGTGGCCGCGATGCAGCTGACACGCACGCACCGGGTACTCATCGGGGTCGTCGTCGCCGGCGCGGCAATCATCGCCGCGATCGGCTTCGCGGGCTCGTACGCCGCGGTGCGCGCGCTCGCAGAACAGAAGGGCTTCGGGAACTTCTCCCTGGTCTTCCCGATCGGCATCGACGCGGGCATCTGCGTACTGCTGGCGCTGGACCTGCTCCTGACCTGGATGCGGATACCGTTCCCGCTGCTGCGCCAGACGGCCTGGCTGCTGACCGCCGCGACGATCGCCTTCAACGGCGCCGCGGCCTGGCCCGACCCGCTCGGCGTCGGCATGCACGCGGTGATCCCGGTGCTGTTCGTGGTCGCGGTCGAGGCCGCCCGGCACGCGGTCGGCCGGATAGCCGACCTGACGGCCGACAAGCACATGGAGGGTGTCCGGCTCACCCGCTGGCTGCTCTCCCCCGTCCCCACGTTCAAGCTGTGGCGCCGGATGAAGCTGTGGGAGCTGCGTTCGTACGAGCAGGTCATCAAGCTCGAACAGGACCGGCTGATCTACCAGGCCCGGCTCCAGGCGCGTTTCGGCCGGAACTGGCGCCGCAAGGCCCCCGTCGAGTCGCTGATGCCGCTGCGGCTGGCGAAGTTCGGCGTTCCGCTGGCCGACACTGGCCCGGCCGGGCTGGCCGCAGCGGGCATCGAACCGGTCCTGCTGCCCCCGGCGCCGGCCCCGGCCGCCGTCGAGACGGTCCACCACCAGGCCGAATTGCCGTACGCCCCGCAGCCGCAGTACGCGGAGCCCCAACAGCACCAGCCACAACAGCCGCAACAGCCGCACGCCCACCCCTCCGACCCGGCCGCCGAGGAATGGCCTCAGGAGGGCCCCGGCTCGCACGAGAGCCCGTGGTTCGCGGCGCCGCAGGTCCCGGAGGGCGCGTACGAGGGTACGTACAACCCGACGTACGTCGAGGGCCTTGAGCCCACCCCGGTCATGATCCCGTCGGGCCCGGGCGGCCGCACCCGCCCGCTGGGCAACGTGGGCACGATCGGTGCGGTCCCCCACCCCCGCAGCGAAGAGCCCCTGCCGGGGGCGCCGGAGCAGCCCCAGCAGCCCCAGGAGCCCGAGGCGGACCCGGTCGAGTGGGCACAGGAGGACGCGGAGTTCGGCGAAATCGCGTACGAGGTGTTCAGCGCGTACACGCACCAGCACAACGACTACCCGAGCGTCGAGGTCCTCGACATACATCTCTCGGACGGCCACAACGTCAGGCACCCGCGCAGCGCGGCCCTGCTCCGCCGTCTGCTGCCGGGTTTCAAGCAGCGCTTCGACAACGAGATGGCCGAGAACCACATCGCGTGAGCAATCCGGGCCCGTCACCGCTCGAGGACGGACCGGAACCGGCAGGACGGAGGGCCGTCACCCGCATCACCGGGTGACGGCCCTCCGTACAGCGGGCAGCTACGCGCCCAGCAGCTTCCGCACCCGCTCCGCACCCACGGTCAGCAGCAGCGTGGGCAGCCGCGGCCCGGTGTCCCGGCTGACGAGCAGCCGGTACAGCAGCGCGAAGAACGACCGCTGCGCTGTCTTCAGCTCGGGCGTCGGCTTGGCGTCCGGCTCCAGCCCCGCCAGGATCTTCGGTACGCCGTAGACGAGCGTCGTCAGCCCGTCCAGCGACCAGTGCGACTCCAGCCCCTCCAGGAGCAGCTGCAGCGACCGGCGACCCTGCTCGTCCAGCGAGCCGAGCAGCTCCTTGTCCGGCTCGTCGCGGACGACGGTGCGGGCCTCGGCCGGAACCTGGCTGGTGATCCAGTTCTCCGCGCGGTCGAGCCGCGGCCGCGCCTCGTCGAGCGAGGTCAGCGGGTTCTCCGGGTCCAGGTCGCTCAGGATGCGCAACGTCTGCTCGTCGTGCCCGGCCGTGATGTCGACGACGGACGCGAGCGTGCGGTACGGCAGCGGGCGCGGCGTACGCGGCAGTTCACCGGCGGCCGTGCCGATGGCCCGGGCGTACGCAGCGGCGTCGGCGGGCAGCACGGAGCCCTCGGCGACCTTGCGGGCCAGCGAGTCCCACTCGTCGTACAGCCGCTGGATCTCCTGGTCGAAGGCGATCTTGAAGGACTGGTTGGGCCTGCGGCGCGCGTACAGCCAGCGCAGCAGCGGCGCCTCCATGATCTTCAGCGCGTCGGCCGGGGTCGGCACGCCGCCCTTGCTGGAGGACATCTTCGCCATGCCGGAGATGCCGACGAAGGCGTACATCGGGCCGATCGGCTGCACACCGTCGAAGACCTCGCGGACGATCTGGCCGCCGACGACGAACGACGAGCCGGGCGACGAGTGGTCCACACCGCTGGGCTCGAAGATCACGCCTTCGTACGCCCAGCGCATCGGCCAGTCGACCTTCCAGACCAGCTTGCCGCGGTTGAACTCGCTGAGCCGGACGGTCTCGGCGAAGCCGCAGGCGACGCACGTGTAGTTCAGCTCGGTCGTCTCGTCGTCGTACGACGTGACGGTCGTGAGGTCCTTCTCGCAGTTGCCGCAGTAGGGCTTGTACGGGAAGTAGCCCGCGGAGCCACCGCTGCCGTCGTCCTCGCTCGCCGCGCCGGAGCCCGCCTCGGCCTCGAGCTCGGCGTCGTCGACCTTCTTCTGCTGCTGCGGCTTCTTGCCCTTGCCCGCGGCCGCCGGGTCCTTCTTCGTGCGGTACCGGTCGAGGACGGCGTCGATGTCGGCGCGGTGCCTCATCGCGTGCAGGATCTGCTCGCGGTAGGCCCCCGCCGTGTACTGCTCCGTCTGGCTGATGCCGTCGTACTCGACACCCAGTTCGTCCAGCGCAGCCGTCATGGCGGCCTTGAAGTGCTCCGCCCAGTTGGGGTACGCGGACCCGGCCGGGGCGGGCACGGACGTCAGCGGCTTGCCGATGTGTTCGGCCCACGACTCGTCGACACCGGGGACGCCTGCCGGGACCTTCCGGTAGCGGTCGTAGTCGTCCCACGAGATGAGGTGCCGGACCTGGTGCCCCCGGCGGCGGATCTCGTCCGCGACCAGGTGCGGGGTCATGACCTCGCGGAGGTTGCCCAGGTGGATCGGGCCCGACGGCGAAAGACCGGACGCGACGACGACCGGTTTGCCAGGCGCACGACGCTCCGATTCGGCGATGACCTCGTCCGCGAAGCGGGAGACCCAGTCGGCCTCGGTGCTGCTCTGACTCTGAGCCACGGTCGGCACGTCCTTCTCTCTGGTAGGGCTCGTAGGGGCACCGCCCATTCTCCCAGGTCCCACCGGCAGCGCGAAAACGGCTTTACAGTGCGTGGGATACTGGGCGTGATCCCTTGTACCCCTACGGAAACGGCAGCCGTCCCATGGCCTCGGTCAATTCCCTCGCTTCCACGCTCCAGCAGCAGCTGGCGGACGCCCTGACGGCAGCTCTGCCGGATGCCGGCACCGCGGACCCGCTGCTGCGCCGAAGCGACCGGGCCGACTTCCAGGCCAACGGGATCCTGGCCCTCGCCAAGAAGCTGAAGGGCAATCCGCGCGAGCTCGCGTCCCAGGTCACGTCCGCGATGCCGGCCGGCGACCTGATCAAGGAGATCGAGGTCTCCGGCCCCGGCTTCCTGAACATCACGCTCAGCGACAAGGCGATCATCGAGACCCTGGCCGCGCGCGCCGCGGACGACGAGGGCCGGCTCGGTGTGCCGTACGGGCAGAACGCGGGCACGACGGTCGTCGACTACGCGCAGCCGAACGTGGCCAAGGAAATGCACGTCGGCCACCTCCGGTCCGCGGTGATCGGTGCCGCCATGGTGGAGGTCCTGGAGTTCACCGGCGAGACCGTGGTCCGGCGCCACCACATCGGCGACTGGGGCACCCAGTTCGGCATGCTCATCCAGTACCTGATCGAGCACCCGCAGGAGCTCGACCACCGGGGCGGCGAGGAGCAGGACGGCGAGGCCGCCATGTCCTCGCTGAACCGGCTCTACAAGGCGTCGCGGGCACTCTTCGACTCCGACGAGGAGTTCAAGGCCCGCTCCCGGGACCGGGTCGTCGCGCTCCAGGCCGGCGACGAGGAGACGGTCGCGCTCTGGCAGCGGTTCGTCGACGAGTCGAAGATCTACTTCTACTCGGTCTTCAACAAGCTCGACATGGAGATCCGCGACCCCGACATCGTCGGCGAGTCCGGTTACAACGACATGCTCGAGGAGACCTGCCGGATCCTGGAGGAGACGGGCGTCGCCGTCCGCTCCGAGGGCGCGCTCTGCGTGTTCTTCGACGACGTGAAGGGCCCGGACGGCAACCCGGTCCCGCTGATCGTCAAGAAGACGAACGGCGGGTACGGCTACGCGGCGACCGACCTCTCCGCGATCCGCGACCGGGTCCAGAACCTCAAGGCGAGCACCCTGCTGTACGTCGTGGACGCCCGGCAGTCGCTCCACTTCAAGATGGTCTTCGAGACGGCCCGCCGGGCAGGCTGGCTGAACGAGGACGTGAAGGCGCACCAGCTGGCGTTCGGCACGGTGCTCGGCAAGGACGGCAAGCCGTTCAAGACCCGTGAGGGCGAGACGGTCCGGCTGGTCGACCTGCTGGACGAGGCGATCGAGCGGGCGACGGCCGTCGTGCGCGAGAAGGCCGAGAAGGTCGGCCTGACCGAGCAGGAGATCGTCGAGAACGGCGAGTACGTCGGTATCGGCGCGGTGAAGTACGCCGACCTCTCCACGTCCGCCGTGCGGGACTACAAGTTCGACCTGGACCAGATGGTGTCGCTGAACGGCGACACGTCCGTGTACCTCCAGTACGCGTACGCCCGTATCAAGTCCATCCTGCGCAAGGCGGGCGAGATCCGGCCGGTCGCGCACCCGGAGCTGGAGCTGGCCCCGGCCGAGCGGGCGCTGGGCCTGCACCTGGACCAGTTCGGCGAAAACCTCGCCGAGGTGGCGTCCACGTACGAGCCGCACAAGCTGGCCGCGTACCTCTACCAGCTGGCCTCGCACTACACGACGTTCTACGACCAGTGCCACGTGCTGAGCGACGACAACCCCGCCGAGGTGGTCGAGAACCGGCTCTTCCTCTGCGACCTGACCGCCCGCACCCTGCACCGGGGCATGGCGCTGCTCGGCATCCGCACCCCCGAGCGTCTCTGAGCACGGCCGGACGACGATGGAGGAGGCCCGGCGCGCATGCGTGCCGGGCCTCCTCCATGTGCTCCTCGGCCGGTCAATAGCCGGCGTCCACCCCCCTCTGGGCCGTGTCCAAGGCCGAGGCCAAGACTCTGACCCCGGCATTCGGGCGCATGAGTCACGTGAGGAAGTCGACGAAGAGGGCGGCCGCCAGGAGCTGGGCGCTACCCCGGGGGCTCAGGTTCCGGCCACGCAGGTGCCGGTCGAAGTCCCGCAGGGCCCGCCACCCTGCCTCGGTGCCCGTACCGCCCGCGTCGAGGACGGCACGGGCACCGTTCTGCACCTCGCGCAGGCCGTGCGGGCCCCCGGTGTAGAGGAGTCCGGTGTCCTGAAGGGTGCTCATCACGGTGAGCAGCGTGTCGAGCCGCGCCTGCGGTTCGCGCAGCCCGGCACCGCGGGCCCTGCCGAGGGCAGCCGTTGCCCTGCGGACGTGCGGAAAGCCGGCTCGGGCTTCGCCCCGCGCGCCCGCCGCGCCGTAGCGGGTGGCGACCGCCGATCCGGTCGTCGGGCGGCGCGGCGCGCGGCGGTCGGGGAACGTGGCGAGCTGCCGGGCCACAGCGGTGATGTCCTTCACGTCCGTTCCGCGGACCAGGGCGGCGGAGGCGACGAGCAGGCCGAGCGGCCAGACGGCCCCATGGTGAAGGGGGGTGCCGCCGTTCGCCACGGTCATGGACCGTTCCGTGCACCGGCCGATCGCGCCGAGTTCCTCGCGCAGCGTACGGGTGGGCTCACCGGTGCGGCGGGCGGCGGCGGCCATCGCCGCGAGGCCGGGCGCCAGCGAGCGGGCCGACCAGCGGAGGGCGCTGATGTCCGCATTGCGGGCGTCCGGGAGGCCGGGCTCAGGGGTCAGTTCGACCTCTGCGAGCAGTGCGTCCACCGCCGTCCGCGCAAGTCTCTCCTCCTCGCGACCCATCGGTTACGAGGACGCGGTCGGCTCGGGCGAACCGCTCGGGGCGCCGCTCGGGGGCGTACCGGTGGGCGCGCCGCTCGGGGGCGTACCGCCACCGGCGCCGTCATTCTCGGCGTCCGGGTCGATACCGAGGACGATGGTGCCGGTGAAGCCCTTCTCGATCTTGTTCTTGTTGATCGGCTCCAGGGTCAGCAGCCCGCCGGCGGCGCCGCTGCCCTCGTACACCATGTCGTCGTCCAGGGCGGTGTACGAGCCGGAGTGCTGGGAGTAAGGCTCCAGGGCGAAGACGGATTTGGCGGTCTCGTCGTCGAAGAAGAGCTGGCCGGTGTAGTTCACCTTGCCGCCCTCGTAGGTGCCGTCCTCCTTCTCACCACCGGTGTGCACCTTGACGTGGATGTGACAGGTACGCGGGGTGTACCAGCCAGGCATGATCGTCTCGAACTTCACGACACCGTTCCCGTCGGCTATCCGGTAGCCACGCAGATACGTCTGGTCGTTCGCGGTGGAGCCGTCCTCGCTCTCCGAGGGCGCGCTGCCGCCGGGGTTGGCCGTGGTGTAGCCGGAGTAGTAGCCCCAGGCGTCGCAGTGCCAGATTTCGACAGCGGCACCCTTGACCGGGTTGCAGGAGTCGGTGGTGTCCTGGACGGCTGATGTTCAGGTGGAGCGGGACCCCGTCCTTGCCCTCGGTGATGTCCTTCCGTACAAGCGCACCGTCCAGGTAGTACGGCCCCTCGGTGACGCTGGACATCAGCACGCACTGACCGCTGGAGGCGGACGAGGAGCCGGCGGTGGTCGCCGTTGCCCCGGTGGCGTCCGAGCCGAAGGCGTTGACGCCGACCGCGGTGACCACTCCCACCCCGGCTACCACTCCACCACCGATGGCCAGCGCCTTGCGCCTGGTCACCGCCTTGTCCGCGTGTTTCGCTGTCATGGTTCCCGACCGTAGGACGTCAACCTGGCAGTCCCCTCGCCCGGAGCTGTGCGACGACTGTGCCTCTCCGCCATCACGGCCGTCGCATCTGAGCCACCCCCTGGGCGCCGCTCAGTCCCGGTAGTCCGGGGCCACCCGGTCCAGCAGGCGCAGCATGGCCGCCCACGCCAACTCGTAGGCCCCGTCGTCCTGGAAGTCCGCGTCCGCCTCGCTCGCGAGCTGACGGGCGGTGTACTCGCAGGTCTCGGGGGAGGGGACGGTCAGCGGTCCGCCGCCCGCCTGCGCGGTGACCTGGATCTCGCAGGCCTTCTCCAGGTAGTACATGCGCAGGAAGGCCTGGGCCGCGCTCTCGCCGACCGTCAGCAGACCGTGGTTGCGCAGGATCAGCGCCGGGTGGCTGCCGATGTCGTCGACCAGGCGCTTCTGCTCGTCGAGGTTGAGGGCGACCCCCTCGTAGTCGTGGTAGCCGACGCGGTTGTAGAACTCCATCGACATCTGATTCAGCGGCAGCAGTCCGTCGCTCTGCGCCGCGACGGCGCAGCCGGCCCTGGTGTGGGTGTGCAGCACGCAGTGGGCGTCCTCGCGCGCGGCGTGGATCGCGCTGTGGATGACGAAGCCCGCGGGGTTGACCGGATACGGGGTGGGCTCGACCGGGTTGCCCGCCAGATCGATCTTGACCAGGTTGGAGGCGGTGATCTCCTCGAAGAGGAGGCCGTAGGGGTTGATGAGGAAGTGGTGATCAGGTCCCGGAAGCCGCAGCGATATGTGCGTGAAGATCAGGTCGGTCATCCGGAAGTGCGCCACGAGCCGGTATACGGCGGCGAGTTCGCACCGCAGCCGCGTCTCCTCGTCGACAGTCGCGTCGGCGGTCTGCACATCGGTCATGAGGGGGCTCCTTCGAGGGTCGGGTCGACCACCGGGGTGAGGGGTCGTCCGGTGCGGTGCCAGGCGATGACGTTCTCGGCGGGTGCGCACACGTAGGCCCGCTGCGATGCGTCGGAGAGATAGGCGCTGTGCGGCGACAGCTGGATGCGCGGGTGACTGCGCAACGGGTCGTCGAGCGGTGGGGGTTCCACCGGGAACACGTCCAGTGCCGCCGCCCCGAGCCGACCGCCGTCCAGGGCGGCCAGCAGGGCCACGGTGTCGACGAGTTCGCCGCGGGCGACGTTCACGAGGAAGGCGCCCGGTCGCATCCGGGCGAGCAGCACCGCGTCGACCATGCCGCGGGTCTGCGGAGTCAGCGGTGTGTGCAGGGAGAGCACGTCGGAGGCGGCGACCAGCTCGTCCAGACTCAGCCGCTCGACACCGTCGGGCCACCCTGCCTCGTCGGCGTGCGGGTCGTACGCGGCGACGCGGCCGAAGACGGGGGCCGCGATCCGGGCCAGAGCCCTCGCGATGCGCCCGAAGCCCAGCAGTCCGAGCGTCAGCTCACCGGCCCTGCGCGGGACTTCGGCGAACTCGGTGTTCCATCCGCCGCCGCGCACGGTGGCGTCGGCCTGGGGCAGCGCGCGCACCAGACTGAGCGCGCCGGCGAGCGCATGCACGGCGACGTCCTCGGTCGCGGCATGCGGAAGGTTGCTCACCCACAGTCCGCGTCGACGCGCCTGCGCCGTGTCGATCATGTCGTACCCGGCGGACATGGTGGCAAGCATCCCCACACCGGGGAGGCGGTCGAGCAGCCCGGCATCCACGGGCGCGTAGCCGACGATCAGCGCGACGGCGTCACGCGCGACGGCGGCGATCGCGTCCGGGTCGCGACTGCCGACGACGCGCGTGTCGAATCCCGCGTCGGCCAGCAGCCGTGCGCCCGGACCGACGTCGAGTTCCTCGGGGTCCGTGAACACCACCAGGGGCCGGCTCATCCCATCCTCCTCAAGTTCCTCAGAGCGCCGCGCAATGATGATTCGTTCGCAACACTCGCGCAGAACCTACGTTTCATTCGGCAAAATTGTCCAGAGATAGTGATGCGATCGTCGATGACGCACACCATCCGGGTCCGGCCCCCGCACCCCCGTGGTCGACAATGGACCCCACCCCGGGCGCTCCCGCCCGGGCAGTCGAGCCGAGGGGAAGCGCTCAGGTGGATCTGGACCACACCGATCTGGCCGTCGTCCGCGAACTGCAGACGGACGGCCGCCTGACGTACGAGACGCTGGCGCAGCGCGTCGGCCTCTCCCGGCCCGCCACCCGCGCCCGGGTGCAGCGGCTGCTCGCGGGCGGCGGCGTGCGGGTGGTGGCCGTCGTGCATCCCGCCGTACGGGAGCTGACCGCATCGGCCCACCTGTCGATCGGCGTGAGCGGCCCGGCCGAGCCGGTGGCCCGTGCGATCGCCGCCATGCCACAGGCGCCGTTCGTCACGCTCACCGCGGGCAGCCGCGCAGTCATGGCGGAGCTGCGCACCAAGGGACTGGCCGAGCTGGACCGGGCCGTGGAGTCCATCCGCTCCCTGAAGGGTGTGGACGTGGTGGATCCACTGATCTCCCTGGAGCACCTCAAGGACCCGTATCTGCTGGCGGGCCGGCCCGAGGTGCCGGAGCTGGACGAGACGGACCGGCTGATCCTGGACGAGCTGGAACGCGACGGGCGGCTGCCCTTCGCGGAACTCGCCGAGCGCGTGGGCCTCTCCCCCGGCGCCGCCCGCGCCCGCACGCTGCGCCTCCTCGACGGCGGTGTCGCCAAGGTGCTCGCACTGGTGCGGCCGGAGCTGCTGGGGCTGGGTCTTCTGTGCGGTTTCGCCGTACGGCTGGACGGCGAGCGGGATGCGGTTGCGCGACGCATGGCTGCCTGGGACCGGGTCTCGTTCCTCTCCGCCTGCATGGGGCGCGCGGAGCTCGTCGGAACGATCAGCGCGGAGTCCCTCACGGCGGTGCGCGACACGCTGGAGGACATGCGGGCCTGTGCGGGTGTGCGCGCAGTGGAGAGCTGGATCCATCTGGAACTGATCAAGGAGCGCTACGACCTGACCAACCACACGCCCTGACGAGAAACTTCGCCCCACTGCGGCCGCGTCGGACGATACGTAAGTCAAATACGCCATCACATTCCGAAAAATTTGTGAGCGAGGGGTCTAGGCAAGGCATCGACTGCTGCATATCGTCCATGCGAACGAATCAGCCGTTGCGACCTCTCGGTGCGTACGGCTTCTCATGGACGTCCCCCGGTCGAAAGCAGGCCCCTCATGCACCACCCCCTCGACGACGCCGACCGCACGCTCCTGGTGACCGGCGCGGCCGTCGCCGCACCCGGCACCTCCGTACGCGCCGAGGCGCTGGCCGTCCGTGGCGGCCGGGTCGTCCACGTCGGCACCGCCGAAGACGCCCGCGCCGCGCTCGGCGGCCGGCCCGACGAGGCCCTCGACCTCGACGGCGGCCTCGTCCACCCCGGATTCGTCGACGCCCACTGCCACCCGGTGATGTACGGGCAGGCGCTCGCCTGGGTCGACTGCCGGCCCGAACGCGTACCCGACATCGAGACGCTCGTCACCGTTCTCACCGACGCCGCCCGCGAACTGCCCGCCGGAGTCCCGGTGCGCGGCTTCGGCTACGAGCACCGCAGGCTCGCCGAGCAACGCCACCCCACCTGCCACGACCTCGACCGCGTCGCCACCGACCGCGAGGTGTACGTGATGAACGCCTCCGGTCACGGCGGTGTCGTCAACTCCCACACCCTGCGCACCTGCGGCGTCACCGCAGGCACCCCCGACCCCGAGGGCGGCAGCATCGGCCGCTTCACCTCCGGCGAGCCCGACGGCCAACTCTGGGACGCCGCCTGCGACCTGCTCACCGGCCCCGGCGGAGTGAAGATCGGCAACCACGGTCCGAACTTCCACCTCTCCGAGCCGGACGCCATCATGGCTGACCACCTCCAGCGCGCCCAGGAGGTCTTCCTCGCCGCCGGAGTCACCACCGTCGGCGACGCCCAGGCGTCCCGCCGCGAGATGGAGACGTATCTGCGCGCCCGCGCCGACGGCTCCCTGCGCATGCGGGTCTCCGCGTACCTCACCTCCGCGCTCCTCGACACCGCGCTCGACCTGGGCGTGGTGAACGGCTTCGGTGACGACCTGTTCCGCGTCCAGGGCGTCAAGTTCTACGCCGACGGGACGCTCGGCGGCTGGACCGCGTACTTCCCCGACGGCTACGCCGCCGACTGCTGCCACCACGGGCAGCTGTACCACTCGGCGGAGGAGTACGCCGAGCTCGTCACCCGCGCCCACCGCGCCGGGCTCCAGACCGCCACGCACGCCCAGTCCCCGTACGCCATCGGTATGGTCCTCGACGCCGTCGAGAAGGCACAGGCCGACCGGGAGCGCCCCGACATGCGCCACCGGATCGAGCACGCGGGCCTGCCCACCGACGAACAGATCGCCCGCATGGGGCGGCTGGGCGTCATCCCGGTGATGCAGCCCCAGCACCACCTGCGCACCGGCGACGGCACACTGACCGCCGTCGGTGACCTCGGCCACCGCTACAACCCGGCAGGCGCCTGCCTCACCGCGGGCGTCCCCGTCGCCATCAGCTCGGACGCCCCCGTCGCCCCGCCCGCCCCGCTGGAGGCCGTCTCCGCCGCCGCGACCCGGCGCACCGTCCTCGGCACCGTCCTCGGCGACGCCTCGCTGCGGATGCCCGTGGCGGACGGTCTGCGCGCGCACACCGAGTCGGCCGCCCGCGCCCTGCACCGCGAACACGCCGTGGGCGCGCTGGCCCCGGGCATGCTCGCCGACTTCGTCGTCCTGGAAAGCGACCCGCTCACCGCGGACCCGGCCGGACTCGCCTCCATCGGCGTACGCGAGACCTGGATCGGCGGCACCCGCGCCTGGTCCGCCCCCGGCCGCTGACCCACTCCCGCCCGCTCGCCCCACCCCCTTCCCCGCCACCCCTCCCGCCCCCGGAGGCCCCATGTCCCCGCAGTCCAGCACCGGAAAGAGCCCGTACAGAGCCGCCTTCGCGGCGCTGGCCGGGACCTCCATCGAGTGGTACGACTTCTACGCGTTCGCCACCGCAGCGGCGATCGTCTTCAACGACGTGTTCTTCCCGCCGGACATGTCGCCGTACCTCAGGACCCTGTCCGCCTTCGCGACCTTCGCCATCGGCTTCCTGCTGCGCCCGCTCGGCGGCATCGTCTTCGGACACATCGGTGACCGCGTCGGACGCAAGAAGACCCTGGTCATCACGCTGGTGATGATGGGCGTCGCGTCCTTCGCCATCGGCCTGCTGCCCACGTACGCCCAGGTCGGCGCGCTCGCCCCGATCCTGCTGATCGTGCTGCGCCTGGTCCAGGGCATCGCGATCGGCGGGGAGTGGGGCGGCGCGGTACTCATCGCCGTGGAGAACGCCCCGCGCGGCAAGGCCGCCTTCTTCGGCTCGTTCGCCCAACTCGGCTCCTCGGTCGGCGCGTTGTTGTCGACCGGCGCCTTCAGCCTGATGAACCTCTTCGGCGACGACGCGTTCATGAGCTGGGGCTGGCGCGTGCCCTTCCTGGCCTCCGCCGTGCTGGTGATCGTGGGGCTCATCGTCCGGGTCAAGCTGGAGGAGTCCCCAGTCATGGAGGAGGTGCGCAAGGAACAGGAGGCGAAGGAGGAAGGGGCGGCCGAGCTGCCTGTCGTGGAGGTCTTCCAGAAGGCCTGGCGAACGGTCCTCATCGGCGTCTTCGCGCTGGCCACCGCGACCGGCGGGTACTACGTCGTCACCAGCTTCCTGCTCTCCTACGGCACCGGGGACCTCCACCTGTCGGAGTCCATGCTGCTCAACGGCCTCACCCTGGCAGCCTTCCTGGAACTCCTCGTCACCCCCTGGCTGTCCTGGCTCGCCGACCGGGTCGGACCGCACAAGGTCGTGATCGCCGGCCTCGTGGGCGTCATCGTCCTCGCCCTGCCGCAGTTCATGGTGCTGGGCACCGGCAGCGTCTTCCTCATCTGGCTGATGATGCTGGCCATGCGCCTGGTGATGTCCGCGCTGTACGGACCCATCGCGTCGATCCTCGTCGAGGGCTTCGCCACGCACGTCCGCTACACCGGCATCTCCCTCTCCTACCAGCTCTGCAACATGGTCTTCGGCGGCCTGGCACCGCTCGCCGCGGTCTCCCTCGCGGCGGCCGCCGGCGGCCACTACTGGCCGCCGGCCGTCATGCTGATGGTGATCTCGGCGATCGGCATCGTCTGCACGGCACGCCTGCGCCGGCTCGGCACACCGCCGGCCGGCGAGCGGACGCCGGACCCGGCCCGGCAGGCGGTACAGGCCGCCTCGTAAGGACCTGCGGCCACGCCGTGTCCTCAATTCGCCGGACGGCCTTGAATTTCAAGCCCGTCCGGCGATCGAGGACACAACGGCAACCGGACGGACCCGGTCGAGCCGTGCGGCCACAGCAACTGGCATCGGCCGCACCTGACACCCACGGCGAATGCCGCCCGCATCCGACGTTCCGGGATACGGGCCGTCAGCCATGGCCGCGACGGATCGCGGGGCCTCTTCCGCTTCCCCGTCCTTCCTTCGTACACCCTCACCCACCAGTGGCTGCGCGAACTCGCCCGGCACGGCGGCCCGCGTGGCCTCGCCGCCGCCCCCACCGCCCGGGCCGCTTTCACCGGTCACGTCGGGCGCGCCGACGCCGGGGGCCGGACCGTCGACCGTCCGTGGCGGCCTCTAGGGTCACCGCATGGCGACACTCCCGAACCCCCTTCCGTCACTGGCCACTTCCGGGCTCCAGCTCCCGCCCGGCACGCTGGTCGACGCGACGCACGACGGACCGTGGCACGAACCCCTGCTCTGGTACGCGGACGGATCCGCGACCCCGGACACCTGGCCCCGACTGCTCGACGAGGGCAGAGCGGTCGGGCTCCTCCCTGTCCTCCTCGACGGCGGGATACGCGGCGAGTGGCCCGAGAAGTGGGAGCTCAGCCCCGGCATGACGTCGTACCCGGGTGACCACCACGCGGAGGACGTACTGGGCGAGCTCTGGGAGGAGTACGCGGAGGACGAGCTGGAAGGGGCGGCGATCGAGCCGTTCGGCCCGGAGTGGCCGGGCCTCGCCCCCACCCCGTCCGTGAGCGACCCCGCCGACGCGGAGGAACGGGCCGCGGAGATCGCCGCCCGGCTCACCGACGCGGACGGCCGCATGCCGGGAGCCCGGGCGGCGCTGGTCCCCGCGCGGCGCAGCGCGGACATACCGGCGGCGATCGGCTGGACGGGGCCGCTCAATTACGAGAACGACGTGGCACGGCTCTGCGCGGTGCTCCGGTCCTGGGAGGACCGCTTCGGCATACGGGTCGTGGCGCTCGGTTTCGACCATCTGATCGTCTCGGTGGCCACCCCGCCGACCACTGTCGACGAAGCGGTGGCGGTCGCCGCCGAGCACTTCGCGTTCTGCCCGGACAACATCGCCCACACCACCCCGGACACCCTGCGCGCCTACGCGGACCAGTACGTGCTGGGCGAGGATTCCTGGTCGTTCTGGTGGGACTGAGGACGCGCCTCGTCCGTTCCCCGGCCGACTCCCGCCGGGGCCGGACACTTCCGCCGAAGGAATACTTCACCGCGCACAGGGCAGCGCACACTTCATGGACCGGACAGACAGCCTCATCGAGCAGTTCCGTGCACTGCCTGCCGAAAGCGACGAAAAGCGCGAACTCATCGCCGCAATGGGCGACGTACTCGCGGACCGCCCGGACCATCCGGACGCCGTGCCCTTCCTCGCCTCGGTGACCGCCGACTCGGAGGAGTACGACCTCGCACGGGTCGAAGCCACCACGGTCCTGCGCCTGCGGCCACCGGCCGAGGCCGAGTCACGGCTCCACGCGGGCCGGGCGCTGGTGGCCGTGGTGCGTGGCCCCGACGACGATCTGGTCCGCCAGTACGCGGCCATGGCGCTCGGTCCCTACGCGGACGACCCGGAGGTCCACGAAGTGCTGGCCGCCGCCATCATGGACGACTTCGACCGGCTCGTGCGGGACAACGCCCTGGCGGCGCTCGACGAGGCGGGCCCCAGCGACAAGCGGATCGAGCTGCTGCACCGGCTGTCCGCGGACGCCACGCTCGGCCACGAGGCGGTCCGCATCCTCTCGTCCTGGGGCCTGGAACCCGCGGCGTGAGGCGACGCGGGCTCCAGGGGACGGCTGCTACGAACGGCGCAGCCGCTCGGCGACCTCCGTCGCCCAGTACGTCAGGATCATCTGCGCACCCGCGCGGCGGATCCCGGTCAGGCTCTCCATGATCGCCGCGTCGCGGTCGATCCAGCCCTTCTCCGCGGCGGCCTCGATCATCGCGTACTCGCCGCTGATCTGGTACGCGGCGACCGGCACGTCCACCGAGTCGGCGACCTTCACCAGGATGTCCAGGTACGGTCCGGCCGGCTTGACCATGACCATGTCGGCGCCCTCGTCGAGATCGAGTGCCAGCTCGCGCAGGGACTCGCGAGCGTTCGCCGGGTCCTGCTGATACGTCTTGCGGTCGCCCTTCAGCGAGGAGCCGACCGCCTCTCGGAACGGCCCGTAGAAGGCCGACGAGTACTTCGCCGTGTAGGCGAGGATCGCCACGTCCTCGTGCCCGGTCTGGTCGAGCGCGTCGCGGATCACGCCGACCTGGCCGTCCATCATGCCGCTGGGGCCGACCACATGGGCGCCCGCATCCGCCTGGACCTGGGCCATCTCGGCGTACCGCTCGAGAGTGGCGTCGTTGTCGACGCGGCCGTCGGCGGTCAGGACACCGCAGTGACCGTGGTCCGTGTACTCGTCGAGGCACAGGTCCGACATGACGACGAGATCGTCGCCGACCTCTTCGCGCACCGCGCGCAGACCGACCTGGAGGATGCCGTCCGGGTCGGTGCCCGCGGTTCCCCGGGCGTCCTTGTTCTCGTCCGCCGGAACGCCGAAGAGCATGATCCCGGAGACCCCGGCCGAGACCGCGTCGACGGCGGCCTTCCGGAGGGTGTCCAGGGTGTGCTGCTGGACACCGGGCATGGCCGAGATGGCGACGGGCGCCGTGATGCCCTCGCGTACGAACGCGGGCAGGATCAGGTTCGCCGGGTCGAGCCGTGTCTCGGCGACCATCCGCCGCATCGCCGGGGTCGTCCGCAGCCGCCGGGGGCGGGAGCCGGGGAAGTTTCCGTACACAGTCATCCTTCGACGATAGACCCGTACACATCACCGTCTTACCGACACCTGTGCCGGAAAAACGAACGGGAGAACGGGCAGGGGCCCGGCTGCCGAAACAGCCGGGCCCCTGAGGCTCCTGAACACTCCCGAACGGGCCGGGTCAGGTCGTCGTACGACGCCTCCGCGCCCCAGGACGCCGCTCGCTCGGCCGCGTCACCGGGTCACCGGCCTCCTTCGCCGCGTCCCGGCGCTGCGCGCCGAACTCGGCGAGCGCCGCGGCCAGCTTGTGCACCGACGGCTCCGGCGACAGCACGTCCACCCGCAGACCGTGCTCCTCGGCGGTCTTCGCCGTGGCAGGGCCGATGCACGCGATGACAGTCACGTTGTGCGGCTTGCCCGCGATGCCGACCAGGTTCCGGACGGTCGACGACGAGGTGAAGAGCACCGCGTCGAAACCGCCGCCCTTGATGGCCTCACGGGTGTCGGACGGCGGCGGCGAGGCGCGGACCGTGCGGTACGCGGTGACGTCGTCGACCTCCCAGCCCAGCTCGATGAGCCCGGCGACCAGCGTCTCCGTGGCGATGTCGGCGCGCGGCAGGAAGACACGGTCGATCGGGTCGAAGACCGGGTCGTAGGGCGGCCAGTCCTCCAGCAGACCGGCAGCGGACTGCTCACCGGACGGCACCAGGTCCGGCTTCACACCGAAGTCGATCAGCGCGGCGGCGGTCTGCTCGCCGACCGCCGCGACCTTGATGCCGGCGAAGGCACGGGCGTCGAGCCCGTACTCCTCGAACTTCTCCCGGACGGCCTTGACCGCGTTGACGCTGGTGAAGGCGATCCACTCGTAGCGGCCCGTGACGAGGCCCTTGACCGCGCGCTCCATCTGCTGCGGCGTACGCGGCGGCTCGACGGCGATCGTCGGGACCTCGTGCGGCACGGCGCCGTACGAACGCAGCTGGTCGGAGAGCGACGCCGCCTGCTCCTTCGTACGCGGCACGAGCACCTTCCAACCGAAGAGCGGCTTGGACTCGAACCACGAGAGCTGGTCGCGCTGGGCGGCGGAGCTGCGCTCACCGACCACGGCTATGACCGGCTGGTGCCCCTCCGGCGACGGCAGCACCTTCGCCTGCTTGAGAACCTGGGCGATCGTCCCGAGGGTCGCCGTCCAGGTGCGCTGCCGGGTCGTCGTACCCGCGACCGTGACGGTGAGCGGGGTGTCGGGCTTGCGGCCCGCCGAGACCAGCTCGCCCGCGGTGGCCGCGACCGAGTCCAGCGTCGTCGAGACGACAGCCGTTGCGTCGCTCGCGCCGATCTCGGTCCAGCAGCGGTCCGAGGCGGTGCGGGCGTCGACGAACCGGACGTCGGCGCCCTGCGCGTCGCGCAGCGGCACACCGGCGTACGCGGGCACGCCCACGGCGTTCGCGACACCGGGGACGACCTCGAAGGGGATGCCGGCGGCGGCGCAGGCCAGCATCTCCGCGCCCGCGGACCCGTCCAGGCCGGGGTCACCGGAGACGGCACGGACGACCCGCCTGCCGCCCTTCGCGGCCTCCATGACAAGATTGGCCGCGTCCCTGAGAACGGGCACACCGGCGGGTGTTGATGACACGTCAACAACCGCCAGCTCAGGCGTGCTTACGCCTGCCCGCGCATGGCCGCGAACAACGCCGAGCACGTCCGGCTCGGCGACAAGAACGTCCGCGCTCGCGAGCGCCTCGACAGCGCGCAGAGTCAGCAGTCCCGGATCGCCGGGACCGGCGCCGAGGAAGGTGACGTGCCCTGCGGACAGGACCGGAAAGTCGGATACGGCGGGGCCGGTGGGGCTCAAAGTGCTCGCTCCCCCATAAGACCGGCCGCACCCTTGGCAAGCATCTCGGTCGCGAGCTCGCGACCGAGGGCCGCCGCGTCGTCGTGCGACGTGGGGACGGGACCGGTGATGGACATCTGTACCAGCGAGGCGCCGTCGGTGGAACCGACGACACCGCGCAGGCGCAGTTCGTTGACAGCCTGTCCGTCGACCAGGAGGTCGGCCAGCGCACCCACAGGTGCGGAGCAGCCGGCCTCCAGGGCGGCGAGCAGGGAACGCTCGGCGGTCACGGCGACCCGGGTGTACGGGTCGTCGAGCTCGGCGAGCGCGGCGGCGAGGTCCGCGCTGGTTGCAGCGCATTCGATCGCCAGTGCTCCCTGACCGGGAGCGGGCAGAACGGTGTCGACCGGCAGGAAGTCGGTCACCTCACCGGTCCGGCCGAGGCGGCTGAGCCCGGCCGCGGCGAGAACCACCGCGTCCAGTTCACCGCTTCGTACAAATCCGATACGCGTATCGACGTTGCCACGGATCGGCACGGTCTCGATGTCGAGGCCGTGGCTGCGGGCGTACGCGTTGAGCTGCGCCATGCGGCGCGGCGAGCCGGTGCCTATGCGGGCGCCGGACGGCAGCTGCTCGAAGGTCAGCCCGTCCCGCGCCACCAGCACGTCGCGCGGGTCCTCGCGCCGCGGTACGGCAGCAAGCACGAGGCCCTCGGGCTGTGCGGTCGGCAGGTCCTTGAGCGAGTGGACGGCGAAGTCCACCTCGCCTCGCAGCAGGGCCTCACGCAGCGCCGCGACGAACACGCCGGTGCCGCCGATCTGCGCGAGATGCTCCTTGGAGATGTCTCCGTACGTGGTGACCTCGACGAGCTCGACGGCGCGCCCGGTCACCTCGCTGACCGCGTCGGCGACCAGGCCGGACTGCGCCATGGCGAGCTTGCTGCGCCGGGTGCCCAGCCGGAGCGGCGCGCCGGTCTGCGCGCGGGGTGAGTTGTCGGTCATGACCGCCCTCGATTCGGGTCGTTCAGGTCTGCCCGGGAGACGGCGGCGACCGTCTGCGGGTCGAGGTCGAAGAGTTCCCGCAGCGCATCGGCGTACCCGGCGCCGCCGGGCTCACTGGCGAGCTGCTTGACCCGCACGGTGGGCGCGTGCAGGAGCTTGTCGACGACGCGGCGCACGGTCTGCGTGATCTCGGCGCGCTGCTTCTCGTCCAGGTCGGGGAGACGCCCGTCGAGCCGCGCGATCTCGCCGGCCACCACATCGGCGGCCATGGTGCGCAGGGCGACCACGGTCGGGGTGATGTGGGCGGCGCGCTGGGCGGCGCCGAACGCGGCGACCTCGTCGGCGACGATGGTGCGCACCTGATCCACATCGGCGGCCATCGGAGCATCCGCGGACGCCTCGGCGAGCGACTCGATGTCGACGAGGCGCACACCGGCGAGGCGGGCCGCCGCGCCGTCGATGTCGCGCGGCATGGCGAGGTCGAGCAGGGCGAGCCGGACGGGGCCGGTGGACTGCGCGGGCACGGTGGCCTGGCGCACGGCCTGGGCCTGCGCGGTCGTGGCGGCGGAACCGTTCTCCACCCACGCGGCGTGCTGGTCCAGGTCGGCGGCGGGCACGGCGGGCGCCTCGACGGCGGTGGAGGCCGCGTCGAACGGCAGGCCGAGCGCACCGGCGACGGTCTCACCGGTCAGGACGAGTCCCGTCGCACCGGTACAGGAGACGACGACATCGGCACGTGTCAGTTCGTCGGAGACCGCGGCCATCTCGACGGCCCGGGCGGTCACTCCCGTGCCACCGGCCTGGCTCAGGATCTCGACCAGCCGGTCGGCGCGGGCCCGGGTCCGGTTGGCGACGACGATCTCGGCGACACCGGTACGGGCCAGCGTGGCGGCGGCCAGCGACGACATCGAACCGGCGCCGATCACCAGAGCGCGCTTGCCGCCGGCCCAGTCGGCGGTGTCGGCGCCGCCCGCGAGCTGCTGCAGGCCGAAGGTGACGAGCGACTGCCCGGCCCGGTCGATCCCGGTCTCGCTGTGCGCGCGCTTGCCGACCCGCAAAGACTGCTGGAAAAGGTCGTTCAGCAGCCGGCCCGCGGTGTGGCTCTCCTGCCCCAGCGCCAGCGCGTCCTTGATCTGGCCGAGGATCTGGCCCTCGCCGACGACCATCGAGTCCAGCCCGCACGCCACCGAGAAGAGGTGGTGGACGGCCCGGTCCTCGTAGTGCACATAGAGATACGGAGTGAGTTCGTCCAGCCCGACCCCGCTGTGCTGCGCGAGGAGCGTGGACAGCTCGGCGACGCCCGCGTGGAACTTGTCCACGTCGGCGTACAGCTCGATGCGGTTACAGGTGGCGAGGACGGCGGCCTCGGCCGCGGGCTCCGCTGCCAGGGCGTCCTGCAGCAGCTTGGCCTGCGTCTCGGCAGCCAGCGACGCCCGCTCCAGTACGGAGACCGGGGCGCTGCGGTGGCTCAGCCCTACGACAAGGAGACTCATGCCGGCATCACGGCGGGCATGTCCCCGTCGGGTCCCTTCCGGCTGCTGCTCGTGGCGGCGCGCACGGGCGGTGCGGCCTGGTCGACGTCGCCCCCGGCATCCTCGCCGGCCTTGCGCTGCTCGTGGAAGGCGAGAATCTGGAGTTCGATCGAGAGGTCGACCTTGCGGACGTCGACGCCGTCCGGCACGGAGAGCACCGTCGGCGCGAAGTTCAGGATGGAGGTGACGCCCGCGGCGACGAGGCGGTCGCAGACCTGCTGGGCGGCACCGGCCGGGGTGGAGATGACACCGATCGACACGCCGTTGTCGCTGACGATCTTCTCCAGCTCGTCGGCGTGCTGGACGGGAATCCCGGCGACGGGCGTACCGGCCATCGCGGGGTCCGCGTCGATCAGCGCGGCGACCCGGAAACCGCGGGAGGCGAAGCCGCCGTAGTTGGCGAGCGCGGCGCCGAGATTACCGATACCGACGATGACGACCGGCCAGTCCTGGGTGAGCCCGAGCTCGCGGGAGATCTGGTAGACGAGGTACTCGACGTCGTACCCGACGCCACGCGTCCCGTAGGAGCCGAGGTAGCTGAAGTCCTTCCGCAGCTTGGCAGAGTTGACTCCCGCCGCCGCGGCGAGTTCCTCGGACGAGACCGTGGGGACCGAGCGCTCGGAGAGCGCGGTCAGTGCGCGGAGATACAGCGGAAGCCGGGCGACGGTGGCCTCGGGAATTCCTCGGCTACGGGTCGCCGGTCGGTGAGTTCGGCCAGTTGCCACGGTGCTCCTGCGGGATGAGCGGGGCTGCAGGCGGCCATATGTTCCAAGACCGCCCCGTCGAATGCAGGCTATGTCTTTGTGAACGCGTGCACAAAGATGGTGTCCGTTTTGTCCGGTCAAAGTGACCGGGGTCACGCACATCCGTCGCGCGATCCCGGAACCTTGGATCGCATCAGCCCGTTGCAGGCCCGAAGGGGGCAAAGCGGTACACACTCCTCACGACTACGCCCCCGAGATCACTCAAAACGCCCACGATGGTAACCGGGTTTCACTCAGGAAAGCAGCGCGCTGCGCAGCCTCGCCGGATCCACCCGCCAGAACGTGTGCTGTTCGTTATCAATGAGGACGACCGGAATCTGCTCCCAGTACTCCCGGTGCAGCCCCTCGTCCTGAGTGATGTCCTTCTCCTCCCAGGACGCACCGGTCTCCTCGCAGACCTCCCGCACCACCAGCCTCGCGTCGTCACAGAGGTGACACCCCGGTTTCCCGACCAGGGTCACCACCCGGTCCGCGGGCTTCTTCTTCGTACGACGCAACAAGGCACTCATGCCTTCATTCTGCGCCGACCGCCCGCCCTTTCCGTAACTCATCCGGCACTGATCCGGTACGCCCCGAATCACCCGTTTAACAATTCGGCCGCCGAGAGTTCACGCCACCGCATCCCGGCAGGTCGGGAAGGGCTCAACAGACTGGCTATGCTCACGACATGGCCGCTCTTGGATGGCTCACACCACGTAGGCGTTCCGCGACAGCACGGAGCGTGCTGGCAGGCGAGGCAGCAGCCGAGGCAGCGCGGAAGTCGTCACTCCACGCCGAACAGCCCGCCGAACGATTCACCGACGAGACCCCCGCCACGACCGCGGAGCCGGAGCCGGCGTTCCCGGTCGTCGGCGACGACCGGGCTGCCGCCTTCTTCGACCTGGACAACACCGTCATGCAGGGCGCGGCGATCTTCCACTTCGGCCGCGGGCTGTACAAACGGAAGTTCTTCCAGCGCCGCGAACTGACCCGGTTCGCCTGGCAGCAGGCCTGGTTCAGGCTGGCCGGCGTGGAGGACCCGGAACACATGCAGGACGCCCGCGACAGCGCCCTGTCCATCGTCAAGGGCCACCGCGTCTCCGAGCTGATGTCCATCGGCGAGGAGATCTACGACGAGTACATGGCCGACCGCATCTGGCCGGGCACCCGCGCCCTCGCCCAGGCCCACCTCGACGCCGGACAGAAGGTCTGGCTGGTCACCGCCGCCCCGGTGGAGACCGCCACGATCATCGCCCGTCGGCTCGGGCTGACCGGCGCGCTCGGCACGGTCGCCGAGTCCGTCGACGGCGTCTACACCGGCCGCCTGGTCGGCGAGCCGCTGCACGGGCCCGCGAAGGCCGAGGCGGTCCGCGCCCTGGCCGCCGCCGAGGGCCTCGACCTCGCCCGCTGCGCGGCGTACAGCGATTCGCACAACGACATCCCGATGCTGTCCCTGGTCGGTCACCCCTACGCGATCAACCCGGACACAAAGCTCCGCAAGCACGCCCGGGCCCTCGACTGGCGGCTGCGCGACTACCGCACGGGCCGCAAGGCGGCCAAGGTCGGCATCCCGGCCGCGGCCGGTGTCGGCGCCCTCGCGGGCGGCACCGCCGCCGCCGTCGCCCTGCACCGCCGCCGCCGCTGACCGCACGCGGACCTTCCCCGCGCAGGGGGCCGAGCCACGCCCGGCTCCCTGCCGCCAATCGGGAGCCCCTACCCGCCGACCGCTCCCGCCAGTCGGATTGCTCGCACCCGACCACAACCCGTTGCGGCCGCAGGCAGATCACGAAGTAATCCGATCAATAACCGGTCACGATGTGCTACTGGATGCGCCTCATAGTCGCTACAGAAGCGACGGAACCGATGATTTGAGCAACTGGGTGTAGCACTGCCTGTACGAAGCGTTATTCTCCTCAGACGCATTCCGGAACCCACCACTCACTACGACGAGTGACGGTTTCGCACTGCACGTGATGGAAGCTCTGCCTCTGGGAGTCCCGTGTACCCACACGTCGGGGTTGACGCCTCGGGCCTGGCTACGCTGCGCGCAACGGTCGTCGACCGCTTGCGCGGCTTCGTCCCCACCGCGTACGCCGTACCCGCTTTTGCCGCCCCTGCACCTGTCGGCCCTTGCTATGCCCTGGCCGAACGCGGTGCAGCGGTCGGAAGACGCAGCAACCGCGGCGCAACGACCACGTCCACCGTTCGTCGGCCGACCGCCGACAGCGACAGCGCGCGCATGATGGATCTCGTCGAGCGCGCACAGGCCGGTGAGGCTGACGCCTTCGGCCGTCTCTACGACCAGTACAGCGACACCGTGTACCGGTACATCTACTACCGCGTGGGCGGCAAGGCGACGGCGGAGGACCTCACCAGCGAGACCTTCCTGCGCGCCCTGCGCCGCATCTCCACGTTCACCTGGCAGGGCCGCGACTTCGGCGCCTGGCTGGTCACGATCGCCCGCAACCTGGTCGCCGACCACTTCAAGTCCAGTCGTTTCCGACTGGAAGTGACCACCGGCGAAATGCTCGACGCCAACGAGGTCGAGCGCAGCCCCGAGGACTCCGTCCTGGAGTCCCTCTCCAACGCCGCACTGCTGCAAGCCGTGCGCCGACTCAACCCCCAGCAGCAGGAGTGCGTGACGCTGCGCTTCCTGCAGGGCCTCTCGGTCGCCGAGACGGCCCGCGTGATGGGAAAGAACGAAGGCGCGATCAAAACCTTGCAGTACCGCGCTGTCCGCACGCTGGCCCGGCTCCTGCCGGACGACGTCCGCTGAACACGCTCTGCGACACGCCCCTCACGCACTGGTCCGATCATCTTTCGTGCGTAACCCATGTGCCGCGCCACTCGTTGTGCCGGTTGCAGGCCCCCTGTCGTCACTCCATGTCCGCCGACACTCACTCTTTCGTGTGGAAGCGCTCAAGGTGTGCAACCTTCCGGACCCCCAGGGGAGTCGACCGTCATGACGAGAGGAGGTGCCGCCAGTGATCGCAAACGTTTCGGCACACCGGCGGGCGAACGCCTTCGCCCAGGCCCTGGAGGAGCAGGAGCTCCAGGGTGCGGCGGCCGTACAGCCCGAGGACCCGGCCGAACCGGCCGACCACGGAACGCTGTTGGCCCTGGCGAACGGCCTCGGTGAGCTACCGAGGCCGAAGTTGGATCCCGAGGTCAAAGTGGTGCAGCGAGCCCAGCTCGTCGCCGCCATGGAGGCCATGTTTGCCGAGGGCGGCGCGTCCACGGGCCCTACGGTGCCCGAACAACGGAGCAGGGGGGCTCACCGAGCCTCCCCGCTCAGGAAGTTGCGCCCCCGCTCCCGCTGGACGAAGGGCATCGCGGCCGGCGGGCTCACCGTCGGCGTGGCCGCGGGAGCCTTCGGCGGAGTGGCCGCTGCCAGTTCCGACGCCCTGCCGGGTGATTCGCTGTACGGGCTGAAGCGCGGCATGGAGGACATCAACCTCGGCATGGCCGACGGCGACGCCGACCGCGGCGAGGTCTACCTCGACCAGGCGTCGACCCGGCTGAGCGAAGCCCGCAGGCTGATGGAGCGCGGCCGCGCGGGCGATCTGGACCACGAATCACTCGGCGAGATCAGACGCACCCTCAACGGCATGACGCACGACGCCACCGAGGGCCACCGCCTGCTCCACGCCGCGTACCAGCGCGACGGAGCACTCGGACCCATCCAGACCCTGGATTCCTTCTCCCGCTCCCATCGCGGCAGTTGGAGCACCATGCGCGACCGTCTGCCGGTCCAGCTGACGGATGTCGGGGACGAGGTGAGCTCGGTCTTCGAGGCCATAGACGAAGAGGTCGCGCCGCTGCAGTCCCTGCTTCCCAGCAGCCCGGACGGGAGCACCGACTCCCAGGAGTCCGGCTCCTCGCAGCAGACCGACGGGTCGCCCGGCACGGACGACCCGGCCCCCTCCTCCCCCGAGGTCTCACAGGGCCAGACGGGCAGCAGCGGTACCCCGGACCCGTCCGGCTCCGCCTCCACCCCGGAGGACAACCTGATCGCAGGCGGCACGGACGGCTTCCTGGACACACCGTCCCCGGGCACCACCCCGCCCACAACAGGCAGGGACAGCACCCCACCCACCCCGGACGTGACACTGCCGCCCCTGCTCCCCGGCCTGCTCCCGGGCCTGGGATTCAACAGCGAGGACGAAGACCAGTGATTGACCGGCGGACGGATTCCCCCAAGCCCGTCCGCCGGTCGCTCACCCCTTCCGGCGGTTGAGGACACCCGCCGTCAGAAGAACACCGACCTCCGCTGCACCAACAGCTTGTACAGCGTGTGCTGAATCTGCTCCCGCACCTGATCCGTCAGGTTGAACATCAGCATCGGATCCTCCGCCGCCTCCACCGGATACCCCTCCGTGGGAATCGGCTCCCCGAACTGAATCGTCCACTTCGTCGGCAACGGCACCGCCCCCAACGGCCCCAGCCAAGGAAACGTGGGCGTGATCGGGAAGTACGGAACCCCCAGCACCCGCGCCAGCGTTTTCGCGTTGCCGATCATTGGATAGATCTCCTCCGCACCCACGATCGAGCACGGCACAATCGGCACCCCGGCCCGCAGCGCCGTCGACACGAAGCCGCCCCGCCCGAACCGCTGCAGCTTGTACCGCTCGCCGAACGGCTTCCCGATGCCCTTGAAGCCCTCCGGCATCACACCGACGACCTCGCCCTGCCTGAGCAGCCGCTCCGCGTCCTCCGCGCAGGCCAGTGTGTGCCCGGCCTTCCTGGCCAGCTCGTTCACCACCGGCAGCACGAAGACCAGATCCGCAGCGAGCAGCCGCAGATGCCGGCCCGCCGGATGGTTGTCGTGCACGGCAACCTGGAGCATCAGCCCGTCCAGCGGCAACGTCCCCGAGTGGTTGGCCACGATCAACGCCCCGCCGTCCGACGGGATGTTCTCGATGCCCCGCACCTCGACCCGGAAGTACTTCTCGTACATCGGCCGCAGCATCGACATCAGAACCTGATCGGTGAGTTCCTTGTCGTACCCGAACTCGTCGACCTCGTACTCACCCGTGACCCGCCGACGAAGAAACGCGAGCCCACCCGCGATCCGCCGGTCCCAGCTGCCGCGCCGCACCTCGTCCTGCACACCCTCCACGGGCTCCCCGCCCCTCTGGACCGCCTCATGGACCGGCGCGGCGTCCAACTGCCCGGGCAGGGCGCTCAGGGCCGCAGTGCCCACCGCGGGACCCGCCCCGGACCGCCGCCGCGCCGACCGCGGCGCGCCACCCGACCGCGAACGGTCGTCGTCGAACGGAATGACCTTGGCATCCGCCATCGTCGGTGCGCTCCTCTATCTCGCGCTGTGGGTCGGTTGTGTGTCGTCGGCCCCGGTGATCCCCGGAACCTCGCCGGTCCCACCGGCGAACGGCATCGCCGCCAGCCGGTCGACGGCCCTGCCGACCATCTCGGGCGGCAGCAGTCCCGGCGCCTGGTTCCGCGCGAAGTCCGCGAACGTCTCCGCGGTGGTGAATCCCGGGTGGAAGCCCAGCGTCTCGCGCATCTGCACGGTGGAGACCACCCTGCCGTGCGTCAGCAGCCGGATCTGCTCCGGTGAGAAGTCCGTCATGCCGACGGTGCGGAGGGCTTGGCCCACCCAGGTGACGGCGGGCAGGGGCACCGGCATCGTCGGCCGCCCGAGCCGCCGCGAACACTGCGACAGCAGCAGCACCCCGTCGCCCGCGATATTGAACGTGCCACTGTTCAGCGTCCCGCGCCGCGGTTCGTGCGAGGCGATCCTCAGTACGTCGATGACGTCGTCCTCGTGGACGAACTGGAGCCGGGGGTCGTACCCGAACACGGTCGGCAGGACGGGCAGCGACAGATAGTCGGCGAGCGGCGAGTCCGCGTCCGGCCCCAGGATGTTCGCGAACCTCAGCACGCACACGGCGACGTCCGGTCTGCGGCGCGCGAAGCCCCGTACGTACCCCTCTACCTCCACCGCGTCCTTCGCGAAGCCCCCGCTCGGCAGGGACTTGGGCGGGGTGGTCTCGGTGAAGACCGCCGGATCGCGCGGGGCGGAGCCGTACACACCCGTACTGGACTTGATCACCAGCCGCCGCACCGTCGGCGACTTCTGGCAGGCACCGAGCAGCTGCATGGTGCCGATGACATTGGTCTCCTTGACCGTGGTGCGGCCACCGGCCCCGAGCGCCTTGCCGCTGACGTCCAGATGCACGACCGTGTCGACGGTGTGCTCGGCGAGGACTCTGGCGATCGCGGGCTGGCGGATGTCCGCGCGGACGAAGTCGGCATCACCCAATTGGTGCCCCGGCGCGATCGCGTCGACGGCGATCACCCGGTCCACCTCCGGGTCACGCTGGATGCGCCGCACGAATCGGCCGCCCAGCTGCCGGGCCGCTCCCGTGACGAGCACGACCTTCCCCAAGATCAGCGCCTTCCGTCGAAGAGGTTTCCCCTGGCCGTCACCGTAGCGGGTGGATGTTGCCCTGTGATGACTGCACGGCGGCGTTCTGCCGAGTCTTTGGCCCAAATATGTGCAAGGCCGCCCGCACAACGCACCGCAGCCCTCCCGCCATGTCGGCGGGAGGGCTGCGGATTCACGAACTGCGTTCGCTTACTTCTTGTTGCGACGCTGAACGCGCGTGCGCTTGAGCAGCTTGCGGTGCTTCTTCTTGGCCATCCGCTTGCGCCGCTTCTTGATAACAGAGCCCACGACTACCCTCGCTCACTTCTCTTCACTGGTGCGGGGCGTCTGGGCCCACACGACCTACGTCGGCCTAGCCTACCCGCCACGGGGTGAGGGACGTAATCCGAGGCCAACCTCAGGCCGACTCCACCCCCACAAAGGACTCGCGGAGATACTCGTGAACCGCTTGCTCCGGGACCCGGAAGGACCTGCCCACCCGGATCGCCGGCAGATGACCACTGTGCACCAAGCGGTACACGGTCATCTTCGACACCCGCATGACCGAGGCGACTTCCGCCACGGTCAGAAACTTGACCTCGTTGAGAGGCCTCTCGCTGCCAGCAGCCATGACCCACCTGTACCTTCCGCACGAGACGCGCACCGGCTTCCCCTCCGGTGACTCTTCGTCGTTGTGCGCTCACTCCCCAGATTAGGGGCGGGTGATGCGAGTGGGGAAGAGGAGGGACCATCGGCCGCCTACTGTGACAGACACGCCCGATTGAGTACATAGCGAGTGAGCGGCCGGTAGTAGGCGGACTGAACGGCGTCATCAAGCGGAACGGCGACCGACACCTGCCCCTCGGCCTCGCCGACGAACAGCGCGGGATCGTCCGTATCCGCCAGGCCGATCGCCTCAATACCCAGCTGACCTGCCCCGCAGACCCATCCGTGGTCCCCGACGACCAGTTCGGGCAGCCGCCCGTGGGCAGCCACCGCAGCCTCCAGCGCCACCCGAACCGGCAGCGGCGAGTGGGTATGTGCGCCCGGCTCACTACCACGGTCCCGCACGCCGGGTTCGCGCACCAGAGCGACTCCCCGTACGTAATCAAGGTTGTAGGTGCGTACGCCGAACCGGGTCGTTATGTCGATACATCGCCCCTGCGCCGGGGTGAGTACGACGCAGCCGGCCGCCGACAAAGCGTCTGCCAACGCGGCGTAGAAGCCGAGCAGCCGGTGCGGATGGCCGGTCCCGAACAGCACCGGTGCCCGCCGGGCGGCCACATTCGACAACCGCTCGGCAAACGCGTCCAGACCAGCCAAGGTGCGCTCCGGATCGATCACATCGGGACCCGAAACATGAGCAGGATCGTCCGAGACTCCGCACTTGTCGGCCATCAACCGAAGCAGATCGCACTCCTCCCACCCCCATTCGGGGTTGAGCCCGAGCAGCACCCGCGGGTCCCTCGCCGCGAACAGCCGATAGCTCCGCAAGCTCACCTCCCGCGAGGTGGCCACGGGCCCGGCCAGCCGGGCCGCCAGCAGATGCGCACGCAGCGCTCCGGTGCTCAACACCCTGCCGATGCTCCCCCAACCACCCGGACGGGGGGACAGAAGCCCGACTACGCCCCACAGTTGGCGTAACCATTCCTCAGTTGGCGCAACCATTCCTCACGTCAGCACGGAATCGGCCGCACCGGGACCGTCCCCGCCCGTTTCAGGCCAGCAGCCCGCGCAACGGGAACGCCGCCCGCCTGGTCGCGAGCACCGCCTGGTCGAGCCGGTCCGCCGGGTCGTACCCGCCCTCCCACGGCTGCCACGAAGGCGTACGCCCATCCGTCATCCGGCCCGGCCCCAACTGCCGTGTCCGGGCATAGACCTCGTCCCGCCACGAAGCAGGAATCACCGACTCCGGGTCCACCGGCGCATGCGCGGCGATCCCCACCAGATGCGTCCAGGACCGCGGCACCACGTCGACGACCGCATACCCCCCGCCGCCGAGCGCCACCCATCGCCCGTCCGCCACGTACTCATGGGCGAACTCGTGACACGACTCCATGACCGACCGCTGCGCGTCCAGCGACACCGCCAGATGCGCGAGCGGGTCCTCGAAGTGCGTATCGGCGCCGTGCTGGGTCACCAGCACCTGCGGCCGGAAGTCCGCCAGCAGCTCCGGCACCACCGCATGGAACGCCCTCAGCCACCCCGCGTCCCCTGTACCGGCAGGCAGCGCCACATTCACCGCGGCCCCCTCCCCCGCACCGGCACCGGTCTCCTCCGGCCAGCCGGTCTGCGGAAAGAGCGTCCGCGGATGCTCGTGCAGCGACACCGTCAGAACCCGCGGGTCCTCCCAGAACGCCGCCTGCACCCCGTCACCGTGGTGCACATCCACATCGATGTACGCGACCCGCTCCGCACCCAGCTCCAGCAGCCGGGCAATCGCCAGCGCCGGGTCGTTGTAGATACAGAACCCCGACGCACTACCCGGCATCGCATGGTGCAGCCCGCCCGCGAAGTTCACCGCATGCGCCGTGGACCCGCGCCACACCGCCTCGGCCGCCGCCACCGACTGCCCGGCGATCAGCGCCGACACCTCGTGCATCCCCGCGAACGCCGGATCGTCCATCGTCCCGAGCCCGTAGTTCTGATCGGCCGCCCTGGGGTCCGCCGAGGCCGCGCGCACGGCCGCCACATAGTCCTCGCGGTGCACGAGCCGAAGCGTGGAATCCCCGGCCGGCTTGGCAGCCACCACATCCACCGCACCGTCGAGCCCGTACGCCCGCACCAGACCCATCGTCAGGGCCAGCCTGACGGGGTCCATCGGATGACTGTTCCCGAAGTCGTATCCCGTTACTGCGTCATCCCACATCAACTGTGCGCGGCCGCTCATGCCCGCCACCGTATCGGGCAGGCTCCGGACCGAACGACTTGGCGTACACGAGCGTCGCAAGCACCAGCACCATCGGGACGAGCATCGCGCCCCGGTAACTCCACGCGTCCCCCAGCGCCCCGACCAACGGCGACCCCACCAGGAACCCCACATAGTTGAAGACGTTCAGCCGCGCGATCGCCGTATCGCTCGCACCGGGGAACATCCGCCCCGCCGCCGCGAACGTCTGAGGCACGATCACACAGAGCCCCAGCCCCAGCATGGTGAACCCCAGCATCCCGATCCACGCACCGGAAGCAACCGCCACCACCCCGAACCCGGCCGCGGCCAGCACACTCCCGAACCGCACGACAGCCACGGCGCCGAACCGCCGCACCCCGAAGTCCCCCACGGCCCGCCCCAGCAGCGTCGTCACCATGTAGACGTTGTACGGAACGGTCGACAGCTGCTCCGAGCTCCCCAGCACGTCCTGCAGATACTTCGCGCTCCAGTTGGAGACCGTCGAGTCCCCGATGTACGCGAAGCTCATCACCAGACAGAGCGGCATCAGCAGCTTGAACGAGACCGAGACCCCCGAGGAGACCTCTCCCGGCGGCCCGTCGCCCTCCGCCTTCCCCTCGGCACCCTCGACGTACCACCGGCTCGCGATGAACGCGGCCGGCAGCAGCACGACGACCGCCGGAAGATACGAGACCAGCAGCGTCAGATCCCAGTGCGCCCCGGCCCACGCCATCGACGCCCCGGCGATCCCACCTAGGCTGTACGCGGCATGGAACCCGAGCATGATGCTGCGCCCGTACGCCCGCTGGAGGCTGACCCCCATCATGTTCATGGAAGCATCGAGCGCCCCGACGGACAGCCCGAACACACCGAGCGCCACGGCCGCTTGCCACAGCTCGCTGCCGGCCCCGACACCGAGCAGCGCCAGCAGTACGACGGGCTGCGCCCACCTGAGCACGCCCCGGGGCCGTACCCGCGCGACCACCTTCTCGGTGACCACGCTGCCCACGCCGGCCAGGATGGGCACGGCGGCAAGGAACACGGGCAGCAGACCGTCGGATATCCCGTACCGGTCCTGAATGGCAGGAATACGCGTCACGAGCAGGGCAAAGGTGACTCCCTGCACGAAGAAACTCAACGCCAAGGAGGCCCTACCGTGCCGCAACCGCGCATCCTTCATGGCCGCAGCGTAGGGCCCTGGCCTACCCGTGGGTAGATGGATCAGGCGAGCAATTCCCGCAGTTGAGCCATGTCGGAGAAGCAGCCGGTCACCCCGGCGAGCCGGTCGGCGGGCATCATCGACGTGAACCCGTACACATCCATCCCCGCGGCCCGGGCCGCCTCCACACCGAGCGGGCTGTCCTCGATGACGACACACCTCTCGGGCGGAACGCCCATCCGCTCAGCGGCATGGAGGAACAGGTCGGGCGCCGGCTTGCCCTGACCCACGTCCTCCGCGCTGAAGATCCACTCCTCCTCGAACCACTGGTCGAGCCCGGTCTTTCGGTGCCCGACCCGGATCCGATCGTGGTTCCCGGACGAGGCGACGCAGTACGGAACCCCGTCGGCGACGAGCTTTCCCAGCACGTCGGCGACCCCTTCGACCGGCTCCAGCTCTTGCTGGAACGCGGCGAAGATCCGGGAGTGGAGCGTCTCGTCGAAGTCCGCGGGCAGCTTCTCCCCGGTCCTCTCCTCGACGAGGTCGTGGATCCGGTGCACGGCAGACCCCATGTAGTCACGGAG
The DNA here is from genome assembly GCF_036108815.1 of Streptomyces sp. NBC_00353. Lineage (NCBI taxonomy): Bacteria > Bacillati > Actinomycetota > Actinomycetes > Kitasatosporales > Streptomycetaceae > Streptomyces > Streptomyces sp. NBC_00353. The sequence goes on along the minus strand of NZ_CP107985.1, from coordinate 5,823,404 downwards.
CGATTCCTCGTACGAGGTGGGGTGACCGAGCTCGGTCAGGTAGCCGGAGAGGATGGTGTTGGAGATCGGCTCACTGTCGACGAGCACACCATCGTTGTCGAAGATGACCAGTTCGTAGCGCATGGTTCGAGCCTAGACGCTCAGAACGCAGAAAAGCCCCGTGCCACAAGGGCACGGGGCTTTCCCGGAATAATTGTTCGGCGGCGTCCTACTCTCCCACAGGGTCCCCCCTGCAGTACCATCGGCGCTGAAAGGCTTAGCTTCCGGGTTCGGAATGTAACCGGGCGTTTCCCTAACGCAATGACCACCGAAACACTATGAAATTAACCAACACCGGGCAACAACACGGCCGTTCGTTATTTCAGAACTAACACAGTGGACGCGAGCAACTGAGGACAAGCCCTCGGCCTATTAGTACCAGTCAGCTCCACCCGTTGCCGGGCTTCCACATCTGGCCTATCAACCCAGTCGTCTACTGGGAGCCTTAACCCCTCAAAGGGGGTGGGAATACTCATCTCGAAGCAGGCTTCCCGCTTAGATGCTTTCAGCGGTTATCCTTTCCGAACGTAGCCAACCAGCCATGCCCTTGGCAGGACAACTGGCACACCAGAGGTTCGTCCGTCCCGGTCCTCTCGTACTAGGGACAGCCCTTCTCAATATTCCTACGCGCGCAGCGGATAGGGACCGAACTGTCTCACGACGTTCTAAACCCAGCTCGCGTACCGCTTTAATGGGCGAACAGCCCAACCCTTGGGACCGACTCCAGCCCCAGGATGCGACGAGCCGACATCGAGGTGCCAAACCATCCCGTCGATATGGACTCTTGGGGAAGATCAGCCTGTTATCCCCGGGGTACCTTTTATCCGTTGAGCGACAGCGCTTCCACAAGCCACTGCCGGATCACTAGTCCCGACTTTCGTCCCTGCTCGACCCGTCGGTCTCACAGTCAAGCTCCCTTGTGCACTTACACTCAACACCTGATTGCCAACCAGGCTGAGGGAACCTTTGGGCGCCTCCGTTACTCTTTAGGAGGCAACCGCCCCAGTTAAACTACCCATCAGACACTGTCCCTGATCCGGATCACGGACCCAGGTTAGACATCCAGCACGACCAGAGTGGTATTTCAACGGCGACTCCACAACCACTGGCGTGGCTGCTTCAAAGTCTCCCACCTATCCTACACAAGCCGAACCGAACACCAATATCAAACTGTAGTAAAGGTCCCGGGGTCTTTCCGTCCTGCTGCGCGAAACGAGCATCTTTACTCGTAGTGCAATTTCACCGGGCCTATGGTTGAGACAGTCGAGAAGTCGTTACGCCATTCGTGCAGGTCGGAACTTACCCGACAAGGAATTTCGCTACCTTAGGATGGTTATAGTTACCACCGCCGTTTACTGGCGCTTAAGTTCTCAGCTTCGCCGACCCGAAAGTCAGCTAACCGGTCCCCTTAACGTTCCAGCACCGGGCAGGCGTCAGTCCGTATACATCGCCTTACGGCTTCGCACGGACCTGTGTTTTTAGTAAACAGTCGCTTCTCGCTGGTCTCTGCGGCCACCCCCAGCTCATGGAGTAAATCCAATCACCAGTGATGGCCCCCTTCTCCCGAAGTTACGGGGGCATTTTGCCGAGTTCCTTAACCATAGTTCACCCGAACGCCTCGGTATTCTCTACCTGACCACCTGAGTCGGTTTAGGGTACGGGCCGCCATGAAACTCGCTAGAGGCTTTTCTCGACAGCATAGGATCATCCACTTCACCACAATCGGCTCGGCATCAGGTCTCAGGCTTAATGTGTGACGGATTTGCCTATCACACGCCCTACACCCTTACCCCGGGACTACCACCGCCCGGGCTGGACTACCTTCCTGCGTCACCCCATCGCTTACCTACTACAAGTCTGGTTCGTCGGCTCCACCACTACCCTCAACTCCGAAGAGATCGGGCCGGCTTCACGGACTTAGCATCGCCTGATTCAGTACTGGGCGTTTCAAAGCGGGTACCGGAATATCAACCGGTTGTCCATCGACTACGCCTGTCGGCCTCGCCTTAGGTCCCGACTTACCCTGGGCAGATCAGCTTGACCCAGGAACCCTTAGTCAATCGGCGCACACGTTTCTCACGTGTGTATCGCTACTCATGCCTGCATTCTCACTCGTGAACCGTCCACAACTCGCTTCCGCGGCTGCTTCACCCGGCACACGACGCTCCCCTACCCATCCCAGCAGGCGTTGGCCCTTAATGCTGGAATGACACGACTTCGGCGGTACGCTTGAGCCCCGCTACATTGTCGGCGCGGAATCACTTGACCAGTGAGCTATTACGCACTCTTTCAAGGGTGGCTGCTTCTAAGCCAACCTCCTGGTTGTCTCTGCGACTCCACATCCTTTCCCACTTAGCGTACGCTTAGGGGCCTTAGTCGATGCTCTGGGCTGTTTCCCTCTCGACCATGGAGCTTATCCCCCACAGTCTCACTGCCGTGCTCTCACTTACCGGCATTCGGAGTTTGGCTAAGGTCAGTAACCCGGTAGGGCCCATCGCCTATCCAGTGCTCTACCTCCGGCAAGAAACACACGACGCTGCACCTAAATGCATTTCGGGGAGAACCAGCTATCACGGAGTTTGATTGGCCTTTCACCCCTAACCACAGGTCATCCCCCAGGTTTTCAACCCTGGTGGGTTCGGTCCTCCACGAAGTCTTACCTCCGCTTCAACCTGCCCATGGCTAGATCACTCCGCTTCGGGTCTTGAGCGTGCTACTAAAACGCCCTATTCGGACTCGCTTTCGCTACGGCTTCCCCACACGGGTTAACCTCGCAACACACCGCAAACTCGCAGGCTCATTCTTCAAAAGGCACGCAGTCACGACTGTTGCTCCGAAGAACAACAGCGACGCTCCCACGGCTTGTAGGCACACGGTTTCAGGTACTATTTCACTCCGCTCCCGCGGTACTTTTCACCATTCCCTCACGGTACTATCCGCTATCGGTCACCAGGGAATATTTAGGCTTAGCGGGTGGTCCCGCCAGATTCACACGGGATTTCTCGGGCCCCGTGCTACTTGGGTGTCTCTTAAACGAGCCGTTGATGTTTCAGCTACGGGGGTCTTACCCTCTACGCCGGACCTTTCGCATGTCCTTCGCCTACATCAACGGTTTCTGACTCGCCTCACAGCCGGCAGACTGTGAAAAAGAGATCCCACAACCCCGCATGCGCAACCCCTGCCGGGTATCACACGCATACGGTTTGGCCTCATCCAGTTTCGCTCGCCACTACTCCCGGAATCACGGTTGTTTTCTCTTCCTGAGGGTACTGAGATGTTTCACTTCCCCTCGTTCCCTCCACACTGCCTATGTGTTCAGCAGCGGGTGACAGCCCATGACGACTGCCGGGTTTCCCCATTCGGACACCCCCGGATCAAAGCTCGGTTGACAGCTCCCCGGGGCCTATCGTGGCCTCCCACGTCCTTCATCGGTTCCTGGTGCCAAGGCATCCACCGTGCGCCCTTAAAAACTTGGCCACAGATGCTCGCGTCCACTGTGCAGTTCTCAAACAACGACCAGCCACCCATCACCCCACCCCTAAGGGCGAGTTCACTGGGGCCGGCAACTGAAGGCAACCTTGCGGCCATACCCTCAGATACCCAACAACGTGCCCGACACGACCGACCATCCTCCACGTTCCACGCCGAAGCAGTACTAGTGAAAAACAACCTGTCGTGCCGAATAGTCAACGTTCCACCCATGAGCAACCACCGTCGAACATTTGCCGACGTAGTGGCCTCTGACCAAGCAAGCTTGGTAAGAAGTGCTCCTTAGAAAGGAGGTGATCCAGCCGCACCTTCCGGTACGGCTACCTTGTTACGACTTCGTCCCAATCGCCAGTCCCACCTTCGACAGCTCCCTCCCACAAGGGGTTGGGCCACCGGCTTCGGGTGTTACCGACTTTCGTGACGTGACGGGCGGTGTGTACAAGGCCCGGGAACGTATTCACCGCAGCAATGCTGATCTGCGATTACTAGCAACTCCGACTTCATGGGGTCGAGTTGCAGACCCCAATCCGAACTGAGACCGGCTTTTTGAGATTCGCTCCGCCTCGCGGCATCGCAGCTCATTGTACCGGCCATTGTAGCACGTGTGCAGCCCAAGACATAAGGGGCATGATGACTTGACGTCGTCCCCACCTTCCTCCGAGTTGACCCCGGCAGTCTCCTGTGAGTCCCCATCACCCCGAAGGGCATGCTGGCAACACAGAACAAGGGTTGCGCTCGTTGCGGGACTTAACCCAACATCTCACGACACGAGCTGACGACAGCCATGCACCACCTGTATACCGACCACAAGGGGGGCACCATCTCTGATGCTTTCCGGTATATGTCAAGCCTTGGTAAGGTTCTTCGCGTTGCGTCGAATTAAGCCACATGCTCCGCTGCTTGTGCGGGCCCCCGTCAATTCCTTTGAGTTTTAGCCTTGCGGCCGTACTCCCCAGGCGGGGAACTTAATGCGTTAGCTGCGGCACCGACGACGTGGAATGTCGCCAACACCTAGTTCCCAACGTTTACGGCGTGGACTACCAGGGTATCTAATCCTGTTCGCTCCCCACGCTTTCGCTCCTCAGCGTCAGTAATGGCCCAGAGATCCGCCTTCGCCACCGGTGTTCCTCCTGATATCTGCGCATTTCACCGCTACACCAGGAATTCCGATCTCCCCTACCACACTCTAGCCTGCCCGTATCGACTGCAGACCCGGGGTTAAGCCCCGGGCTTTCACAACCGACGCAACAAGCCGCCTACGAGCTCTTTACGCCCAATAATTCCGGACAACGCTTGCGCCCTACGTATTACCGCGGCTGCTGGCACGTAGTTAGCCGGCGCTTCTTCTGCAGGTACCGTCACTCTCGCTTCTTCCCTGCTGAAAGAGGTTTACAACCCGAAGGCCGTCATCCCTCACGCGGCGTCGCTGCATCAGGCTTTCGCCCATTGTGCAATATTCCCCACTGCTGCCTCCCGTAGGAGTCTGGGCCGTGTCTCAGTCCCAGTGTGGCCGGTCGCCCTCTCAGGCCGGCTACCCGTCGTCGCCTTGGTAGGCCATCACCCCACCAACAAGCTGATAGGCCGCGGGCTCATCCTTCACCGCCGGAGCTTTCAACCCCGTCCCATGCGGGACAGAGTGTTATCCGGTATTAGACCCCGTTTCCAGGGCTTGTCCCAGAGTGAAGGGCAGATTGCCCACGTGTTACTCACCCGTTCGCCACTAATCCACCCCGAAGGGCTTCATCGTTCGACTTGCATGTGTTAAGCACGCCGCCAGCGTTCGTCCTGAGCCAGGATCAAACTCTCCGTGAATGTTTTCCCGTAATCGGGAGACACATCACGAGAGCGGGACGATCAGCCGGAATAAGACCGACCGTCCACAGCGTCCTCGCTGTGTAATTGCCTACCGGAACCACAAAGGCCCGGCAGGACTTTCAAAGGAACCACCAACCTGCCGAAGCAGGCCGGGGTATCAACATATCTGGCGTTGACTTTTGGCACGCTGTTGAGTTCTCAAGGAACGGACGCTTCCTTTGTACTCACCCTCTCGGGCTTTCCTCCGGGCTTTTCCCTTCGGTCTTGCGTTTCCGACTCTATCAGACTCTTTCGTGTCCGATTCCCGGTCGAAGCGGGTTCCGCTTTCCAGGTTTTCGCTTTCGCGTTTCCCTTTCCGGCGAGTCCGACTCTATCAGATCCTTTCGGGCCTGATTCCCAGTCAGCGGGATTTGCCTTCCCGGCTGTTGGGCCGTTCCGACGAGTGAGACTTTAGCGAATCCTGCGCCCCGACGCTAATCGGGGTCACGCTCCTTCGAACGCGGATTCTTCATTTCGCAAATGCGCACGCAAAGCGGGGCGACAGGCGTCGCTCGCTTGTTGTGGTTACTGCGGAATGGTTGTCCGGGGACCGACCGGGGTCGGCACTCACGTCGGACAACTCGGAGCACATTACGGATGCGGGCGTTCCATGTCAACCTCCGGTTGGCCCAGGGTGTGCCGGAAGGCCAGGCGGTAGTCGCGAGGGCTGGTGGCCAGCTGGGTGGCGAAGTGCTGGCGCATCGTGATCTCGCTGCCGAAGCCGGTACGGCGGGCCACCTCGGGGAGGGGGAGGTCGGTGCGCTCCAGAAGCTTTTGAGCTGCGGCGATGCGCTGAGTGATCAGCCAGCGCAGGGGTGTGGTGCCCGTGGTCGCCTGGAAGTGGCGGGCGAAGGAGCGGGGGGACATGCGGGCACGGGCGGCGAGGCCGGTCACCGTGTGCGGTTCGGCCAGGTGGGTCAGGGCGTGGGCCCGTACGGCGGCGAGGGTGTCGGCATCCCGGTCGGTGTGCGGGGTGGGGTGCTCGATGAATTGGGCCTGGGTTCCGGTGCGGAACGGGGCCGTGACCATCGAACGGGCGATCGCTGCTGCGGCTTCGGCGCCATGGGTCGTACGGACGAGATGGAGGCAGAGGTCGATGCCGGCCGCAGTGCCCGCTGACGTCCAGATGTTGTCGTCGTGGAGGAACAGCGCATCCGGGACGACCGTCACGCGGGGGTGGTGGGCGCGAAGGAGATCGGTGAGGTTCCAGTGGGTGACGGCCCGGCGGCCGTCAAGGAGGGCTGCCTGGGCCAGGGTGAATGCGCCGCCGCAGAGCGCGGCGATCGGAGTGGAGCGGGCGTGTGCGCGACGGAGGGCTTCCAGGACCGGGGCGGGGGCGGGTGTCAGGTGGTCGTCGAGGCCGGGGACGACGATCAGGTCGGCGCGGGTCAGCCAGGAGAGGGTGCGGTCAGGGGTGAGGGAGAGGCCGCCGCGCAGGGGGATGGGGGCCGGGTCGGCGGCGATGCGGCGCAGGTCGAAGGGCGGGACGCCACGGTCGGTGCGGTCCACGCCCCACACCTCGGTGATGACCGAGACGTCGAACGCCCGGACGCCCGGGAACGAGACCAGGGCGATGCGAGTGGGGGTGGGTGCGGGTCCGGTCGCCATGGTGGCAGTAAAACATCGATCGATGACTTTTCGACCTCTGGGCCATGCCGGTGCCAGGCGGCAGCATCGTTCCCATGGAGATTGCAGAGAACGCAGCGCTGGTCGTGGTGGACGTGCAGGAGGGCTTTGAGGAGGAGGGGTACTGGGGGCCGCGGAACAATCCCGAGGCTGATCGGAACATCGCCGAACTGATCGATGCGTGGCAGGAGAGCGGGCGCCCCGTCGTATTCGTACGGCATGACTCGGCGAAGCCGGATTCGCCGCTGCGGCCCGGGTACTCGGGGAACGCGTTCAAGGGATACGTGGAGGAACGGCGGGGAAAGGGCAGTGGGCCCGAGCTGTTCCTGACGAAGACGGTCAATTCAGCCTTCTACGGGACGCCCGATCTGGGGGCGTGGCTGAACGAGGCCGGAGTACGGCAGATCGTGGTGGCCGGGATCCAGACCAACATGTGCGCGGAGACGACGGCGCGAATGGGCGGGAATCTCGGGTACGAGGTGTTCTTCGCGTTCGATGCGACGTACACGTTCGACGCGATCGGACCCTGGGGGTGGGAACTGAGCGCGGACCAGCTGGCGCGGGCCACCGCTGTGACGCTGCACAGCGGTGGGTTCGCGAAGGTCGTGGCCAGTGCGGAGCTGGTGGCGGCCGCGGGGAAGTGAGGGTCAGCCGTTGCCCGAGGCCAGCTCGCGGCTGCGGTCGCGGGCTGCTTCGAGGGCGGCGATCAGGGCGGCCCGTACGCCGTGGTTCTCCAGCTCGCGGATGGCGCTGATGGTGGTGCCGGCCGGGCTGGTGACGGCTTCGCGGAGCTTGACCGGGTGTTCGCCGCTGTCGCGGAGCATCACCGCGGCGCCGATGGCGGCCTGCACGATCAGGTCGTGGGCCTGGGCGCGCGGCAGGCCGAGCAGGATGCCCGCGTCGGTCATCGCCTCGACAAGAAAGTAGAAGTACGCGGGTCCCGAGCCGGAGAGCGCGGTCGCCGCGTCCTGCTGGGACTCGGGGACGCGAAGGGTCTTGCCCACGCCGCCGAAGATCGCCTCGGCGGCGGCGAGATGGTCGATGGTGGCGTGACTGCCCGCGGAGATGACGGACATGCCCTCGTCCACGAGGACGGGGGTGTTCGGCATGACACGTACGACCGGAGTCCTCGCAGCGAGGCGGTCCTCGATGAAGCCGGTCGTGATGCCGGCGGCGGCGCTGATGACCAGGCGGTCGGCGGTGATGTGAGGGGTGAGCTCCTCGAGGAGCCGGCCCATGTCCTGGGGCTTGACCGCGAGGATGAGGATGTCGGCGCACTTGGCGGCCTCGGCGTTGGTGACGGACTCGACGCCGTAGCGGGTACGGAGTTCCTCGGCACGCTCGGAGCGACGGGCGGTGACCAGCAGGTCGGCGGGGCGCCAGCCCGCCCGGATCATGCCGCTGAGCAGGGCCTCGCCGATCTTGCCGGTGCCGAGGACTGCGACTGTCTGGGTCATGCGGTTCACCCTCCGGACGGTGCGGTGGTACGCGGTTCTGGTGGTACGTCGTCGCCGCCATCCTCGCACCGGGACGTCAGGCGGTGCGGCGGCGGAGGGTGGCTGCGCCGAGGGTGAGGACGAGGAGGGCGCAGCCCGCCACGATCAGGACGTCACGGACGAAGTTGCCGGTGACGTCGGTGTGGTGGAGGACTTCGTTCATGCCGTCGACCGCGTAGGACATGGGCAGGACGTTCGAGATGGCTTCGAGGACGGGCGCCATCCGGTCTCGTGCGATGAACAGGCCGCAGAGCAGGAGCTGCGGGAAGATCACGGCCGGCATGAACTGGACGGCCTGGAACTCGGATGCGGCGAAGGCGGAGACGAACAGGCCGAGTGCCGTGCCGAGCAGGGCGTCGAGCAGGGCGACGAGGAGCAGCAGCCAGGGGGAGCCGACCACGTCGAGGCCGAGCACCCAGACCGAGAGCGCGGTGGCCAGGAGGGACTGGAGGATCGCGACGGCGCCGAACGCGAGGGCGTAACCGGCGATCAGATCACCCTTGCCCAGCGGCATGGCGAGGAGGCGTTCCAGGGTCCCCGAGGTGCGTTCGCGGAGGGTGGCGATCGACGTCACCAGGAACATCGTGATCAGCGGGAAGATGCCGAGCAGCGAGGCGCCGATCGCGTCGAACGTGCGCGGGCTGCCGTCGAAGACGTACCGCAGCAGCGTGATCATCACGACCGGGATGAGGAGCAGCAGCGCGACGGTTCGCGGGTCGTGGGTCAGCTGGCGCAGGACGCGGGCGGCGGTGGCGAGGGTGCGGGCGGGGCTGAGTGCCTGGGGCCCGCGCTGCGCGTGGGGGTGGGGGCCGGCGGTTGCCTGCGGAGTGGCGGGGGCTTGCTGCGGCGTGTTCGTCGAGCTCATCGGGCGTTCTCCTGACGGGTGGCGGCCTCGTCGACCAGGTGAAGGAAGGCTTCTTCGACGGTGGCGGTACGGGCGTCGGTGCGCAGCGCCTCGGGGGTGCCGTCGGCGAGGATCTCGCCCTCGCGCATGAGGAGCAGGCGGTGGCAGCGCTCGGCCTCGTCCATGACGTGGGACGAGACGAGGAGCGTGGTGCCGTGGTCGGCGGCGAGGCTGTGGAAGAGGTTCCACAGATCGCGGCGGAGTACCGGGTCGAGCCCGACCGTGGGTTCGTCGAGGATCAGGAGTTCGGGGGTGCCGAGCAGGGCGGCGGCGAGGGAGACGCGGGTGAGCTGGCCGCCGGAGAGAGTGCCGGCGAGAGCGTCCGCGTGGCTGGTCAGGTCCACATCGGCGATGGCCCGGGCGACGGTGGCCCTGCGGGCGTCCCGGTGGCTGCGGCCCGGCTGGAGGATGGCCGCGAAGTAGTCGAGGTTCTGCCGGACGCTGAGGTCGGTGTAGACCGACGGTGCCTGGGTGACGTACCCGATGCGCGGGCGGAGGGTGGGGTGGCCCGCAGGAGTGCCGAGGACGTCGAGGGTGCCGGTGACCTTGGCCTGGGTGCCGACGACAGCTCGCATCAGGGTGGTTTTGCCGCAGCCCGAGGGTCCGAGGAGTCCGGTGATCCTGCCTGGTTCGACGGTGAAGTCGAGTCCGCGCAGGACGGTTCGATCGCCTCGTACGACGGTGAGGCCGCGGGCCTCGATGGCGACGCCCGAAGAATTCATCATGCGATGAATTTTGATCCCGTGGCGCCCCCGCGTCAAGGGACCCGGCGATACGGACGCAGGGCCGTCGGGGACGGGTGGTACCCCCGCTTCGGCATGACGGTCAGCGCGTCGCCACGCTGAGGTCGACCACGTAGCTCTCCTCGACCGCGCCGTCAGGGAAGAGCTCCGCGAGGCGGACGCGCTCCTCGTTGAGGAACCGGCGGGTGGGTTCCTCACCGAGGACGAGGAATGCGGAGTGGCTGCCGAGGTTGGCGAGGTGCGTGTCCAGCGGCACCCGGCGGGTCCAGGGCAGCGTGCGGTGTGCGAAGCGGAGCCCGGCCGGCAGGTCGCGGGAGTGGACGGGCGAACCGTGGGCGCTGTGGTCGGCGCCGAAGAAGCGGCGGAGGCGGGCGTCCTGCTCGGCGATCCAGGGGACGGAGTGGTCGGAGACGTTCCACCAGAGCGCAAGCGCGCCGCCCGGGCGCAGCACGCGGAGGGCCTCGGGGGCGGCGAGGGCCTGGTCGGTCCAGTGCCAGGACTGGGCATACGTGATCAGATCGGCCGAGGCGGTGGCGAAGGGGAGGCGGTTGCCGTCACCGCGCACGATCGGGATCTGCGGGAGCGCCCGGTGGAGTTCCGCCGCCATGCCGGGGCCCGGCTCGACGGCCGTGACGTGGGCGCCCCGGTCGTGGAGGAGGCGGGTGGAGATTCCCGTGCCCGCCCCGATGTCGAGGGTGCGGGCACCGCGCAAGGGGCGACCGGTGAGCTCTTCGACCGAGGCGAAGAGAGCGGGCGGGTAGCCGGGCCGGGCCGCGGCGTACTGGGCGGCGGCGCGGTCGAAGGAGAGGGCGCGGGGACGGGGGGCGGGCGGGTCCGTGTGGGGCATGGGGCCATCGTCGCCCGGGTGGAACTACTTGCGCCGGGGTTTCCTGGCCTTGGGCGTCTTGCGGCCCGCCGGGTTTCCGGTCCTCGTCGCGCGGCGCTTGGCGTACCGGGCGACGGCCGTCTCGTACTCCGTGCGCCGCAGCTTCTCGCCCGGCGCCTCCAGGAACGAGCGGACGAAGTAAGCAAGTAGCGAGCCGATGAAGCCGATCGTCTTGAGACCGCGCAGGTTGTCCTCACGGGCCTGGTCGGCGGGGCGTTGGCTGAATCCTTCCCAGGTCTTGCGGAAGGCGACGGCGCTGCAGACGGCGAACATCAGGATGACCAGGATGCCGACGAGACTGCCGACATCGGCGATCTCCAGGCCCTGGTAGGCGAAGCGGAGCACGAAGCAGGAAGCGACGGCCGCGGCGAGGGAGCCGAGAGCGACGCCGACGCGGCGGAGCCCGTACTGACCGTCGTGCTCGACCCAGGACGTACCGAAGAACCGGATGGGCTCGGGCTGCGGGCCCGGGGCGGTGGATCCGGGCTCCGGGCCGCTGGGTGCTTCGCTGTTCTCGCTCACGAGGTCGATTATCCCCGGACGGCGACGGTGGCTGCGGCGGCACCGTCCCCGTGCGGGGCGGACGGGGCGAGGCCGGCCTGATCCGCAGCGGGTGTGCGTCGGCCCCCGGCGACCACTGGGTCGCCGGGGGCCGAAAGAGGCCGAGGTGTGTGCGTCAGCCGAGCTTGGAGACGTCGCGCACCGCGCCGCGGTCAGCGCTCGTCGCCATCGCCGCGTACGCCCGCAGCGCCGCCGAGACCTTGCGCTCGCGGCTCTTCGGCGCGTACACGCCGTTCAGCGCCTCACGGCGGGCGGTCAGCTCGGCCTCAGGGACGAGGAGGTCGATCGACCGGTTCGGGATGTCGATCCTGATCCGGTCGCCGTCCTCGACGAGCGCGATCGTGCCGCCCGATGCCGCCTCCGGCGAGGCGTGGCCGATCGACAGACCCGACGTACCGCCGGAGAAGCGGCCGTCGGTCACCAGGGCGCAGCTCTTGCCGAGGCCACGGCCCTTGAGGAAGGAGGTGGGGTAGAGCATCTCCTGCATGCCGGGGCCGCCGCGCGGACCCTCGTAACGGATGACGACCACGTCGCCCTCCTTGATCTCCTTGCGGAGGATCTTGTCGACGGCCTCTTCCTGCGACTCGCAGACGACCGCCGGGCCCTCGAAGGTCCAGATCGACTCGTCGACGCCCGCCGTCTTCACGACGCAGCCGTCCTCGGCGAGATTCCCCTTGAGGACCGCGAGGCCGCCGTCCTTGGAGTACGCGTGCTCCATGTCGCGGATGCAGCCGCCCGCCGCGTCCAGGTCGAGGGTCTCCCAGCGCTCGGACTGCGAGAAAGCGGTCGCGGAACGGACGCAGCCGGGGGCCGCGTGCCACAGTTCGACGGCCTCGGGGGACGGAGAGCCGCCACGGACGTCCCAGTTCTTCAGCCACTCGGCGAGGGTGGCGGAGTGCACCGAGTGCACGTCCTCGTTGAGCAGGCCGCCTCGGTGGAGCTCACCGAGGATGGCGGGGATGCCGCCTGCCCGGTGGACGTCCTCCATGTAGTACGTGCCGCCGGGGGCCACGTTGGGCGCGACCTTCGACAGGCAGGGGACGCGGCGGGAGACCTCGTTGATGTCGTCGAGGTCGTAGGCCAGCTCGGCCTCCTGAGCCGCGGCGAGCAGGTGCAGGATCGTGTTGGTGGAGCCGCCCATGGCGATGTCCAGCGCCATGGCGTTGTCGAAGGCGGCGCGGGTGCCGATGGAGCGCGGCAGGACCGTCGCGTCGTCCTGCTCGTAGTAGCGCTTGGTGATCTCGACGACCGTACGGCCGGCCTCCTCGTACAGCGCCTTGCGGGCGGTGTGCGTGGCCAGGACGGATCCGTTGCCGGGGAGGGAGAGGCCGAGGACCTCGGTCAGGCAGTTCATCGAATTGGCGGTGAACATGCCGGAACAGCTGCCGCAGGTGGGACAGGCGTTCTCCTCGATACGGAGGATGTCCTCGTCCGAGACGTTCTCGTTGACCGCGTCGCTGATCGCGTTGATCAGGTCGAGCTTGCGGACCGTACCGTCGACCAGGGTGGCCCGGCCGGCCTCCATCGGGCCGCCGGAGACGAAGACCGTCGGGATGTTCAGACGCATCGCGGCCATCAGCATGCCGGGCGTGATCTTGTCGCAGTTGGAGATGCAGATCAGCGCGTCCGCGCAGTGCGCCTCGACCATGTACTCGACGGAGTCGGCGATCAGGTCTCGGGAGGGGAGCGAGTAGAGCATCCCCGCGTGGCCCATCGCGATGCCGTCGTCGACGGCGATGGTGTTGAACTCGCGCGGCACCGCGCCCGCGGCCTTGATGGCATCGGAGACGATCCTGCCCACCGGTGCGAGATGGGTGTGGCCGGGGACGAACTCGGTGAAGGAGTTGGCGACCGCAATGATCGGCTTGCCGATGTCCTCGCTCGCTACGCCCGAGGCCCGCATAAGGGCGCGGGCGCCCGCCATGTTGCGGCCGTGGGTGACAGTGCGGGACCTCAGCTGGGGCATCGTCGCTCGCTCCTTCGACAGATATGACTCCCTCCGAGGGTACGCCTCGGCTCCAAGATCTGGACACTCTGTCCGGAATGCGGGACGGCGTGCTCGCTGTGCGAGCGGGGCGCCCTGCTCCCGTGCCTGAATGCCGGACGGGCCGGGCGATGATGCCCGGAAGATCGGTCAGGCCTGCGTCAGATAGCGCTGCAGCGTCGGTGCGACCATCGCGACGATCTTCTCCGGCTCCGCCGAGGCCAGCGGCTCCGCCTTGATCACGTACCGCAGCATCGCGATCCCGATCATGTGCGAGGCGGCCAGCTCCGCGCGGAACGTCGCGTCCGGTACGTCCAGTGATTCCGCGATCCGTTCCAGCAGCCGTCGCAGCACAAAGCCGCGCAGCACCTTGGCCGCCGCCTCATGTGTCAGCGCGGACCGCATGATCGCCAGCAAGGGGGCTCTGGACGCCGGGTTCTCCCACACGCCGATGAAGTAGCGGGCCAGCCGCTCCCCCAGGCCGTTCGTGCCGCCGCTCAGGATGGCCGGGATCACCAGCGCGGGTTCGAAGGAGACCTCGATCGCCGCTGCGAAGACCTCGTCCTTCGTGCCGAAGTAGTGGTGCACGAGCGCGGCGTCGACCCCGGCCTTCTTGGCGATTCCCCTGATCGACGCCTTGTCGTAGCCGCGCTCGGCGAACTCGGTACGGGCCGCCTCCAGGATGCGTTCGCGGGCGCCGGGGCCGGTGGCCCCGGCCGTACGGGCGGGGCGGCCGCGGCGTTTGGGGCGTTCGGCGGGGTCGTGCGGGCCACTGCCCCCGTCGGTGGTCATGGGCGCGGCACCTGCGCCGTCGCGGACGCCAGGTGGAGGCGGGTGAAGGCCAGCGCCTCCGCCAGGTCGGCCTCACGTTCGGCGGCGGACATGGCACGGCGGGTATTGACCTCGATGACCACATGGCCGTCGAAGCCGGTACGGGCCAGCCGTTCCAGCAGTTCGGCACAGGGCTGGTCGCCGCGGCCGGGCACCAGGTGCTCGTCCTTGTTGGAGCCCTTGCCGTCGGCGAGGTGGACGTGGGCGAGCCGGTCACCCATCCGCTCGACCATGGCCATGCCGTCGGTACGGGCGGTCGCGGTGTGCGAGAGGTCGACGGTGAAGTGACGGTAGTCGTCGTTGGTGACGTCCCAGTCGGGGGCGTACGCAAGCATCTCGCGATCCCGGTACCGCCACGGGTACATGTTCTCGACGGCGAACCGCACGTCCGTCTCGTCCGCCATGCGCCAGATACCGGTGACGAAATCGCGGGCGTACTGCCGCTGCCAGCGGAACGGCGGATGGACGACGACCGTCGACGCTCCGAGCTTCTCCGCGGCCGCCCGGGCCCGCTGGAGCTTCACCCATGGATCGGTGGACCAGACCCGCTGCGTGATCAGCAGACAGGGCGCGTGAACGGCGAGGATCGGCACCTGGTGATAGTCCGAGAGCCGTCGCAGCGCCTCGATGTCCTGGCTGACAGGGTCGGTCCAGACCATGATCTCGACGCCGTCGTAGCCCAGACGCGCGGCGATCTCGAAGGCCGTCGCCGTCGACTCCGGATAGACGGAAGCCGTCGACAGGGCGACCTTCGCATCCGGGATGCGCACCACTGGTTCTGCCACGGAGACAGGGTACGGGGCGGCTGTGCGCGCCACCGAGGGGCCGAGGCGGAAAGTGAGCAGGGCCATGGTCGGCTCCACGTGCTTCCGATCGGCCCTCGGCCGCGCTTCGGTCGGTTGCGGGCGGCTTTCGGTCGGCGCCGGACGGTTTCGGTCGGCGCCGACCTGTTTCCGGTTGGCTCCGGACGGCTTCCGGACTGCTTCCGGACGGCTCCTCCGCGTCGTCCGGTCTGCGGGGAGGGGGGCTGGGTGAGGGGTGGGTGGCGTGGGTCAGTTCAGGGCTGCGGACGCCGTCGGGAGGTGGTCCAGGCGGCGCAGGATCACTCCCTCGCGCAGCGCCCACGGGCAGATCTCCAACTCCTCCACCCCGAAGAGGTCCATCGCCCCCTCGGCGACCAGCGCCCCGGCCAGCAGCTGCGCGGCCCGCCCCTCGGAGACCCCGGGCAGACGCCCGCGCTGGTCGGCGGTCATCGCCGCCAGCTTCGGCACCCACTCCTCCAGCGCCTTGCGGGTCAGGGTGCGCTGTACGTACAGGCCATCCGCGGAGCGCGCGGCGCCCGCGATCCTGGCGAGCTGCTTGAACGTCTTGGAGGTCGCCACGACATGGTCAGGACGGCCGAAGCGGCTGAATTCGCCGACCGTACGGGCGATCTGGGCCCGCACATGGCGGCGCAGCGCCTTCACCTCCGCCGGGTCCGGCGGATCGCCCGGCAGCCAGCCGGAGGTGAGGCGTCCGGCCCCGAGCGGCAGCGACACCGCGGTGTCGGGCTCCTCGTCGATGCCGAAACCGATCTCCAGCGAGCCGCCACCGATGTCCAGGACCAGCAGCCTCCCGGCCGACCAGCCGAACCAGCGGCGGGCGGCGAGGAAGGTGAGCCGTGCCTCCTCCTCGCCGGTGAGGACAGCGAGGTCGACGCCGGTCTCTTCCCGTACCCGGGCCAGCACCTGGTCGGCGTTGCTCGCTTCGCGTACCGCGGACGTGGCGAACGGCAGCACGTCCTCGCAGCCCTTGTCCTCGGCGGCCTGCAGCGCATCGGTGATCGTCATGACAAGCCGGTCCACGCCGGCGGGTCCGATCGCCCCGTCCGCGTCCAGCAGTTCGGCCAGGCGCAGCTCCGCCTTGTGCGAATGCGCGGGCAGCGGGCGGGCGCCGGGGTGCGCGTCCACCACCAGCAGATGAACCGTGTTCGACCCCACGTCGAGGACTCCGAGTCTCATACCTGGCACGCTACTGCTCCCGCGGACTTACTCTTGGCCCGTGCCAAAGACGAAAAAGGCGAAGCCGGGCAAAGTCACCAAGAAGCAGAAAACGAAGCAGGAGATGCAGCAGCCGGAAGTGAACGGGCCGGACCGGTCCGAAGACGAGAAGGGGATCGACTTCGCACGTGCCTGGGTCGAGTTCCCCGACCCCGCGGACGACGAACAGATCTTCCGCTGCGACCTGACCTGGCTCACCTCCAGGTGGACCTGCATCTTCGGCAGTGGCTGTCAGGGAATCCAGGCGGGCCGTGCGGACGACGGGTGCTGCACGCTGGGCGCGCACTTCTCGGACGAGGACGACGAGAAGCGGGTGGCGGACCATGTCTCCCGGCTGACCCCGGAGCTGTGGCAGTTCCATGACGTCGGTACGGAGACGGGCTGGGTCGAGGTCGACGACGACGGGGAGCGCCAGACGCGCCGCTGGAAGGGGTCCTGCATCTTCCAGAACCGGCCGGGGTTCGCGGCGGGAGCCGGCTGTTCGCTGCACATCCTGGCGCTCCGGGAGGGCAAGGAGCCCCTGGAGACCAAGCCGGACGTGTGCTGGCAGCTGCCGATCCGGCGTACGTACGACTGGATCGACCGGCCCGACGACACGCGTGTGCTCCAGGTCTCGATCGGTGAGTACGACCGGCGGGGCTGGGGTCCGGGCGGTCACGATCTGCACTGGTGGTGCACGTCGGCGACGTCGGCGCACGGTGCCGGGGAGCCGGTCTATGTGTCGTACCGGCCCGAGCTCACCGAGCTCATGGGCAAGGAGGCGTACGAGAGGCTGGTCGAGCTGTGCGAGGAGCGGCTGTCCTCGCTGCTGCCCATGGCCCCGCATCCTGCGGATCCTCCGGTGCAGCCGTCCGGGCCTGCGGGCTCCTGACGCGGCCGGGGCGACGGGCTGAAGCCGTCTTTCAGCCCGTCGACGCCGGGTCGCTCGGGCTTGTCCCCGGATCGGAGGGGTCGGGGGACGGGTCGGAGGGGGTGGACGGATTCGACGGGTCCGGGGACGGCGCCGGGCCCGTCGGTGACGGTGTGGGGTGTGTCGGGTGGGTCGGACCCGTCGGCGCGGGCGAGGCCGATGGTGGGACGGACGGATGGCTCGGGTGGGACGGCGCGGTCGGGCCGCCGGACGGTGCCGGCGCCGCTCTGTGCCCGCGGACCAGCACTGTCGAGCTCGACGGGGCGAGACGGATGCTCGCGCTCCAGGCCCCGGCCGGTTCCCGCGCATGGTCCACGTAGGCGCGGATCGTGACGCTCTGCCCCGCGGCGAGGGTTCCTGAGTGCCTGCTGAGGCGGAGCCAGGGCGCATCCGTCCGTGCCGACCAGGCCACGGGTGCACCGCCTGAGGCGGTCAGTGTGATCAGCGTGGTGCCGCCGGACGAGCGGGCCGTGACGGCGAACCGGCCGGGGCCGTGCTGCCCCGTCCCGGAGCTGATGACTTCGGCGGAGACATCCGGCGTACCACTGCCGTCCTTGAAACGGGAGCCGGGGTCGGGGCTGGCATTGCCGGCGTTCTGGTAGCGGTCGTACGGGTCGTCGTCGAACTCGCTCCGGCCGTCCGTCTCGGTCGCGGTGACCGCGGAGCCGTCGTGCCCCTCGCCGGTCAGCGGCGCGCCCCGGTAGGCGGACCACAGTGCGATCACGGGGGCGGCGACGACCGTCGCCACCAACGTCGTCGTCACGACTCTCGCCCGCAGCCGGTCCCGCCGCGCGGCGTGGTCCTTCGGGTCCATCGGGAAGCCCGTCCGGTCGAAGCGCGGAGTGGCGGACCGATTCCTCTGGGCATGCACCATCGCCACGTACGCGGAGGGTCGCGGGGCCTCGACGACCGGAAGTGCGGCACCCGGGCTGACCGACGCGCCCGGCCAGGGACCTTCGGCGCCCGCCCGCTCGGCGGCGTGACGACAGCGGGGGCAGTCGTCGACGTGACGGACGAGTTCGCTGCGCAGGGCGGCGGAGAACAGGACGCGACGGTCGCCGAAGAGCCGGGCGACGGTGGGACAGTTGCCGGTCTCGACGACGGCGAGGGCTGCCCGGGTGCGTTCCACTTCGCAGGCGGCGGCGGCCAGGAGCTCACGGGCGGTCGCGGGGTCGAGGCCGAGGACGGAGGCGACGGCGCGCGGGGTGAGGCGGTGGCGTACGGCCAGTTCGAGCGCTTCGCGCTGTTCGGGCGTGGTGCCGGCGGCCTCGGGCCAGGCGAGCTGCGCGAGTTCGCGGCGGTGCGCTTCGGCTGCCGCGGCGGTCTCGGAGGCGTCCGTAGCGTCAGTGGCGAGGGCGGTGGCATCGGGGGGCAGACAGGTTTGTGAGTGCGCCCCCCGGGCGGCCGCGGTCGTACCGCCCGGCTGTCCGGCCACATGGTGGCGGTGCGCCTGCCGGCCCCGATTCTGCTTGTGGTTCTTCTGCTCCGCGAGCTTGCGCAGGCACGTCCACCTGGCCAGCGCGTACAACCAGGTTTTACGTTCCTCCTCCCCCCTGGGGCACCGCCCGTCCTGCCGTTCCGCAATGGCGAGTACGGCGCCCAGCGCCTCGATGGCTCCGTCGTGATCGCAGAGCACGGAGAGGCAGTAGGTGAACAGGCCGTCGAGATACGCGTCGCAACGGGCAGGCGTTCGCCTCGGCGACGCCTGGGGCGCACGGCGCTGCGCCCGGTGTGCGCCGGTGGTGTGCCTGGGTGTCTCCAGCCTGCTGCTCGTCACCTTGCGACCGTAAGCAAGGCAGAGCGTGACCTTGGCTCACCTTTCGCACATTTAACCCTTACGGGTGAACGTATCCCTTGAAAGGGGACAGGAATCGTCAATTCCGTCGGACTTCGTGACCGGTCGCCCCTCTCCCCGCACTCCCCCGCGCTTCGCCCACACACACCACAGACACCGCCACGAGCTCCCGCGTACCCGCGCCGGGCGGCGCTGTCAGTCCTCACCTATACGGTGGCGCCATGGCTGCCCGTACAAAATCCGCGAAGGACCGGCCGTCCTACCGCTGCACCGAGTGCGGCTGGACGACCGCCAAGTGGCTCGGCCGATGCCCCGAATGCCAGGCGTGGGGGACGGTCGAGGAGTTCGGCGGCGCCCCTGCCGTGCGGACGACGGCGGCCGGCCGCGTCAGCTCGGCCGCACTCCCCATCGGCCAGGTCGACAGCCGGCAGGCCACCGCCCGGCCGACCGGGGTCGACGAGCTGGACCGGGTGCTCGGCGGCGGGCTGGTCCCCGGCGCCGTGGTGCTGGTCGCGGGCGAGCCGGGCGTCGGCAAGTCGACGCTGCTGCTGGACGTGGCCGCCAAGTCCGCCAGCGACGAGCACCGCACCCTCTATGTCACCGCGGAGGAGTCCGCGAGCCAGGTGCGGCTGCGCGCCGACCGGATCCGGGCGATCAACGACCACCTCTACCTCGCCGCCGAGACCGACCTCTCCGCGGTCCTCGGCCATCTGGACGCGGTCAAGCCGTCCCTGCTCGTCCTCGACTCCGTGCAGACCGTCGCCTCGCCCGAGATCGAGGGCGCACCCGGCGGGATGGCGCAGGTCCGGGAGGTGGCCGGTGCGCTCATCCGCGCCTCCAAGGAGCGCGGCATGTCCACGCTGCTGGTCGGCCATGTCACCAAGGACGGCGCCATCGCCGGGCCACGGCTGCTGGAGCACCTCGTCGATGTGGTGCTGTCCTTCGAGGGCGACCGGCATGCGCGCCTCCGGCTGGTCCGGGGCGTGAAGAACCGGTACGGGGCGACCGACGAGGTCGGCTGTTTCGAACTGCACGACGAGGGCATCACGGGCCTCGCCGACCCGTCCGGTCTCTTCCTCACCCGGCGCGACGAGCCCGTGCCGGGCACCTGTCTGACGGTCACGCTGGAGGGGCGGCGCCCGCTCGTCGCCGAAGTGCAGGCGCTGACGGTCGATTCGCAGATCCCCTCCCCGCGGCGCACCACCTCCGGTCTGGAGACGTCCCGGGTCTCGATGATGCTGGCGGTTCTGGAGCAGCGCGGCCGGATCAGCGCACTCGGCAAGCGGGACATCTACAGCGCCACGGTCGGCGGCGTGAAGCTTTCCGAACCCGCCGCGGACCTTGCGATCGCGCTTGCGCTGGCCAGCGCGGCAAGCGACACACCGCTGCCCAAGAACCTGGTGGCGATCGGCGAGGTGGGCCTCGCGGGCGAGGTCAGAAGGGTCACGGGGGTGCAGCGGAGACTGGCCGAAGCACACCGTCTGGGCTTCACCCACGCGCTGGTCCCGACCGACCCGGGGAGGGTTCCATCCGGTATGAAGGTCACGGAAGTCGCCAACATGGGCGACGCGCTCAGAGTGCTCCCGCGCCGGTCTCGTACAGAGGCCCCACGGGAGGCCGACGCACGCCGGTAGACTTTGCCCTGGTCTCGCCCGTCCGTACGAACGGTATGAGGGACATAAGGGCACCGCAAACCTGTGACCGGAGGAGTGCAGTGGCAGCCAGCGACCGGGCAGCATCGCCCGGAAAGTCCGGCCAAGGCACCGGTAACGAGGCGCTGATGCGCGCCTCATTGAGCGCCGTCGCGCCCGGAATGGCCCTGCGCGACGGCCTGGAGCGCATCCTCCGTGGCAACACCGGCGGGCTGATCGTGCTCGGCATGGACAAGACCGTCGAGTCGATGTGCACCGGCGGCTTCGTGCTGGACGTGGAGTTCACCGCGACGCGGCTGCGCGAGCTGGCCAAGCTCGACGGGGCACTGATCCTCGACAAGGACATGACGAAGATCCTGCGGGCCGGCGTGCAGCTGGTCCCGGACGCCTCCATCCCCACCGAGGAGACCGGAACCCGCCACCGCACGGCGGACCGGGTCTCCAGGCAGTGCAACTTCCCGGTCGTCTCGGTCTCGCAGTCGATGCGTCTGATCGCGCTGTACGTGGACGGGGAGCGCCGGGTCCTGGAGGAGTCCGCCGCGATCCTCTCCCGTGCCAACCAGGCCCTCGCCACCCTGGAGCGATACAAGCTCCGCCTCGATGAGGTCGCGGGCACGCTCTCCGCGCTGGAGATCGAGGACCTGGTGACGGTGCGGGACGTGACGGCTGTCGCACAACGTCTGGAGATGGTCCGCCGGATCGCGACCGAAATCGCCGAATATGTGGTGGAACTGGGCACCGACGGCCGGCTTCTCTCCCTCCAGCTCGACGAGTTGATCGCGGGAGTCGAGCCGGAGCGAGAGCTGGTCGTGCGTGACTACGTGCCGGAGCCGACCGCCAAGCGGTCGCGTACGGTCGCGGAGGCGCTGACCGAGCTGGACGGGCTCTCCCACACCGAGTTGCTCGAACTCCCGGTGGTGGCACGGGCCCTGGGGTACAGCGGCTCACCCGAGACCCTCGACTCGGCGGTCTCGCCCCGCGGTTTCCGGTTGCTGGCGAAGGTGCCGCGGCTCCCCGGGGCGATCATCGACCGGCTGGTGGAGTACTTCGGCGGACTGCAGAAGCTGCTCGCGGCGAGCGTCGACGACCTTCAGACGGTGGACGGAGTCGGCGAGGCGCGGGCGCGGAGCGTGCGCGAGGGGCTGTCGCGACTGGCCGAGTCGTCGATTCTTGAGCGGTACGTGTAGCGGTAGGCAGCTCGCGCGGAGCAGTACATGTCTCGGGGCCCGGTCGGTGGACCGGGCCCCGAAGTACGTTTCGGACCGCGATCGCGATCGCGGCAGCGCCCGTGAACCCGACAGTGGTCGCGCACCGGTCCGGAACCGCTCGCGCGGGCCCCGCTCAGTCCTTCGCAAGGACGAACGAGGCGCGCTGCACCGGCTCGCCGGGAGCCTTCGCCTCGACGAGATACGTACCGGCCCCCGCAGCCCCCGCGGGCGGCGTCGCGCACTGCGGGACGCTCTTCTTCCGGTCCCACTCCACGGTGTGGACGACGGTCGCGCCCGCCGGAACCTCCAGCAGCACACTGCCCGCATTGCGCGGGCAGTCCTTGGAGGACCACACCTCGTCATCGTCGCCACCGGCTTCGGTGATCGTCACCACCGCACTCTTCGGCCCGAAGTCGGCTTTGCAGGCGGTGGACGAGGTGTTCTTGGCGACCAGTTCGAACTTCGGGTTCTCGCCGGGGCTGTAGTTGAGCTTGGTGCGCAGGGTCAACTGCAGTGCGGAGGACGTGCAGTCGGGGATCGAGGAGCCGGCCGGAACCTGCTGACCCTCGCTTCCGCCACCGGACGCACTGCCGGAACCCGATCCGGATCCGGCATCGGTGCCGGAACCACCGTCGGCGGCGCCGTCGGAACCCGCGTCCGTGCCGCTGCCGCTGTCGCCGCCCCCACCGGAGTCGTCCGAATCGTCGCGCCCGCCCGGTTGTTGACTTATGGCCGGGCCGGAACTGGCGGGTCCCGGAGTGATCGAGTGTGCGGGGCCGGACCCGTTGGGCCGGGAGTCGTCCATGTTGCCCTTGCCGCCACCGGAAGTGACGGCCCATGCGATCAGGAGCGCGAGCAGCACAATCAGCATCGCCGCTACGGCCCTCCGTCGCCAATAGATGCTGGAGGGAAGCGGCCCGATCGGATTGCGCAGAGATCCCACGGCCCAAACTGTACGAGAGATCCGCGCCAACTCCCGCCCCACCCGCCGCTCTGATCCCCAAGTTTTGCGGATCATCATCATGCAGTGGCCTGTTCCGACCCCGACTTTCGTCAGGCGTGCCCCCTGACGATCGCCCACCGTGACAACCCCGCCTCGTTGCCTACGGTCTGTCACATGAGGAGTTCAACTCCCTTCTCCTTCCTGCACAGCGACATCACCGATTTCGCACACGGCACGTGCGCCCGGCGCGGATGCGGGAGCCCTGTCCCTGTCTCCGCTCGCGCCACTCCCGACAGCCGTCGCCCACGTCGCCGGTGAGCTTCTCAAGTCGATCCTGGACGAGGAGCGTCCATACCGGTCGGTCGTTGCCATGGCGGCCTCACCGGTGCCGTGCCCGCCGACGGGCCACCGGTCGGTTCCCGGCAACCACACAGCTACAGCCGGCCCGACCGCCGTCGCTCTCGCGTTCGCCCGGCCGCGCCCGGCCTGGTGCACGGTGCCGTCGGCGCTGCTGATGGCGTTCCCGCGGGTTTTTGCCGGGGTCCGCCTCCCGCACGACGTGGCGGTGGCCCTGCTCGCGGGGGGATCGGTCGCGGCGCCGGTGATCGTCCCGCTGTCCCGCCCCGCGCGGTCGCTCACCCCGACGGCAAGGAACGGCCGGGTGCCCCTCGCGGTCCGGATACCGGGCCCTGGAGCGGACGGCCGAGCCCGCACCGAGCCCGGATGAAGACGCCGGCTGAGGCCCACTGTGGGGACAGACGGGTGGCATTATCACTCCATGGGCCCCCATGACGGGCGACACCCCCGTTGCCATGACCGTTGTCTGCCCTTCCGTGCCAGGATCGGCTTGCGATGACTGCCATGACTGCGACACAGACGCCCCCCACATCCCTCCACGCGCCCGTCATCGGGTGGTTCGACCAGCACGCCCGCGATCTGCCCTGGCGCCGCCCCGAAGCGGGCGCCTGGGGTGTGATGGTGAGCGAGTTCATGCTGCAGCAGACCCCCGTCAGCCGGGTCCTCCCGGTGTACGAACAGTGGCTGGCCCGCTGGCCGCGCCCCGCCGATCTGGCCGCCGAGCCGCCCGGTGAAGCGGTCCGCGCCTGGGGCCGGCTCGGCTACCCGCGGCGAGCGCTGCGCCTGCACGGAGCCGCGCAGGCAATAACTGAACGACACGGCGGCGACGTACCGAGTGAGCACAGTCAGCTGCTCGCGCTGCCCGGGATCGGTGAGTACACGGCGGCGGCCGTGGCCTCGTTCGCGTACGGACAGCGGCATGCCGTACTCGACACGAACGTCCGCCGGGTGTTCGCCCGGGCCGCGACCGGCATTCAGTACCCGCCGAATGCGACCACCGCCGCCGAGCGGAAGCTCGCCCGCGCGCTCCTGCCCGACGAGGACGAACGGGCGGCCCGCTGGGCGGCCGCGACGATGGAGCTCGGAGCGCTGGTCTGCACCGCCAAGAACGAGGACTGCACGCGATGCCCGATCGCCACCCAGTGCGCCTGGCGGCTGGCCGGGAAGCCGGAGCATCAGGGGCCCCCGCGTCGCGGTCAGACCTATGCCGGTACGGACCGGCAGGTGCGCGGCCGGCTGCTCGCCGTGCTGCGCGAGGCGGTGGCCCCGGTTCCGCAGTCGGCGCTCGACGCCGTATGGGAGGAGCCGGCACAACGGGCCCGGGCGCTGGACGGCCTGGTGGCCGACGGCCTGGTCGAACCACTTCCGGGCGGCCAGTACCAGCTGCCGCAGGGCTAGGAGGCAAGAGGGCTCCCAGCCCGCTGTTACACAACCGATGGACAGCCGTGCGTCTGCGTATGGCTGCTCCGCACAGCGCCGTGACAACCGCTCCGTAACGTCTCCGACCGTCAGCTCACGCGACCAGTGGCTGGCAGAGGTCAGACGGGGATCTACGGGGACGGAGGCGGTTGGAATGGCGCATGGCGAGGTGCTCGAATTCGAAGAGTACGTACGCACCCGGCAGGAGGCCCTGCTGCGCAGTGCGCGCCGCCTGGTCCCCGACCCGGTGGACGCGCAGGACCTGCTGCAGACCGCCCTGGCCCGTACGTACGGCCGCTGGGACGGCATCGCCGACAAGTCCCTCGCCGACGCCTACCTGCGTCGCGTCATGATCAACACGCGTACGGAGTGGTGGCGGGCCCGCAAGCTGGAGGAGGTCCCCACCGAGCAGCTGCCCGACGCCAGCGTCGAGGACGGCACCGAGCAGCGTGCCGACCGTGCTCTGCTGATGGACGTCCTGAGCGTGCTGGCTCCCAAGCAGCGCAGCGTTGTGGTGCTGCGACACTGGGAGCAGATGAGCACGGAGGAGACGGCCGCGGCGCTCGGAATGTCGGCCGGTACGGTGAAGAGCACGCTGCACCGGGCGCTGGCGCGACTGCGCCAGGAGCTGGAGAGCCGCGAGGCGATGAGCAGGGAAGCCACGATCCGTGAGGCCCAGGGCAGCACGGCGGGCAACCGGGCTCCGGCCGCCGGTGCTCCGGGGCGTGCACGGGTACCGGCGCAGCTTCGCGGGCAGGCGGACCGGCGGCATGAGGAACGGGGGCGGGAGCGGTGCGCGGCCTGACAGGCAGAAGCAGGGCGACCGGCAGAGGCGGAGGCGGTCTCACCGGGTGGGCGGCGGGCAGCACGGCAATGGCCGGGCTCGCCGCCTTCGGGCTGCTCACGGTCAGCTGCTCCACCGGTGGCACGGGCACCCGCGACGAGGGACCGGCCGGCACGCAGCCGGTCGCCCAGGTCACACCGTCGGCCACCACACCGCCCACGGGGAAGTCCGTCCAGAGGGTCGATGCCGTCCAGCTGGTCAAGCAGGACCCCAAGGTGAGCGAGCGGGTCAGGACGGACCTGAAGCCCTGCACGGGGGACGAGTACCCGGTCGACGCCTCGTACGGCACACTGACCGGCGGCGCGTCGGCGGACGTCGTGGTGAATGTGATGACCTGCGGCGACTCGGTAGGGGTCGGCACCTATGTGTACCGCGCGCGGAGCAACGGCACGTACCAGAACGTCTTCACCACCGAGCAGCCCGCGGTCTACGGCACCATCGATCGGGGTGACCTGGTGGTGACGACGCAGGTGTACGAGAAGAAGGACGCGGTCGCATACCCGTCCGGCGACGAAGTGGTCACGTACCGGTGGGCCGGCAACCGGTTCAACGAGCACGACCGGGTGCACAACGACTTCAACAGAGCTGTCGGCAACGGGGAAGCGGAGTTCCCGGAGCCCGCCGAGCCGACGACGAACTGAGACCGCCGAACGACCGAGACCGGCGCGGACCAGCCGGCGAAGAGCCGCCAACCCGAGAAGCGAGAGCTGAGAGCAGTCGATGGCCGAGACCCACGTCCTGTTCGTCGAGGACGACGATGTCATTCGCGAGGCCACCCAGCTGGCGCTGGAGCGGGACGGATTCGTGGTCACCGCGATGCCCGACGGCCTCTCCGGCCTGGAGGCGTTCCGGGCCGACCGGCCGGACATCGCCCTGCTCGACGTGATGGTGCCGGGTCTGGACGGGGTCAGTCTGTGCCGGCGCATCCGGGACGAGTCGACGGTCCCGGTGATCATGCTGTCGGCCCGCGCCGACTCGATCGACGTGGTGCTCGGCCTGGAGGCCGGCGCCGACGACTACGTCACCAAGCCCTTCGACGGCGCCGTGCTGGTCGCCAGGATCCGCGCCGTGCTGCGCCGCTTCGGTCATGCGTCGGGCGGACAGCCGGGCGGTACGGAGACGGAGTCGCAGCCCGTCGGCGGGGTGCTGGTCTTCGGTGATCTGGAGGTCGACACCGAGGGCATGGAGGTGCGCAAGGGCGGCGAGCAGGTGGCGCTCACCCCGACCGAGATGCGGCTGCTGCTGGAGTTCTCGTCCGCGCCCGGCACGGTCCTCTCCCGCGACAAGCTGCTCGAACGGGTCTGGGACTACGGCTGGGGCGGCGACACCCGGGTCGTGGACGTCCATGTGCAGCGGCTTCGCACCAAGATCGGGCAGGACAGGATCGAGACGGTCCGCGGCTTCGGCTACAAGCTCAAGGCATGACGCGGCCGGCTCTGCGGACAGGCGTCCGCTGGAAGATCAGCATCGCGATCGCGGCGGTCGGCGCGTTGATCGCGGTCGCGCTGAGCCTCGTCGTCCACAACGCCGCCCGCGTCTCGATGCTGGAGAACGCCCGTGAGGTCCAGCTGGAGCGGCTGACGTACGCGCAGCTGCTGTACGAGGCGACGAAGACGAAGAAGGCCGACCCCAAGTTCGGCGCCAAGCTCAACGACCCGACGATGCCGCAGAGCCTGCGCGCGGAGACCCGTAGGAACCGGCGCGCCACGCATGTCGACGAGTACGCGAACGGGGTGCCCGATGTGTGGGCGGCCGTGCCGCTGGCCAACGGTGACGTGCTGTCGCTGCACACCCGCTTCGCCAACCGCAGCGCCACGATCATGGGCGATCTCGACCGCGCGCTGATCATCGGCTCCGTCTCGGTGGTCTTCGGGGGCTGCGCGCTCGGTGTGCTGATCGGCGGTCAGCTGTCGCGCCGGCTGCGCAAGGCGGCAGCCGCGGCCGGGAAGGTCGCGCAGGGCAATACGGAGGTGCGGGTCAGGGACGCCATCGGCGGCGTCATCCGGGACGAGACCGACGACCTGGCCCGTGCGGTGGACGCCCTCACGGACGCGCTGAACGAACGGATCGAGGCGGAGCGCCGGGTCACCGCGGACATCGCGCACGAGCTGCGCACCCCCGTGACCGGGCTGCTGACGGCGGCCGAGCTGCTCCCGCCGGGCCGCCCCACCGAGCTCGTACGGGACCGGGCACAGGCGATGCGCACACTCGTCGAGGACGTGCTGGAGGTGGCCAGGCTGGACAGTGCGTCGGAGCGGGCCGAGCTGCAGGAGATCGCGCTCGGCGAGTTCGTCAGCCGACGGGTCGCTCTGCTGGACCCGGACGTGCGGGTCCAGGTGGTGCACGAGTCGTGGGTCAACACCGATCCGCGCAGGCTGGAGCGCATTCTCGGCAATCTGCTGGGCAACGCGGCCAAGCACGGTTCCACTCCGGTGGAGGTCACGGTCGAGGGTCGGGTGGTGCGCGTCCGCGATCACGGGCCCGGTTTCCCGGAGGCGCTGCTGCGTGAGGGCCCGAGCAGGTTCCGTACCGGAAGCAGCGACCGCTCCGGGCACGGGCACGGTCTGGGCCTGACCATCGCCGCCGGTCAGGCCCGGGTCCTCGGCGCCCGGCTGACCTTCCGGAACGCGGCGCCGCAGGGCGCGGCGGAGGGGGCCGGCGGGGCGATCGCCGTGCTGTGGCTGCCGGAGCACGCCCCGACGAACACGGGCAGCTTCCCCGTCCTTCAGCTCGCCGAACAGCGCAGGGCAGCCAAGGCCGAACCGGGCGGCACGGACGGTCCGGGGGCGAACGCGGCGCCGGACGGCACACAGTTCGGCGGCTGAGGTGGGCTGAGCGCCTGAGCCGAGCTGAGCCAGAAGACGGACAAGGCCCCTGGAGTGCGCGGTCCGCGCGCCCCAGGGGCCTTGCCGTTGTTGCCGGGTCGGCCGGATCAGACGGTCTGGCCCTGCTTGGCGTCGGCAACGGCGTCCACGGGGGCCTCCCCGTCGGCCTCCGCCTTGGCCTCCGGGCCGGCTCCGCGCAGCGGCACCTCCTTGACGAACACCGCCGCCAACAGCGCGATCACGCCGACCGAAGCGCCGACCATGAAGGCGATGTGCGTCCCGGACGAGACTGCGAACTGGTACGCCTCACGCACCGGGTCCGGCAGCTTCGCCAGGCTCGCCGCGTCCAGCTGCGCGGACCTCGCGGTGGCCGCTCCGCCGCCGCGGGCCGCCATCTCGTCCTGCACCCGTCCGGTGAACAGCGCCCCCATGATCGCGACACCGAAGGAGCTGCCGAGCGTACGGAAGAGGGTGGTCGCGGAGGAGGCGACGCCCATGTCCTTCAGCTCGACACTGTTCTGCGCGACGAGCATCGTGATCTGCATCAGGAAGCCCATGCCCGCGCCGAGCACCGCCATGTAGACGCCGGAGGTGAAGCGGGTGGTGTCGGTGTCCATCTGCGAGAGCAGAAACAGACCGGCCACCATCAGGACGGAGCCGATGATGGGGAAGATCTTGTACTTTCCGGTGCTGGTGGTGACCCGTCCGGCGATCAGCGAGACGATCATCATCGACAGCAGCATCGGCAGCAGCAGGAGCCCGGAGTTGGTCGCGGACGCGCCCTGGACGGACTGCTGGAACAGCGGCAGGAAGAGCACCGCGCCGAACATCACGAAGCCGGACATGAAGCCGACGAGGGACATCAGCGTGAAGTTGCGGTTGCGGAAGATGTGGAGCGGAATGATCGGTTCTGCAGCCTTCGTCTCGACGAAGAGGAAGCCGACGAGGGAGACGACACCGATCGCGGCGAGCTCCATGATCACGGCGGAGTCCCAGGCGTACTCCGAACCGCCCCAGGTGGTGACCAGCACGATCGCGGTGATGCCGAGAGTCAGCAGCCCGGCACCGAGGTAGTCGACCTTCGCCTTGGTGCGCTCCTTGTTCGGCAGGTGCAGCACGGCGGTGACCATGGCGAGGGCGACCGCCCCCAGCGGCAGGTTGATGTAGAAGCTCCAGCGCCAGCCGAGGTGGTCGGTGATGGTGCCGCCGACCAGCGGTCCGCCGATCATGGCGATCGCCATGACACCGGCCATCAGGCCCTGGTACTTGCCGCGCTCACGGGGCGGCACCAAGTCACCGATGATCGCCATGACGCCGACCATCAGGCCGCCCGCGCCGAGTCCCTGGATCGCCCGGAAGCCGATCAGCTGGCCCATGTCCTGGGCCATGCCACTCAGTACGGAGCCGATCAGGAAGAGCACGATGGACGTGAGGAAGATGGCCTTGCGTCCGTACATGTCGCCGAGCTTGCCCCAGATGGGGGTGGAGGCGGCGGTGGCCAGGGTGTACGCGGTGACGACCCAGGACAGATGCTCCAGGCCGCCGAGGTCGCCGACGATGGTCGGCATGGCGGTGCCGACGATCAGGTTGTCGAGCATGGCCAGCAGCATCGTGATCATCAGGGCGAGCATCACCACCCGGACGCTGCGCTGCCGCGGCCCGGGCGCGGCGGCCGGCTCGTCGGCAGCCTTGCCGGCTGCTCTTCCGCCCGCCTTCCCGTCTGCCGCCTTCTTCAGGTCCGCCATGATCCCCAACTCCCTGATCCCCTGTACACCGGCCACTTACTTGCCGCCCGGCTAGTTGACTACACTGGGGACAGTAGAACCCGTAACTAGCCGGGCGTCAAGTAAGTTTTTGGGAGAGCACCATGGGCAGCACGCCGCAGCCACGCCGGGGCAACACGCGCCAGCGCATCCAGGACGTCGCCCTGGAGCTCTTCGCCGAGCAGGGTTACGAGAAGACCTCACTGCGCGAGATCTCCGAGAAGCTGGACGTCACCAAGGCGGCGCTGTACTACCACTTCAAGACCAAGGAAGACATCCTCGTCAGCATCTTCGACGACCTCAACCGGCCCGTCGAGAAGCTGATCGCCTGGGGCAAGGAGCAGCCGCGCACCCTGGAGACGAAGAAGGAGCTCCTGATCCGTTACAGCGACGCCCTGATCGGCGCCGCCCCGCTGTTCCGCTTCATGCAGGAGAACCAGGCGGCCATGCGCGACCTCAGCATCGGACAGACCTCGAAGAGCCGGTTCCTGGAGCTGCTCGACCTGCTCAAGGACCCCGACGCCCCACTCGCCGACCAGGTCCGCTGTGTCAGCGCGCTCTTCTCGATGCACGCCGGGATGTTCGTCCTCAAAGACGTCGACGGCGACATCGAGGACAAGCGCAAGGCCATCCTCGAAGTCGCCGTCGATCTGGTCACCCAAGCCCACAGCCCGGGCCCCGCGAAGTAGCGGGATCCCGGGCCGTGGCGGGTTCGTCCGGTCGGGTCAGACCGTGACGCCCTCCTTCTGCAGGAACATGACCGGGTTGACCGCGGAACCGTAGTTCGCGGTGGTCCGGATCTCGAAGTGCAGGTGCGGGCCGCTGGAGTTACCGGTGTTGCCCGAGAGGGCGATCTTCTCTCCGGTCTGCACGGCCTGGCCTATGCGCACGTCGATCTGCGACAGGTGGGCGTACTGCGAGTACATGCCGTTGCTGTGCTTGATCACGATGGCGTTGCCGTACGCGGGGCCGTCGCCGCCGCCGTTCGGGCCGGCCTTCACGACAACACCGCTGTGCGCGGCCTCGACCCTGGTGCCGATCGGCACGGCGAAGTCCTGGCCGGAGTGCTTGTGGGCCCAGCGCGAGCCGTCGTTGCCGAAGCTGGCGCTCAGCTGGTAGTGACTGACCGGCGCCTCCCAGGAGGTCGCCAGGTTCGCGGCCTTCTTCGCCTCGGCAGCCTTCTTGGCCACCGCCTGCTTGGCGACCTGGGCCGCCTTGCCCTGCACGGTCGCCTGCTTGGCGACCGACTCGGCCGCGGCGGTATTGACCAGGCCCGCCGCGTCGGGGGTGCTCGCCGCCGCACCGGCCGCGAACGCAGCGCCCGCACCGAGAACCATCGTCGTCCCCAGGCCGGCTGCCACCACGGCGCCACGAACACGGGACACGGACGGGCGGCGGGAGTGCTGGAACGTAGCGCGCTTCGACATATGCGGAGATCCTCCGGAGGTGAGTCGTCCCGGCTTGTCCGCCGGGCTGGCCATCCCTTGGTAACCCGGACTCCCACCAATGCTCAAACACCCCATCTACGAACAAAAGCCGTAGCCGACGCCGCGGGAATCCACTCCCGCGGGCCCCGCGCCGCCCGCACCGCACCCCGCCGGATCTCTTCGGCCGGGCAGGTTTAACCCCAGTTCCAAACCGCCCTAAACGGACATTGCTTAGCGTTCCAGGCATCTCCCACTGCCGCCCCGAAGGTCCCGGTCGCCCCCGGGGCAGAGACCCCTCCCGCGATCACGGCCATGTCCCCTATGCCTCGTAGTAGGGCCCGAAAGGGCTGTGCGCCTTGTCACCCGCGGTGGGACCAAGGGCTGTCCGATTCGGGACCTTCGGCAGCAACCCTCCGACGCCGACCGCCAGGAGCCGGCCCCGCCGGCCGCGGCGCCCGGTCCGTCGGAGCCGGCCCGGACCTTCAGCACCTCCCGGAGACCGCTCTGTGCAGGTCTACGGGGCTGCCCTGCCCGATGTCGAGGGCCTGGCGTCGGGCGAAGCCGCTTCGGCGGCGAGGCCGTACGGCACGGGCTCGGCCGGCCAAAGCGCGGCGACGGCAGGCGTCCGGCGCAGAACGGGGAAGAGGGCCGCCGGCAGAGCGAGGGTGTGTACGCAGAGCGGCGTGAGGCCCGTCCGGGCGCCGAGGCCGTCCCCTGAGACGTCGTGTGAGGCCCCGGACCCAGTCGGCTCACCTCCGCGTACGTGGGGGCGCTGTCCAGCCCGTACGCGGGCACGTGTGAAAGCTTCACCTGGCACAGGCCGGGGAGGGAGGCGACCGGTGTCAGGACAGGAAGCGGTCGTCGGCGCCGCCCGGCCGCGCGCCGCTCCAGGTCCTGCCCGGTCTCGATGTCGAGGTCGAGGACACCGACGGCCTCCGCATCACCCGCTGATCCCGAACCGCACAGGAAAAGGGGCTGCCCCGGAACCGTACGGAACGGTCCGGGGCAGCCCCCTCACATGCTCAGACGCTCGATGCGCCCTTACGCGTCCTTCGTCAGGTTCGGGCCGGCGCCGCCTGCCGCCTGCTCGATCGGCGGGACGTCGGGCAGTGCCGACTTCTCCTCGCCACGGAAGGTGAACTTCTTCTCCTCACCCTCGCCCTCGGTGCCCACGACCACGATGTGACCGGGACGCAGCTCACCGAAGAGGATCTTCTCGGAGAGGATGTCCTCGATCTCGCGCTGGATCGTCCGGCGCAGCGGCCGGGCGCCCATCACGGGGTCGTAGCCCTTCTTCGCCAGGAGCGACTTGGCCTCCGCGCTGAGCTCGATGCCCATGTCGCGGTCCTTCAGGCGCTCGTCCACCTTGGCGATCATGAGGTCGACGATCTGGATGATGTCTTCCTCGGTCAGCTGGTGGAACACGACCGTGTCGTCGACACGGTTGAGGAACTCGGGCCGGAAGTGCTGCTTGAGCTCTTCGTTGACCTTGTTCTTCATCCGCTCGTAGCCGGTCTTGACGTCGCCCTGGGCGGCGAAGCCCAGGTTGAAGCCCTTGGAGATGTCCCGGGTCCCGAGGTTGGTCGTCATGATGATGACCGTGTTCTTGAAGTCCACGACCCGGCCCTGGGAGTCGGTCAGGCGACCGTCTTCCAGAATCTGGAGCAGGGAATTGAAGATATCGGGGTGGGCCTTCTCGACCTCGTCGAAGAGGACGACGGAGAACGGCTTGCGGCGCACCTTCTCGGTGAGCTGGCCGCCCTCTTCGTAACCCACGTAACCGGGGGGAGAACCGAAGAGGCGGGAAACCGTGTGCTTCTCGCTGAACTCCGACATGTCGAGGGAGATCAGCGCATCCTCGTCACCGAAGAGGAATTCGGCGAGCGTCTTGGAGAGCTCCGTCTTACCGACACCGGACGGGCCGGCGAAGATGAACGAGCCACCGGGGCGCTTCGGGTCCTTCAGACCGGCTCGCGTACGGCGGATCGCCTGCGAGAGGGCCTTGATGGCGTCCTTCTGGCCGATGACGCGCTTGTGGAGCTCGTCCTCCATGCGCAGCAGACGGGAGGACTCCTCCTCCGTCAGCTTGAAGACCGGGATACCGGTGGCCGTGGCCAGGACTTCGGCGATCAGCTCGCCGTCGACCTCGGCGACGACGTCCATGTCGCCGGCCTTCCACTCCTTCTCCCGCTTGGTCTTCGCCGCCAGCAGCTGCTTCTCCTTGTCGCGGAGAGACGCTGCCTTCTCGAAGTCCTGGGAGTCGATGGCCGACTCCTTGTCGCGGCGGACACCCGCGATCTTCTCGTCGAACTCGCGGAGGTCCGGCGGCGCGGTCATCCGGCGGATGCGCATCCGGGAACCGGCCTCGTCGATCAGGTCGATCGCCTTGTCCGGCAGGAAGCGGTCCGAGATGTAGCGGTCGGCCAGCGTCGCGGCCTGGACCAGAGCCTCGTCCGTGATGGAGACGCGGTGGTGGGCCTCGTAGCGGTCGCGCAGACCCTTGAGGATCTCGATGGTGTGCGGCAGCGACGGCTCCGCGACCTGAATGGGCTGGAAGCGGCGCTCGAGGGCCGCGTCCTTCTCCAGGTGCTTGCGGTACTCGTCGAGCGTCGTCGCACCGATCGTCTGGAGCTCGCCCCGCGCCAGCATGGGCTTGAGGATGCTTGCCGCGTCGATCGCGCCCTCGGCGGCGCCCGCACCCACCAGGGTGTGGAGCTCGTCGATGAACAGGATGATGTCGCCGCGGGTGCGGATCTCCTTGAGGACCTTCTTCAGGCGCTCCTCGAAGTCACCGCGGTAGCGGGAGCCGGCGACCAGCGCGCCGAGGTCGAGGGTGTAGAGGTGCTTGTCCTTGAGGGTCTCGGGCACCTCGCCCTTGACGATGGCCTGCGCCAGGCCCTCGACGACCGCCGTCTTGCCGACGCCGGGCTCGCCGATGAGAACCGGGTTGTTCTTGGTACGGCGGGACAGCACCTGCATGACCCGCTCGATCTCCTTCTCGCGCCCGATGACCGGGTCGAGCTTGGATTCGCGAGCGGCCTGGGTGAGGTTCCGGCCGAACTGGTCGAGCACCAGGGACGTGGAGGGCGTGCCCTCCGCGGGGCCGCCTGCAGTGGCCGCCTCCTTGCCTCCCGAGTACCCGGAGAGCAGCTGGATGACCTGCTGCCGCACGCGGTTCAGGTCGGCGCCCAGCTTCACGAGGACCTGGGCGGCGACGCCCTCGCCCTCGCGGATCAGGCCGAGCAGGATGTGCTCGGTACCGATGTAGTTGTGGCCGAGCTGAAGAGCCTCGCGGAGCGACAGCTCCAGGACCTTCTTGGCTCGCGGAGTGAAGGGGATGTGCCCGGACGGGGCCTGCTGGCCCTGACCGATGATCTCCTCCACCTGCTGGCGGACCGCCTCGAGCGAAATCCCGAGGCTCTCCAGGGCCTTAGCGGCGACACCCTCACCCTCGTGGATAAGGCCCAGGAGGATGTGCTCGGTGCCGATGTAGTTGTGGTTGAGCATCCGGGCTTCTTCCTGAGCCAGGACGACAACCCGCCGCGCGCGGTCGGTGAACCTCTCGAACATCGTTAATCGCTCCTCAGAGCGGTCAGGCAGTAAGGGGTCGGTCCCCTCCCTGTCCTTCCGCAGCTTAGTCCCGCAAGCGGGGACCGCTCATTCCAACTGCCGACACCCGTCCTTGGCCTCCTGCCCCGAACGCCGACAACTGCTCCAACCCGATGGTGCGAGACGATGTTCCCGCAGGCCAGGCAGATACCCCTATCGCCAGTACGCCGACGGCGAACGTGAGACGTCTCGGCCTGCGTGTCGCCCCTCCCCACTAGGGATGTCTTACCCGCAATTACAGACAGTCCATGCGGCGCACGCCGGTTCCCTCCGCTACGGGCGAACATCCTTGCACTGCGAAATGCACTCGTGCGCCTCCATTTCGGACACGCTGCGCATGCAATTGAAGACTCTGCGTAACTCCGGGGGCCTTTCGGCAGTTCTTCCGGCATGGCCCTCACCGTCCCGCCCCCGCGCTCGCCGCTCGCCGACGACCGCGACGGCCATGGCGACCATGCGCAGTGGTACGAGCGCGAGCTCGACTGGGTGACGACGGGCACCGCTCCGGTCCGGCTGCTGACCGGGCTGCGGTTCGACGTCCTGGAACTGCCCGCGGTCGCGGGTCACGCCGCACTGCGGCGGGTGGGACGGACCGGGCCGGTGGCACTGACCGGGCAGACCATGGGGCTACTGGTGGCCCCGGGGAGCGCCGACGAGCTGCCGGGGCTGCTCGACTGGCTGGAGTGGGGCGGGGTGGCCCTCACATTGACCGCCGTCGGTACGGGCGGGCGGATCATCGCGCCGGCACCGCCCGGCTGGGCGGCCGGCTCGCCGGGGGCCGCCGTATGGCTGCGGCCCCCCGAGCTGCGGCACGAGGGAGAGGCGGAGCTCCCGGCCCTCGCCGGCCTCGGGAGCAGGGGTGGGGATGCTCCCGATCTCGTACGGCTCGTGGACGCGATGGCAACGGAATGCCACCGGGCCCGGTTGATGCGTGCCGGAACAGGATGGCCGGCAACGGGATGCACGGCCGATCAGTCGACGGCTCAGCCGTTGGCCTTCTCGTAAGCCTCGCGGATCTCTGCCGGAACACGACCGCGGTCATTCACATTGTGACCGTTCTCGCGCGCCCACTTACGGATCTCGGCGGTGTCCTTGTTGCCACCGGGAACGGCGCGACCCTTGCCACGGCCGGCCGCGGCACGGCCACCGGTGCGTCGGCCACCCTTGGTGTACGGCTCAAGAAGACCGCGGAGCTTGTCCGCGTTGGTCGTGGTGAGGTCAATCTCGTACGTCTTGCCATCCAGAGCGAACGTCACTGTCTCGTCCGCCTCGCCACCGTCGAGGTCATCGACAAGAAGGACCTGAACCTTCTGTGCCACCGGATTTCCTTTCATCGAAAATGCAGTACGCGGAAAGGAAACCGCTTTTCTCCGGAAAACACAAACCCCTGGGAGAGGTTCAGGAGTGCAAGAACGCGGGAAACATGCGCGATTCGGACATAGGGTTCCGGGTTCTTCCGGCGGTCACAGGTGCAGAAGCATCCGACTGTTGCCCAAGGTGTTCGGCTTCACTCGTTCGAGACCGAGGAACTCTGCTACGCCCTCGTCATAGGAACGCAGCAGCTCGCTGTAGACATCTGTGTCGACCGGTGTCTCTCCGATCTCCACGAAGCCGTGCTTGGCGAAGAAGTCGACTTCGAAGGTGAGACAGAAAACCCGGCGCACACCCAGCCAGCGGGCGGTCTGCAACAGCTTGTCCAGTACTTGATGCCCCACTCCGGCACCCTTGATGCTGTGATCGACCGCGAGAGTACGGACTTCGGCGAGGTCTTCCCACATCACATGGAGTGCACCGCAGCCGATGACCCGGGCATCCGCGTCGCGTTCCGCGATCCAGAACTCCTGGATGTCCTCGTAAAGCGTCACCGTCGCTTTGTCGAGCAGGATGCCTTCGCGTACGTACCCGTCGAGGAGACGGCGGACCGAGGGCACATCGCTCGTCCTGGCACGCCGGACAGTGATGGCTGCGTTTATAACCGACGGTTCGGTACGGAAATCTGTATGCGGAAGCTCTGAGGACATGCCCCGACGCTATCGCCCGGTCTCCGGGCCCGCGTCATCAGCCGGGTGATCCCCGACCTCCGGGGCGTCCGGGGATACGATCCGCATCGCATCGCGGAGAGCGTCGCGCTGCTCGGCGGACATCATGCCGAAGAAGGCGACAAGAGCGGCGGCCGGGTTGTCACTGTGCGACCAGGCTTCGTTCATCAGTGCGGCCGAGTAGGCGGCGCGGGTGGAGACCGCCGTATATCGATATGCGCGGCCCTCGACTTCCCTGCGCACCCAGCCCTTCTGATGGAGATTGTCCATTACCGTCATGACGGTCGTGTACGCGATGGACCGTTCCTGCTGAAGGTCCTCAAGGACTTCCCGCACGGTGACCGGACGGTTCCATTGCCAGACCCGCGTCATCACGGCGTCTTCCAGCTCTCCCAATTGGCGGGGCACAGCGTCACCATAGTGCTAGATGTCTGGAATGGCAGGTTATTTACACAGCAAAAGGGCGTACGGCTCATGATGAGTCGTACGCCCTTCGCTCAGTGCAGTGCGGTGCGGTGCGGTGCGATCCAGTGCTGTGCAGTGGCAGTACGCGAGGTACCGGTCAGACCCCGTCGGTCCGCGGGGTCTTCCGCACCGCCTCGGCGCGGCTGATCGCCGAGTCCACGGCCGCGTCCTCCTTGGCCTTGTTGGGGCCGCCCTGGCTCTTGACGATCGTCACGACGAGGCCGATGAAGAAGGCAGCCATCACCACGGGGGGCACGAGCGCGGATACGTAGTCCATGGCGTCCAGAGTAGCGAGCCCGGTACGGACTTCCGCGTGCCCCCTCCGCCGTCCGGCGTGGCTATCCCGCGGCGCGCTGCTGCGCAGGCGGGGTCGGCGGGGCCGGGCGGCGGCGGGGCGGGAAGACCTCCGAGGGCTTCGGTGCGGGGCGCTCGGGCTGTGGCACCGGACGAGCCGGGGTCGGCGGGGCCTTCGGCCGTTCGGGTTCGGGGGCCGCCGCCCGGCCGCCGGGCAGCGCCAGCAGGCGGCTGCGCGGGGCGGGGGTCGTCGCGGGTACGGCCCGGCCAGCGAGCCGCGCCCTTACCGACCGCTCGGCGAGCACCTGGCAGCGCTCCAGGAGCGCTGCGGCGACCGGTCTGCCGCGCTGGAGGCGCAGTGCCGCCAGATCCTCCGGGCGGGGGTCGTAACCGGCGGCCAGGGCGTCCTGGAGCAGTTCCAGATAGCCGGTGGCGGAGCCGGGAAGGGCGTCTCGGTAGCGGGCGAGGTCGGCGAGGAGGAACGCGCGCAGCCGTCCCGCCTCGCCGGCCACCTCGTCGACGGAGCCCGCAAGCCGCAGGCAGTCCTGGACATCGTCGTCGGGCAGGGGCGCGGGGTGGAGGGCGTTGGCGAGGGCGCGTCGGAGCACTCGCAGCTCGTCCGCGCTGAACGCCATACCGCCGCGTGATCCGTAAGGCGTGGGCATAACGCGACAATACGTGCTAAATGGACAAAATCGGCTTAGCTGGCCGACGGCGGCGCGGCGGCGGCCGTCCCGCCGCCGCACCGTTCCCGCAGGTGCCCGGCGCTGCGCCTACATCCGGGCCACGTTGCGCTCGTACACCAGACGCAGGCCGATGAGCGTGAGCCAGGGCTCGTGCTCGTCGATCACGGAGGACTCGCCCAACACCATCGGAGCAAGGCCGCCGGTCGCGATGACGGTGACGTCGTCCGGGTCGGCCGCCAGCTCCTTCTTCATGCGTTCGACGACGCCGTCGACCTGGCCCGCGAAGCCGTACACGATGCCCGCCTGCATGGCCTCGACCGTGTTCTTGCCGATCACGCTGCGCGGCCGGGCCAGCTCGATCTTGCGGAGCTGGGCGCCCTTGACGCCGAGTGCCTCGACGGAGATCTCGATGCCGGGGGCGATGACCCCGCCCGCGTACTCGCCACGGGCGGAGACCGCATCGAAAGTGGTGGCGGTGCCGAAGTCGACGACGATCGCCGGACCGCCGTAGAGCTCGACGGCGGCGACCGAGTTGATGATGCGGTCCGCGCCGACCTCCTTCGGGTTGTCCACCAGGATCGGCACCCCCGTCTTGATGCCGGGCTCCACGAGTACGGCAGGGACATCCCCGTAGTAACGACGGGTGACCTCGCGCAGCTCGTGCAGCACCGCCGGGACGGTGGCGCAGATCGCTATGCCCTCGATGCCGTCGCCCAGCTCCTCGCCGAGCAGCGGGTGCATGCCCATCAGGCCGTTGAGCAGCACCGCGAGCTCGTCCGCGGTGCGCCGGGCGTCGGTGGAGATCCGCCAGTGCTCGACGATCTCCTCACCGTCGAACAGGCC
This sequence comes from Streptomyces sp. NBC_00353, assembly GCF_036108815.1. Lineage (NCBI taxonomy): Bacteria > Bacillati > Actinomycetota > Actinomycetes > Kitasatosporales > Streptomycetaceae > Streptomyces > Streptomyces sp. NBC_00353. The sequence continues at coordinate 5,783,873 of NZ_CP107985.1, read as the reverse complement.
CAGGACGGTGTGGGTGTTGCCGACGTCGATGGTGAGCAGCATCAGACGCCGGCCCCGTCGGTGTCGCGGAAGTCCAGGCCGATGTCGAGGATCGGTGAGGAGTGGGTGAGCGCACCGACGGCGAGGTAGTCGACGCCCGCGTCGGCGTAGGCGCGGGCGCTGTCGAGGGTGAGACGGCCGGAGGACTCCAGGGCCGCGCGGCCGCCGACGACCGCTACGGCCTCCTCGGTCTCGGCCGGGGTGAAGTTGTCCAGCAGGATCAGGTCGGCGCCCGCCGCCAGGACCTCGTGGACCTGGTCCAGGGTGTCGACCTCGACCTCGATCGGGACGTCCGGGAACTCGTCCCGCACCCGCTTGAACGCCTCGGCGACACCGCCCGCCGCGATGACGTGGTTGTCCTTGACCAGCGCGGCGTCGGAGAGCGACATCCGGTGGTTGACGCCGCCGCCGCAGCGCACCGCGTACTTCTCCAGGGCGCGCAGTCCCGGAGTGGTCTTCCGGGTGTCGCGGACCTTGGCCTTCGTGCCTTCGAGCACGTCGGCCCAGGCGCGGGTCGCGGTCGCGATGCCGGAGAGCCTGCAGAGCAGGTTGAGCGCGCTGCGCTCGCCGGTGAGCAGGTCGCGGGTGCGGGTGGTGACCGTCAGCAGCTTCTGGCCGGGGACGACGCGGTCGCCGTCCTCGACATGGCGCTCGACCTCGAACTCGGCCGTGCAGACGATGGAGAGGACGGCCTCGGCGACCCGCAGACCGGCGACGACACCGGCTTCGCGGGCGGTGAAGTCACCGGTGGCCATGGCCTCCTCGGAGACCGTGGCGACGGTTGTGACGTCCACGCCGTGGTCGAGGTCCTCCTCGATGGCGACGTGCGCGATGTCCTCGACCTGAACGGGGTCGAGGCCCGCGTCGGCGATGAGCTGGGCAAGGTCGGGGTCGAGGCCGCACTCCAGCGGGTCCAGCTCGTAGCCGTCGTCCCCGCCGCAGCCGCAGGCGTCCCCGCAGCCGCCCGCGGACGGTGCGGGCGCGCCGATCTGGATCAGCGGTACGTCCACGGGTGTGGGGCGCGGATTCTCTTCGGGCGTGCTCACGGTTACGGCTCCTCGGGGGTGGGGTGGGTCGTGGTTGCTGCTGCGCAGTCTGGTGCCCCCGCCGGGTGTACGGGCGGGAATGCCTCGGATTCCGTACGGCTGAGGACGAGCCGGCGGTCCGGGGTGAGCCGCACGACGAGGTGGCGGCGCCAGGTCTCGTCGTCCCGCTCGGGCCGGTCCTCGCGCCAGTGGCAGCCGCGGGTCTCCTCGCGCTGCCGGGCGGCGGCGACCAGGACGCGCGAGACGAGGAGCAGGTTGGTGGCCTCCCACGCCTCCACGCCGGGCTCCGCGCGCTTCGGCCCGGTCGCCCAGGCGTCGGCGGCCGCACTGTTGTGCAGGGCCTCGAGATCGTCTGCGGCGGTGACGAGACTGGCGGCGGAACGCAGGACTCCGGCGCCCCTGGTCATGATCCGCTGGATCGTGGTCCGTGCCTCGGGGGCGAGCAGCGGCGAGGGGGCGGGGTCGGTGTCCCGTTCGGTGTCCCGGTCCGCCACCAGGGTCGCTGCCTTCGTCACAGGGGCTGCCGCCTCCGTCGCGCGCGGCCGGTCCTCGACGATGTCCGCCGCGATGCGTTCGGCGAAGACCAGGCCCTCCAGGAGCGAGTTGGACGCCAGCCGGTTCGCCCCGTGCACGCCCGTGCAGGCGACCTCGCCGCACGCGTACAGCCCCGGGACCGTCGTCCGGCCGCGCAGATCGGTACGGATGCCGCCGGAGGCGTAGTGCGCGGCGGGGGCGACCGGGATCGGTTCGGTGATCGGGTCGATGCCGTGGGCGCGGCAGGCCGCCAGGATCGTGGGGAAGCGCTGTTCCCACATCTCGGCGCCGAAATGGCGGGCGTCGAGGTACATGTGCTCGGTGCCGTGCAGCTGCATCTGGCGGGTGATGGCCTTGGCGACGATGTCGCGCGGCGCCAGTTCCGCCAGTTCGTGCTGCCCGACCATGAACCGGGTTCCGGACGCGTCGACGAGGTGGGCGCCCTCGCCCCGTACCGCTTCCGATACGAGGGGCTGCTGGCCCTCGGAGTCGGCGCCGAGGAAGAGCACCGTCGGGTGGAACTGGACGAATTCGAGGTCGGAGACCTCCGCGCCGGCCCGCAGCGCGAGGGCGACGCCGTCGCCCGTGGAGACCGGCGGGTTGGTGGTGGCGGAGAAGACCTGGCCCATGCCGCCGGTGGCGAGGACCACCGCGGGGGCGTGGACCGCGCCGACGCCGTCGTGCTGGCCCTCGCCCATGACGTGCAGGGTGACGCCGGCGGTGCGGCCTTCGGCGTCCGTCAGCAGGTCCAGGACCAGGGCGTTCTCCACGGTGTGGAGGGCCGCGGAGCGGACCGCCTCGACCAGGGCGCGGGAGATCTCGGCGCCCGTCGCGTCCCCGCCCGCGTGCGCGATCCGGCGGCGGTGGTGGCCGCCCTCGCGGGTGAGCGCGATGTCGCCGGTGTCGGTGGTGTCGAAGTGCGCGCCGGTCTTGATCAGACGGCGTACGGCGTCGGGGCCCTCGGTGACCAGGGTCCGTACCGCCGACTCGTCGCACAGGCCCGCGCCCGCGACGAGGGTGTCGGCCAGGTGCTGTTCCGGGGTGTCGCCCTCGCCGAGGGCTGCCGCGATACCGCCCTGCGCCCAGCGGGTGGAGCCGTCGTCGAGCCGGGCCTTGGTGACGACGACGGTGGCGAGGCCCGCGGCCGCGCAGCGCAGCGCGGTGGTGAGGCCGGCGACGCCGGAGCCGACCACCACGACATCCGCGTCGATGGCCCAGCCGGGGGCGGGGGCGGTCAGCCGTATTCCGGTCACGTGTCGGCTCCGAAGGTCAGCGGGATGTTGTCGATGAGGCGGGTGGCGCCCACCCGCGCGGCGACGGCGAGGATCGCGTCACCGGTGGTCCGGTCGTCGGGGATCTCGGTGAAGTCAGCCGGGTCCACGAGCGCCAGATAGTCCAGGGCGAGCGGGGGCTGTTCGGCGGCCGCGTCGTCGAGGATCATGCGCGCGGCGGCGCGCACCGCAGCGGGTCCGTCGTCCGGCCTGGCCCGGGCCACCGCCTGGGTGTCCGCGGCCGCACGGGCCTCGCCGAGCCGGGTGAGTGCGGCGGCCCGGCCCGTCGTCGCCGGGGTGGTCTGCGCGCGGGCGTGCAGCGCCTGCTGGGCGGCGAGCCTGTCGCGGGCCGCGAACAGGGCCCGGGACAGGGCCAGGGCGGTGTGGCGCTCCTGGGCGTCGAGGAAACGGTTGCGGCTGGAGAGCGCGAGGCCGTCCGGCTCACGGGCCGTCTCCACGCCGACGATCTCCACCGGGAAGTTCAGATCGCGCACCATACGGCGGATCAGCGCCAGCTGCTGGGCGTCCTTCTGCCCGAAGAACGCGACATCGGGGCGGGTGAGGTGCAGGAACTTGGCGACGACGGTCAGCATCCCGTCGAAATGGCCGGGACGAAACGCCCCTTCCAGCCGCTCGCCCATAGGGCCCGCGGCGATCCTGACCTGCGGCTCACCGCCGGGGTAGACCTCGTCGACGGACGGGGCGAAGACCACGTCGGCACCGGCCGCGCCCGCGACGGCGAGATCGGCGTCGAGGGTACGGGGGTAGCGGTCGAGGTCCGCGGCCTCCCCGAACTGGAGCGGGTTGACGAAGACGGTGACGACGACCTGACCGTCCGGGCCCGCGGCGGCGCGGGCGGCACGGATCAGGCCGGCGTGCCCCTCGTGCAGGGCGCCCATGGTCATGACGACGGCCCGCGGTCCCTTGCGCCCACCGGACGTGTCCAGCTCGGCGGCCGTACGGAGCAGGGTGGTGGAGGTTTCGGTCATCGGGTCTCTCCCGGTCCGGTGCTGCCCGTGGTACCCGCACCCGTGGCCCCGTCGGCCAGGACGCCGAGCAGGTCCTCCGCGAGTTCCGGCTTGAGCAGGCCGTGCGCCAGCGCCCGGTCGGCGGTGGCGCGGGCCATCGCGAGGTAACCGGCCACGGTCTGCGGGGCGTGCCTGCGCAGCTCGCCGATGTGAGCGGCGACCGTGCCCGCGTCGCCGCGGGCGACCGGGCCGGTCAGCGCGCCGTCACCGGAACGCAGGGCGTTGTCGAGAGCGGCGCCGAGGAGCGGGCCGAGCATCCGGTCGGGGGCCTCGACCCCTGCCGTGCGCAGCAGCTCCATCGACTGGGCGACCAACGTGACCAGGTGGTTCGCGCCGAGAGCGAGCGCCGCGTGGTAGAGCGGACGGGACTCCTCCGCGATCCATTCGGGCTCGCCGCCCATCTCGATGACGAGTGCCTCGGCGGCGAGCCGCAGCTCCTCGGGCGCGGTGACGCCGAAGGAGCAGCCGGCCAGCCGCTGGACGTCGACGCTCGTGCCGGTGAACGTCATCGCCGGGTGCAGGGCGAGCGGCAGCGCACCGGCCCGCAGGGCGGGGTCCAGGACCCGTGTCCCGTACCGCCCCGACGTGTGGACGATCAGCTGCCCCGGGCGGACCGCTCCGGTCTCGGCGAGGCCCTCGACGAGGCCGGGCAGGGCGTCGTCGGGCACGGTCAGCAGGACCAGCTCGGCACGCGCGAGCACCTCGGCGGGCGATACCAGGGGCACGTCGGGCAGGAGCGCGGCGGCCCGGCGCACCGACGCGTCGGAGACGCCCGACACGGCGACCGGGCGGTGCCCGGCGAGCTGCAGGGACGCGGCAAGGGCAGGGCCGACCCTGCCCGCGCCCACGACACCCACGGTGAGGCGGGCGGGGCGGTCCCTCGCGTCGAGGGGCTCCTTGGGTGCTGTTGCGTTCACGCGGCGATGGCCTTCCGTTCCAGTCCGCGGGGGGTACCGGACGATTTCTCTGCATGCTACGCCAGCGTTTCGTGCAGACTCCTGGCCGTCCACAGGCTGTGGACGAATGCGTGGACGGCCGCCGGGGCAGGGACCGCGAAACCGTGTGGGCGAGGGCCGCCTTCTGCGTGATGATCGTCCCATGGCAGACAGGCATGAGCAGGCACGAGCGCAGGCGCAGGGCGAGATCCGGGACGAGGTCCGGGACCGGGCGGGGGACGGGATACGGGACGGTGAGCCGGACCGCGAAACGGCTGCACGGTTCCGGCGGATCGCCGCCTGGCGCCGGGCCGAGCGGAGCCTTTGGCGGCCGCCCGTCGACCGGACGCTCGGCGAGCAACTTGCCGACCTGGGCGCGTACGCCGGTTCCGTGGCCGATCTGGACCGGCCTGCGGACATCTACGGCGACGGGATCGTCGCCGTACTGGAGCAGCGCATCGCCGATCTGCTCGGAATGGAGTCCGCGGCCTTCTTCCCGACCGGAACGATGGCTCAGCAGGTCGCGCTGCGCTGCTGGGCGGGGCGCACCGGCAGCCCGACCGTGGCACTGCACCCGCTCTCGCATCCGGAGGTGCACGAGCGCGGTGCTCTGGGGGCGGTGAGCGGGCTGCGTACCGTCCACCCGACGTCCGAGCCGCGGCTGCCCACCGCGCAGGAGATCCGCGACTTCGCCGAACCTTTCGGCACGCTGATGCTGGAGCTGCCGTTGCGCGACGCCGGTTTCGTACTGCCGGAGTGGGAGGAGCTGGAGGCCGTGGTGGCGGCCGCCCGCGAACGCGATGCAGTGGTGCACTTCGACGGCGCGCGACTGTGGGAGTGCGCCCCCCGCTTCGGGCGCGGGCTGCCGGAGATCGCAGCGCTCGCGGACAGCGTGTATGTGTCGTTCTACAAGACGCTCGGCGGACTGTCCGGAGCCGCGCTCGCCGGTCCGGAGTCCCTGATCGAGGAGGCCCGCACCTGGCGCCACCGGTACGGCGGCCAGCTCTACCAGCAGTTCCCGGCGGCGCTCTCGGCGCTGGTCGGCCTGGACCGGGAGCTGCCGAAGCTGTCCTCCTACGTGGCGCAGGCGAAGGTGGTGGCCGGCGCCCTGGCCGAGGGCTTTACGGAGTCCGCTGTTCCGTGGTTCCGGGTACATCCGGAACCGCCGCACACGCACCAGTTCCAGGTATGGCTGCCGTACGGGGCGGAGGCCCTGACCGAGGCGGCGGTACGGCAGGCGGAGGAGACGGGCGTCGCGCTCTTCCGCAGGTGGCACCCGGCTTCGGCGGGACCGCCCGGGATGTCCTACACGGAGGTCACGGTGTCGGAGGCGGGGCTGGAGTGGACCGCGCGGGATGTGCGGGTGGCGGTGGGGGAGTTCGTGAAGCGACTGGGTTAGCGGGGGCACCGGGGCCGTCCGGCGGCCGCCCTGTCCTCAAGTGCCGGGGCGGCTGGAGTTGCCCGGCGGGGTGGAGTTGTCCGGCGGGGCGGAGTGGTGGCCGTGGGTGAACAGTTCTCGTAGTGCCGTGCGCCGGCGGCGGCGTGCCCGGAGGCCCGCTGTCACCGCGTCGAAGCGGCGCCGGTCGCGTACGTCCCGTACCACCGCCCAGTCGTGCCGGCCGGGCAGCGGCGGCGGCAGTTCCCCGTGCTGGGCTGCGCGATAGCTGTCGATCATGTGCTGCTGAATGGCGTCCATGAACTCAGCGTGGGCCGGTCCCGGCGGTCCCGCGCGACGATTGACGACCACCGTCAAATGGCGCCTGACGCCTTCGCCGCACCCCGCACTATTGAGGGGTGAGCGTGAACATCGACATCGCGGGACTGCCGCCCGAGCGCATCGTCTTCGAGACCTCGCCCCTCGCCGAGCTGGGGCTGGCTCTGCATGCGCTCTCCGAGCCGGGGCACCATCCCGGACTTCACGGCTGGGCGACGGCGACCGCCGCCTCGTTGGAGCCCGACCTGGCCGACCGGCTGCACGAGGCCGAGTTCCTGTGGCGCAACACGTTCTCCGACGTCTTCATGCCGTTCGCCGGGGTGCGCGGCGGGGACGGCCGGACCGGGGCGACGCTCGCCGAGGATCTGGACATCCTCGACCGGCTCGACGACGAACGGTTCGTCGCCGCCGCCCTGGAGTTCACCTGCGCCAGCCTGTACGGGACCGGCGCACCCTCCCCGCTCAGCGACCCTCTGATGCGCGCCCGCGCACTGGACATGGCGGCGGCGCGCGGTCCGCGGCAGGTGGAGTTCACCCGGCAGTTGCTGGCCGACCCGGTCCCCGTACGCCGCTGGGTCCGGCGTCTCTTCGAGGACTGCGACGAGGCGTTCTTCGCGGACACCTGGCGGCGGGTCCAGGTCCAGCTGGTCGCCGACGCCCGGCACAAGACGGATCTGCTGCGGCGCAAGGGGGCCGGTGAGGCGTTGGGCGCGGTGTCCGCCGCACTCTCGCTCGACGAGGGCGCGTGCAGGATCAGCGCCGACAAGATGACGGAGGGCTCGACCACCGCGACCGACCCGGCCGTCGGCCCCGGGCTCACGCTCATCCCGACCAGCTTCGGCTGGCCACATCTGATGGTGCTGCACGCGCCGGGCTGGCGCCCGGTGATCCACTATCCGGTGCGCCGCCCCGAACTGCCCTCCCCCGCCTCCGTCGAAATGCTCCAGCTGCGGCTGGAGGCGCTGGCCCACCCCATGCGGATGCGGCTGTGCCGCAACCTCGCCCGTTCTCCGTACACGACCGGTGAGCTCGCCGACTCGCACAGCATCACGCCGCCCGAGGTCTCCCGGCATCTTTCGGTACTGAAGAAGGCCGGTCTGGTCACCACGCGGCGGCGCGGCCGGTACGTACTGCACCAGCTGGACCTGACGGTGGTGGCCCGGCTCGGCAGCGACTTCCTGGAGGGCGTGCTGCGGTGAGGTGACCGGCGCGCGCTTGTCAGCCCGCCCCGCCTCCGCCGGCCCGCACCAGCCCCGTCTCGTACGCGAGCACGACGACCTGCACCCGGTCGCGCAGGTTCAGCTTGGTGAGGATGCGGCCGACGTGCGTCTTGACCGTCGCCTCGGAGAGCACCAGCCGCGCCGCGATCTCGCCGTTCGACATGCCCTGCGCGACCAGCAGCATCACTTCGCGTTCGCGTTCGGTGAGCTTGCCGATGTCCTTGTGCTTGGGTTCGTCGGTGCTGCTCGGCAGCATGGACGAGAAGCGGTCGAGCAGCCGCCGGGTGGTGGACGGGGCGACGACCGCGTCGCCGCTGTGCACCGAACGGATCGCGCCGAGCAGTTCGGCCGGCGGCACGTCCTTGAGCATGAAACCGCTGGCCCCGGCCTTCAGACCGGAGAAGGCGTATTCGTCCAGGTCGAACGTGGTCAGGATGAGCACCTTGGGCGCATCGGGCCGGGCGCAGATGCGCCGGGTCGCCTCGACACCGTCCAGCCTCGGCATGCGCACGTCCATCAGCACCACGTCGACGGCGGTGGAGCGAAGGTTCTCGATCGCCTCTGCGCCGTCGCCGGCCTCGGCGACGACCTCCATGTCCGGCTGCGCCGCGAGCACCATCCGGAAGCCGGTGCGCAGCAGTACCTGGTCGTCGACGAGCATCACGCGGATCGCCATGAGGGTCCTTGTCTCCTGTTCCTGTCCAGCAAGGGCAGTGGGCTAGTGGGCGGGCTTGAGCGGCAGCAGTGCGCTGATCCGGAAGCCGCCACCGGGCCGCGGACCGGCGTCCAGCGTGCCGCCGACCATGCCGACCCGCTCGCGCATACCGATCATCCCGTGACCTGCGCCGTCGGCGCCGCCGTCCTCGTACAGTTCGTGCGCCGCGCCCCGGCCGTCGTCCTCGACCAGCAGACCGAGCCCGTCGTCGAAGTAGACCAGCCGCACGCTGGCCCCGGCATCCGGGCCGCCGTGCTTGCGGGTGTTGGTCAGGGCTTCCTGCACGATGCGGTACGCCGTCAGCTCGACGCCGCTGGGCAGCGGGCGCGGCGTGCCCTCGATCTTGAAGTCCACCGCCAGACCGGTCCGGCGGACCTGCTCGATCAGGTCCTCGATCTGCCCGACATCGGGCTGCGGGACGTACTCCCCGCTCTCCTGGCTGTCGCCGGTGCGCAGCACGCCGAGCAGCCGGCGCATCTCGGCGAGGGCCTGCCTGCCGGTGCTGGAGATGGTCTCCAGGGCCTGCCGGGCCTGGTCGGGCGCCGCGTCCATCACGTACGCCGCCCCGTCGGCCTGCACCACCATCACCGAGACGTTGTGCGCGACGACATCGTGCAGTTCGCGGGCGATACGGGCCCGCTCGGCGGCCACGGCGACCTTCGACTGCGCCTCGCGCTCCCGCTCCAGCCGGGCGGCCCGCTCCTCCAGCTGACTGAAGTACGCCCGCCGGGTCCGCATCGAGTCGCCGAGCACCCAGGCGAGGACGAACGGCACGGTCATGACGACGACGACAAAGACATCCTGGACCCAGCCGCCCCGGGTGTCGTTGGGCCAGCGCAGCTGCGAGAGACCGGCCGCGCACAGGCTGCAGACCAGTGCGAGCCGTGAGGCCCATCGCTCGCCGACCGTGGCCACCGTGAAGGTGATCACCAGCATGGCGAAGTTCGCGACGTTCGGCCTGACGTCGAGGATCAGCTGCGCGACGCCCGCCGCGACGGCGAGCAGCAGCATCTTCTCCGGCGCCCTGCGGCGCAGCGCGACGACCAGGCAGAGGCCGATGGCGACCGGCACGGCAGCCAGCCGCGGTGTGCCGCGGCCCTGGTCGCCCACGACGGACACGCCGGAGAGCCCGAGGAGGACGACAGCCCAGAAGATGTCGACGCCCGTCGGGTGTCTGCGGATGAAGTCGTAGAGGCGCTGCACGTAACCCAGCGTAGGGACAGGCGGCAGGTGGGTGGGTCAGCCGGAGGGCCGATCCGGTTCCAGGGACCGTACTCCCCAAGGTGGAGACTTGGCCCCGTGACGGATGAGTGGCGTGGGTGGCAGGAGGCGGCCGAGGCCGCTTTGTACGGGGACGGGGGGTTCTACCGGAGCTTCGAAGGGCCGGCCGGACACTTCCGTACGTCCGTGCACGCGTCTCCGCTGTTCGCCGCCGCCGTGGCCCGGCTGCTGGTCAGGACGGCGCGGGAGCTGGGGACGGACGCGGTCGACCTGGTGGATCTGGGGGCCGGGCGGGGAGAGCTGGTGACGGGGGTGCTCGCGGCGCTGCCCGGCCTCGCCCCGGCGGGGCTTTCGGTACGGGCGTACGCCGTGGAGATCGCCGGCCGGCCGGCCGGCCTGGACCCCCGGATCGAGTGGTGCGCCGAGCCGCCGCCGGGGGCGCGGGGGCTGCTCTTCGCCAACGAGTGGCTGGACAACGTCCCGACGCCGGTCGCGGAGACCGATGCGGACGGCATCGACCGCTATGTCCTCGTCAGGACGGCGGACGGCGCGGAGCGGCTGGGTGAACCGGTGACCGGGGCGGACGCCGCCTGGCTGCGGCGCTGGTGGCCGTCGGCCGGGCCGGGCAGCCGCGCGGAGATCGGCCGGCCGCGCGACGAGGCGTGGGCGCGGGCGGTCTCCACCCTGTCCGCAGGGCTCGCGGTGGCTGTCGACTACGCCCACGTACGGGAGGCGCGGCCGCCGTTCGGCACGCTGACCGGCTTCCGGGCGGGGCGCGAGGTGCGGCCGGTGCCGGACGGCAGTTGCGACCTCACCTCGCATGTGGCGCTGGACGCGTGCGCGGCGGCCGGGACCGTGGGCGGCGAGGAGCCCGAGGTGGTGGATCAGCGGGAGGCGCTGCGGGGGCTGGGTATCAGCGGGGAGCGACCGTCGCTCGCCCTGGCCTCGACCGATCCGGCGGGATACGTGCGCGCGCTCGCGTCGGCGGGTGAGGCGGCTGAGCTGACCGCGCGGGGCGGGCTCGGCGACTTCGGCTGGCTGCTGCAACGGGTGACACGGCGGCCGTATCCGGCGGGCTCGTCCGGCACGACCGGCCCGTCCGGCGATTGAGTGCATCTTTCTGCCCGCCCGGTGTCGCGGACCGGGGTCCGGGGCGGGAAGGGGCGCGTAGGGGACGGGCCCCCGGCAGGCGCCCCACCCCGCACCACCCCCGGCGCTCAGGGAATACTGGCCGTATGACGGAGACGACAGTCGGCATCGGCGGCGCGGCGGAGAGCACCGACATGGTGCTCAACATCGGGCCCCAGCACCCCTCGACCCACGGCGTGCTCCGTCTGCGGATCGTCCTCGACGGCGAGCGGATCCAGCACGCCGAGCCGGTCATCGGCTATATGCACCGCGGCGCGGAGAAGCTCTTCGAGGCCCGCGACTACCGGCAGATCGTGATGCTCGCCAACCGCCACGACTGGCTGTCGGCGTTCTCCAACGAGCTGGGCGTCGTGATGGCCGTCGAGCGGATGCTCGGCATGGAGGTCCCGGAGCGCGCGGTCTGGACGCGGACCCTGCTCGCCGAGCTGAACCGGGTGCTGAACCATCTGATGTTCCTCGGTTCGTACCCGCTCGAACTGGGCGGTATCACCCCGGTGTTCTACGCCTTCCGGGAGCGCGAGGAGCTCCAGGCCGTGATGGAGGAGGTCTCCGGCGGCCGGATGCACTACATGTTCAACCGGGTCGGCGGCCTCAAGGAGGACCTCCCGGCGGGCTGGCTGGGCCGCGCGCGGGACGCCGTCGCGTCGGTCCGCTCGCGGATGGACGTGTACGACAGGCTGGTGCTCGGCAACGAGATCTTCCGGGGCCGAACCCGCGGTGTCGGTGTGCTGTCCGCCGAGACCGTGCACGCGTACGGGGTGTCCGGTCCGATCGCCCGCGCCTCCGGGGTCGACTTCGATCTGCGGCGCGACGAGCCGTACCTCGCGTACGGGGAGCTGCAGGACACCCTCAAGGTCGTCACCCGCACCGAGGGCGACTGCCTGGCCCGGTTCGAATGCCTGCTGGAACAGACCCACAACGCGCTGGAGCTGGCGGACGCCTGCCTGGACCGGATGGCCGACCTGGCGCCCGGTCCGATCAACCAGCGGCTCCCCAAGGTGCTCAAGGCCCCCGAGGGCCACACCTACGCCTGGACCGAGAACCCGCTCGGCATCAACGGCTACTACCTGGTGTCCAAGGGCGAGAAGACCCCGTACCGGCTGAAGCTCCGCTCCGCCTCGTACAACAACATCCAGGCGATCACCGAGCTGCTGCCGGGGACGCTCGTCGCCGACATGGTGGCGATCCTGGGCTCGCTGTTCTTCGTGGTCGGCGACATCGACAAGTAGCCGGCAGGGCCACGGGACCGCTGCCGCCGACCCGTTACGAGATCTGCCGCCCGCTACGAGACGGCGCTGCGCAGTCCGGCGACGTCCAGCTGTTCGGTCTCGTCGTGCGCCGTCAGGTCGATGACCTTGCCGACCGTGCGGTTCTCGGCCGTGCCCGTGCGGTGCGCGGCCAGCGCCTCCTCGCCGACCACGTCCGCGAGGTCCTCGTTCTGCACGGACTCGATCGCGGCGTGCGCCTTCTGCGTACCGAAGAAGTCGAAGCTTCCCTGCGGCACCGGATGACGGCGGGACGCGGCGTAGGGAACGACCGCACTGGCGGCCGGGACCGTGCGCGGCGCCGGGAGCACCGTCGACGGGCGGCGGGCCGGGGGCAGGGCGGCCTGCGGGCGGCGCTGCTCGGTGCCCGGTGCCGCGGTCGCCGCATGCTTCCCCTGCGGCTCCTCGGCCTCCCGGGCGCGCTCCTCCAGGTCGCGCTTCCTGGCCTGCTCGGCGGTGCGGCGGGCCTCCTGGAGCGCGGCGTTGCGGCTGAGGTCCTGCAGGGCCTGGGCGGCCCGCAGATACGCGGCCGGCGTAGGCGTGGAGCGGGCGGTGGGCAGCTCCCGGGGCGTGGCGGCCGCTTCGATCGCGAGCTGCCTGCGGCCCTCCAGCGCGCTGGCCCGCTCGGTCTCGGCGTTGGCATACCGGCGCAGCAGTGCGGCGTGCTCACCGCGCAGACCGGCGAGCTCCACGCGCTTGCGGCGAAGCTTCGTCTCGAGCCGGACGCGCAGCGTCCGCGACTCGTCGAGGTCGGCCTCGAGCTCCGCTATGCGCTCCTCGGTCTTCCATTCGTCGCTGGCACGGGCGCGCGTCAGATCCGCGACGCGGCGGCCCGCTTCCCGGTCCCAGGCGCGCATCAGATACGCCCCGGTGACGGCGGCGGCCGCCGCGGCGGCGACCAGCGCGCGCAGGACCAGGGGTTCGGCGAGAAGCCAGGCACCCGCCGCACAGACGACTGCCGCTCCGGCGACGACCGAAGGAGGAAGGATTCTGTGCAGAGGTGGCGAATGGCGATGACGTCCACGTGGCATGGCCTGAAATTTACCGTGCGTAGGGGTCACTTGGGAGGCCGCCCGGCAATCTGTTCCCCGGCAGTTACCTGACGGGCTTACCGGCGGCCTCCTAAGTCGTCATCTGCTACTTCTTGATCAGGCCTTTCGACTGCAGATAGTCCTTGGCCACATCGGCGGGCTTGGCACGCTCGGCGTCGACCTTGCGGTTCAGTTCCGCGAGGTCCTCCGTGGTGAGCACCTTGGTGAGCTTGCCGAGTGCATCGGCAATGTCCGGTGCGCCGGCGTCCTTGGCATTGAGAACCGGAAGGACGTTGTCCGCGTTCTGGAGGTTCTTGTCGTCGTCCAGGAACACCAGGCCGTAGCTGTCCAGCACCGCGTCCGTGGTGGTGGTGAGGACCAGCTGGTCCTTGCCGTCCTTCACGGCCTGCTTGGCCTGCGGGGTACCGACTCCCTTGGGGTCGATACCGGTGACATCAATGCCGTACGTCTTCTTCAGACCCGGTGCGCAGAACGGCCGCACCTCGCACTCGTCACCCGCCGCGATCTTCACCCTCAGCTTGGATGCGCCGAGGTCCGAAAGAGTCTTCAGCTTGTTCTTGTCGGCGAATTCCTTGGTCACCGCGAAGGCGTTCTGGTCGACGGCGTCACCGGCCGGAAGCACCTTCAGTCCGCGCGGGGTGGCGAGCTTCTCCAGCGCGGCGACGGTGGCCGCCGAATCCCCGGAGGCAACCGGCTTCTCCTCGGCCGCCTTCGCCCCGTTCACCTTGGCGTTGAGGAATTCGGCGATCGTCGCGGCGTATTCCGGTACAACGTCGATCTCGCCCTTCTCCAGGGACGGCTCGTACAGTTCCCGGTTCTTCACGGTGGTGACCGAGGTGCTGTATCCGGCGTCGCCGAGAATCTGCGCGTACAGCTCTGCGACCACCTTGGACTCGGTGAAGGCGGCGGCGCCGACGACGAGTGAGCCCTTCTTCCCGGAATCACCGGACGCGGCGGAACCACCCTTGTCCTTCTCCAGGCTGTCGCCGCCGCAGGCTGCGAGCGAGCCGGCCAGCACGACCATGCCGATGACCGCGCCCGCTATGCGCGAGGTCTTGCTCATGTTGTTCTCCGTCCACAGCAACAGGGCTGTTTGCGAGGTGCGTTGGGCATATGAATGGGATCAGCTGATCAGGCGGTCCGCCGGCGGCGGAGCGGCGACAGGGCCCGGTCCAGCCCCACCAGCACCGCCTCGACGAGCAGGGCGAGCACGGCGACGAGCAGCGCGCCCGCGACCACCTGCGGTGTGTTGTACGTGTTGAATCCGGCGGTGATGATCCGGCCGAGACCGCCCTGGCCGACCATCGCGGCGATCGTGGCCGTGGCGACGACCTGGACCGCCGCCGAGCGCAGGCCGGTCATGATCATCGGATAGGCCAGCGGGAGCTCGACCCGTACGAAGAGCTGGCCGCCGGACATCCCCATGCCTCGCGCCGCCTCCGCCACCGACCGGTCCACCTCCGCCATCCCGACATAGGCGTTGGTCAGCAGCGGCGGCACGGCGAACAGCACCAGCGCGATGACCGTCGGCACATATCCGGCGTTGCGCAGCGGCGACACCATGAACAGGGCCAGCACCGCGAAGACCGGGATCGCCCGCCCCACATTGGAGATGTTGACGGCCAGCGCGCCCCCCTTCCCGATGTGCCCCAGATACAGGGCCAACGGCAGCGCGATCACGCAGGCCAGCGCGAGCGACACCCCGCTGACGTAAAGATGCTCGCCGAGCCGGTGACCCGCCCCGCTCTCCCCCGACCAGTTGGCGCCGGTGGTCAGCCAGGTCCAGGCCTCTCCGAGAACTCCCATGCGTCAGACCGCCTCTGCCGTAGCGCCCGTGCCCACGGCGTCGCGGGCCCTCGGTATCCGGGTCCAGGGCGTCAGCAGCCGCTGCACCCCGAGCAGCAGCAGGTCGGCGACCACCGCGAGCAGGACGCAGAGCACCGACGCGGTGAGCACCTGCGCCTTGAAGAAGCTCGGCAGGGCATCCTCGATGAGGTTGCCGAGGCCGCCTCGGCCCACGATCGATCCGACGGTCGTCAGTGCGATCGTGGATACCGTGGCGATCCGGACCCCGGCCATCAACGCGGGCAGCGCCAGCGGGAGTTCGACCTCCCACAACAGTCTCCCCGGCCCGTACCCCATGCCCTTCGCGGCTTCCTTCGCCTCCTGCGGCACCGCTTCGAGCCCGGCCAGGATGTTCCGTACGAGAATGGTCAGCGAATACAGCACAAGGCCGGTGACGACCAGCGCGGCGGAAAGTCCGAACAGCGGCAGCAGCAGCGAGAACATCGCCAGCGAAGGCACGGTGTAGAGCACCGTCGTCAGTCCGAGCACCGGTCCCGCCAGCCGCCGGCTGCGGCGCGCGAGCAGCGCCAGCGGAAATGCCACCAGGAGTCCGATCACCACCGATACCACGGTGATCCAGACGTGCTGGACGGTCGCATCGGTCAACTCCTGGCTGCGGGAGCGGAGATACTCCCCACAGATCCAGTCGTTCGCCACCAGGCAGTTCTGTCCGGCCATCCGTCCCCCCACCTCCCGTTTGCCGTGTCGGACCGATGTCTGGCGACCCTATCCTCGACCACTGACAATCGCCGAGGCCGTTGTATTCCAGCAACATGTCCTTCACAGAACACGCGCCACAATGGGGAACCATGATCCGATTCGAGCACGTCACCAAGCGGTACGCGGACGGCACGACCGCCGTCGACGATCTCTCCTTCGACGTGGCCGAGGGTGAACTGGTCACGCTCGTGGGGCCGTCGGGCTGCGGCAAGACCACCACCATGAAGATGGTGAACCGGCTGATCGAACCGACCGAGGGCCGGATATTCCTCGACGGGGACGACATATCCGCCATCGACCCCGTCCGACTGCGCCGCCGTATCGGCTATGTGATCCAGCAGGTCGGTCTCTTCCCGCACAAGACGGTGCTGGAAAACACGGCGACCGTTCCCCATCTCCTGGGCTGGAAACGGGGAAAGGGCCGGGAGCGCGCCGCCGAACTCCTCGACCTCGTGGGACTCGATCCGTCCGTTTACGGTGACCGATATCCGGACCAGCTCTCCGGCGGTCAGCGCCAACGCGTCGGAGTGGCAAGGGCACTGGCCGCGGATCCGCCGGTACTGCTGATGGACGAACCTTTCGGCGCGGTCGACCCGGTCGTCCGTGAACGCCTGCAGAACGAATTCCTCAGGCTTCAGGCGCAGGTCCGCAAAACCGTTCTCTTCGTCACCCACGACATCGAGGAAGCCGTCCGGCTCGGCGACCGGATCGCCGTCTACGGACAGGGCTCCATCGAGCAGTTCGACTCCCCGGCGACCGTACTCGGCGCACCCGCCACCCCGTACGTCGCGGACTTCGTCGGCGCGGACCGCGGTCTCAAGCGGCTCTCCGTCACCCCCATCGAGGAGAGCGACCTCGACCAGCCTCCCGTCGTGCATCTGGACGACCCGCTCTCCCGGGCGACCGAGCGGCTGCGCGCGGAAGGCGCGCGCTGGGCCGTAGTCCTGGACCGCGACGACAAACTGCACGGCTGGATCCCGGCGGGCACCGCCCCCACCGAGGCCAGGGGCACGGTCCGTGAACACGCCCGCCGCATGGAGGCCTGGCTCCCCGTCGGCGCCCCGCTCAAGCAGGCGTTCGCCACCATGCTCCAGCACGACGCGGGCTGGATAGCGGTCATCGACAAGGAGAGCACCGGCCGGTTCCTCGGGGTGCTCACCCCGGCTCGTCTCCATGAAGCGCTGCGCCGCTCGATCGACGCGGACGCCCAGGACGTGCCCCGCGCCGAGGTGGCTGTGGAAACCGTGGCGACCGTCGCCAGGACCGGCACTCGCTGAGCCGGCGACGAACGCTCAGTTCTCACTCAGCCGGCTGCTCATCCACTCCAGCGCCGAAGGGATCTCCCGCCGCCACGTGTTGAAGTTGTGCCCGCCACTGTCCAGCACGATCGACGACACCTGCGCGGGTGCCTTCACCTTCGCCATGAAGTGCCGCGTACCCCAGTAGTTCCCCTCGCCGTGCCGCGACGTGGTCACCAGGAAGGACGAGTCGGGCTGCGGCAGATGGTCCAGGCTCCACAGCAGATCGGCGCGCTCACGGGCCTGCCGGCTCCCGTGGAAGAGATCACCGGTCGTCGGGTCCTCGGCCGCCCTGTAGTACGCGGACAGACCGGCGCTGGCCGAGAACCTGTCCGGGTGGTGCAGGCCGATCTTCAGCGCGCAGTAGCCACCGGTCGAGTTGCCGATGATGCCCCAGTTCCGTGCCCGCTTCCCGATCCGGTACGCGTCCGAGACCGCCTGCGGCAGGTCCTTCGCGAAGAACGTCTCGGTCTGGGGACCACCCTTTATGTTCACGCACTCGGTGTCCCTCGGCGGCGCGACCGTCGGCCTCAGCATCACCAGAATCATCGGTTGCGCCCGGCCGGCTCTCACCCGATCGAGTGCCGTCCGCGGGTACTGAAGACCCTTCAGGAGGTTCTCCGAGGTACCCGGGTAGCCGGTGAGGACGACGACCGCGGGGAACGTCCGGCGGGCGTACTCGGGCTGGAAGTACTCCGGCGGCAGATACACATACGCCGAGCTCTCGATTCCCGACCGCCGTCCCGCGACGACCACCTTGTCGATCCGGCCGACGGCCGTGGTCCGCGATTCGCCCGGGACATCGGGCCGTTCCATCCCGACCCGGACGATGTTCTGCGATGCCGACGCCCCGGTGGCACCGTCCGCCACCACGCCCGGTTCCTGCTGCCGGCCGAAGAAATCGGCCCAGGAGCCGTAGAACTGAAAGGAGTTGTTTGCCAGCAGGCCAACCGATGCGAAGAGCATCACCTGGGTGGCCAGCAACAGGCCGACCCGGCCGAACACCGCGGACACACCGCGGCGGGCGAGCCGCGGCCAAAAACAGACCGTGGCGGCGAACAGGACGACAGCCAGCCCGATGGCCAGGGCCAGAACTGCCTTACTGGTGAGCCCCATAGTGGGTGAGCTTTCTTGTCAGGAAATTTCCGGGATGCGGGTGAACCCGCTGCCCGGAAGCCTCGTCCTAGAGGTCGCACATCGTCCGGGGCGCTTCGGCCGACGGACTCAGGAATCTCTCGCGGAGCCACGGGAAGCGATGTCTGTCACGCTAGATGGGGATAAATCGGGTTTGGTTCCGCGTGCTGTACGCAAGCTCGTACGCGGACCGCGCCCGGAGGCCGTTCCGGCGCTCGTCGGCACCGCCTGCACGTTCGTCGGCCTGATCGACGTCGCCGCAGGCGTGTTCCCACGCTTCAGGCACAGCCGGATGCACACGCTCGCCGAAGTGCTCCCCGGGGCCCTCGGCCCCTTCGCCGCCGCGCTGTCGCTGAGCGCGGGAGTGCTGCTGCTGCTCCTCGCACACGGCCTCAAGCGGCGCAAGCGGCGGGCCTGGCGCGCCGCCGTGGCCCTCCTGCCGGCCGGTGCGGCCGCGCAGTTCGCCTACCGGCACTCGGTCATCGGCACCGTCGTCTCACTGGCGCTGTGCTACCTGCTGGTCCGCCACCGGAATGAATTCACCGCACTCCCCGACCCGCGGAGCCGTTGGTGGGCACTGGCCAACTTCGTTCTCCTCGGGGCGGGTTCGCTCGGACTGGGGCTGGTCATCGTCTCCGTCCACCCAGGCCGGGTCGTCGGGAACCCCTCCATCGCCGACCGGCTCCAGCACGTCCTGTACGGAATGTTCGGCTTCGAGGGTCCCGTCGAGTACGCCGGGGTGACCTCCTCGACCGTGGCGTACTCGCTCGGCGC
Source organism: Streptomyces sp. NBC_00353 (assembly GCF_036108815.1). Lineage (NCBI taxonomy): Bacteria > Bacillati > Actinomycetota > Actinomycetes > Kitasatosporales > Streptomycetaceae > Streptomyces > Streptomyces sp. NBC_00353. The sequence goes on along the minus strand of NZ_CP107985.1, from coordinate 5,764,913 downwards.
ACTCGGTCTGCTGACCGCCGTCACCACCATCTATCTCGCGTTCCGCCCCGAACATCCGGCCGCCCGCCTCACCGCGGAGGACGAGGTCCGGCTGCGCGCCCTCCTCGACAAGCACGGCGGCCGCGACTCGCTCGGCCACTTCGCACTCCGCCGCGACAAGGGCGTCGTCTTCTCCCCCAGCGGCAAGGCCGCCGTCTGCTACCGCGTCGTGTCCGGCGTGATGCTGGCCAGCGGCGACCCGATCGGCGACGTGGAAGCCTGGCCGGGCGCCATCGAGCGGTTCATGGACGAGGCCAAGGCGCACTCCTGGACGCCCGCGGTGATGGGCTGCAGCGAGACCGGCGGCGAGGTCTGGACCCGCGAGACCGGGCTCGACGCCCTGGAGCTCGGTGACGAGGCGGTGGTGGATGTCGCGGATTTCTCCCTCGCCGGTCGCGCGATGCGCAACGTACGCCAGATGGTGAAGCGCATTGAGCGGGCCGGTTACGAGACCCGCGTCCGGCGCGTCCGCGACATCGGCGAGACAGAGCTGGCCCGCATCCGGCGGGCCGCCGCCGACTGGCGCGGCACGGACACCGAGCGCGGCTTCTCCATGGCGCTCGGCCGGATCGGCGACCCGGCCGACGGCGACTGCGTCATCGCCACCGCCCACAAGACCGACGAGCGCACCGCCGACTCCCCGTACGGCGACCTGAAGGCCGTGATCCACTTCGTCCCGTGGGGTACGGACGGCATGTCCCTGGAGCTCATGCGCCGCGACCGCTCCGCCGACCCCGGCATGAACGAGCTGCTGATCGTCGCCTCCCTCCAGGACGCGCCCCGGCTCGGCATCGAGCGCATCTCGCTGAACTTCGCGATGTTCCGCTCGGCGCTGGCCCGCGGCGAGCGACTGGGTGCGGGCCCGGTGCTCCGGGGCTGGCGCGGCCTGCTGATCTTCCTGTCGCGCTGGTTCCAGATCGAGTCGCTGTACAAGTTCAACGCCAAGTTCCGGCCCCGCTGGGAGCCCCGCTTCGTCGTCTACCGCACCAGCCGCGACCTGCCCCGGATCTCGTTCGCCGCAATGCAGGCCGAGGGCTTCGTCAACGTCGGACTGCCCCGTCCGTTCGCCCGCCGCTTCGCGTCCGCCCGGCCCCTCCCCTGCGCCCACGCACCGGCCGTCGGCCAGGAGCACGGTGCCCGCACGGCATAACACTGCTCGGTACGGGCCTACGCTGGTCGCATGAGTACGTTGCGTGGACGAGGCACGGTCCAAGGCCTGCCGGAGTGGGACCGCTGTGCGGTCATGGGCGTCGTCAATGTGACCCCGGACTCCTTCTCCGACGGGGGCCGCTGGTTCGACACCACGGCTGCGATCAAGCACGGCCTCGACCTGGTCGCCGAGGGCGCCGACCTGGTCGATGTCGGTGGCGAGTCGACCCGCCCCGGCGCCAGCCGGGTGGACGAGTCCGAGGAGCTGCGGCGCGTGGTCCCGGTCGTCCGGGAGCTGGCCCGGGAAGGCGTCACGATCTCCGTGGACACCATGCGGGCGCGCGTCGCCGAACAGGCCGTCTCCGCCGGTGCGACCCTGGTCAACGATGTGAGCGGCGGGCTCGCCGACCCGGACATGATCCCGGTCGTCGCCGCGTCCGGCACGCCGTTCGTCGTCATGCACTGGCGCGGCTTCAGCGAGTCCATGAACAGCCGCGCGGTGTACGAGGACGTCGTCGCCGAGGTCGTCGCGGAGCTGCGGATGCGGATGGACGCCGTGGTCGCGGGCGGTGTCGCCCCCGAACGGATCGTGGTCGACCCGGGCCTCGGCTTCGCCAAGGACGCCGCCCACGACCTCGCCCTCGTCGCCCACCTCGACGAGCTGCGCGCCCTCGGCCGTCCGCTGCTGGTCGCCGCCTCCCGCAAGCGGTTCCTCGGCCATGTGCTGGCCCGCGAGGGCGCCGCCCCGCCGCCCGCCCGCGAACGCGACGCGGCCACCGCCGCGATCTCCGCCCTGTCCGCCCGGGCGGGCGCCTGGGCGGTCAGGGTCCACGAGGTCCGGGCCACCGCCGACGCCGTACGGGTCGCCCGCGCCGTCGAGGGAGCCGCGTGAGCGAGCGCCACGACGACCAGGCGGAGGCCGCCGCCGACATCGCGGCGGTCGAGCAGGCCAACACCGCTTTCTACGAGGCGATGGAACGCGGCGATCTGGACGAGCTCTCCGGGCTCTGGCTGCCCGGCGAGGACCTCACCATCTCCTGCGTCCACCCCGGCTGGCCGGTGCTCAGCGGCCGCGGCGAGGTGCTGCGCAGCTATGCGCTGATCATGGCGAACACCGAGTACATCCAGTTCTTCCTGACCGATGTCGGGGTCTCGATGACCGGTGACACGGCCCTGGTGACCTGCACCGAGAACATCCTCAGCGGCGGCCCGGCGGAGGACGGCGGCGAGCTCGGGCCGCTGGTCGGCCAACTCGTCGTCGCCACCAATGTGTTCCGCCGCACCGTGGACGGCTGGAAGCTGTGGTCCCACCACGGGTCGCCGGTGCTCGCCGACTCCGATGAAGACGACGACGAGGACACGCCCTCCTGAGCGGGTATGCCTCCGAAGGGAATGGAATCCGGGACCGCGGGTAAGGGAGGCGGCTACCAGCCCTGCACGGCCTCGTCCATAGCCCCGCGGGCGAGCACTGTCGGTGCTCGCAGGTAGATTCGAATGAGGGCACCTCGCCGCCCGCACGCGGCCCCGGGCCTCTACGACCAACGACAGCAGGAGTGATTCGCGTGGATCGTGTCGCGCTGCGCGGCCTCAGGGCCCGTGGGAACCATGGTGTCTTTCCGCGGGAGCGGGAAGAGGGCCAGACCTTCATCGTGGACCTGGTACTCAGCCTCGACACCCGTCCCGCGGCAGCCGCCGACGACCTGACGAAGACCGTGCACTACGGCGTGGTCGCGGAGGAAGTCGTCGAGATCGTGCAGGGAGACCCGGTCGATCTGATCGAAACACTCGCGGAACGCATCGCCCAGAAATGCCTGGGCCACGAAGGTGTCGAGGAGGTGGAGGTCGTCGTCCACAAGCCGGATGCGCCGATCACCGTTCCGTTCGACGATGTGACCATCACCATCACCCGGAGCCGAGCATGACTGCATTTTCTACCGAGGGGCAGAGCGACCCGACCGTACAGCCGGTTCCCGCCTCCGTGGTCGAGCAGGTGGACGCCGCGGACATCACTCTCTCGAACCCCAAACGAGCCGTGCTCTCCCTCGGCTCCAACCTCGGCAACCGGCTGGAGACCCTGCAGGGCGCCATCGACGCGCTGGAGGACACCCCCGGCCTCCGGGTCAAGGCGGTCTCCCCGGTGTACGAGACGGAGCCCTGGGGCGTCGCCCCCGGCTCCCAGCCGTCGTACTTCAACGCGGTGATCGTCGTGAAGACGACGCTTCCCCCGTCCTCCCTCCTGGAGCGCGGCCAGGCCATCGAGGAAGCCTTCGAGAGGGTCCGTGAGGAGCGCTGGGGCCCGCGCACCATCGACGTCGACATCGTGGCGTACGCGGACGTCGTCTCCGACGACCCGGTCCTCACCCTCCCCCACCCCCGGGCCCATGAGCGCGCCTTCGTCCTCGCCCCGTGGCACGACATCGACCCCGAGGCCCAGCTGCCCGGCCGCGGTCCGGTCGCCGACCTGCTCAACGGCGTCGGACGCGAGGGCATACAGCCCCGGCCCGATCTGGAACTCCGCCTGCCCGAGTAGTCGTTAGGCTCAGGGCAGGCTGGCAACGGCACAGAACAGACAGACGGACACAGAGACCGACGATCGGTCGACCGGCGGCGAAGGGCGGCTCTCGCGGTGAGGCAACTACGGCTCGGGGTACTGGCCGGAATCTTCGTCGCGGCAGGCGTGCTGTCCTGGGGCGGTGCCCGCCTCTGGGACTCGCTCGACACGCTGCCGAGCGTGCCTCTCGCCGCACCCGTCGTGCTCGCGGTGATCGCCGTCATCCTGCTCGCGACGGCGCTCTCCATCCGCTCCCGGCTGCGCGCCCAGCGTGAGCGCCGCCCGGGCGCGAAGGGCGTCGAGCCGCTGATGGCGGCCCGCGCCGTGGTGTTCGGCCAGGCCAGCGCCCTGGTCGTCTCACTGGTCGCCGGCCTGTACGGCGGCGTGGGAGTCTTCCTGCTCGGCTCGCTCGACGTTCCTGCCCGCCGCGACCAGGCGATCTACGCCGGCTTGGCGGTGCTGGCGGGCATCGGAGTGATTGCCGCCGCCCTGTTCCTGGAGCGCGTCTGCAAGCTCCCGGACGACAAGGACGACGACAAGAGCGCCGCTTCCGCCTGACGCGCCGTGCCCGTCCGGCACACCGGCACCACCCACGGCAGCACCGGCACCGCAACCGGCCCTCAGCGCGCCATGATCAGGCTCATTGCCTCCGCGCGCGTGGCGGGGTCGCGCAGCTGGCCGCGTACCGCCGAGGTCAGCGTCTTCGCGCCCGGCTTGCGGATCCCGCGCATCGACATGCACATGTGCTCGCACTCGACGACGACGATGGCTCCGCGCGGCTCCAGGATCCTCATCAGCGAGTCGGCGATCTGCGTGGTGAGCCGCTCCTGGACCTGCGGGCGTCGGGCGTAGACGTCGACCAGCCGGGCCAGCTTCGACAGACCGGTGATCTTTCCGGTGGTCGCCGGGATGTACCCGACGTGCGCGACCCCCCGGAACGGCACCAGGTGGTGCTCACAGGTCGAGAACACCTCGATGTCCTTGACCAGCACCATCTCGTCGTGACCGAGGTCGAACGTGGTCGTCAGGACGTCCTCGGGCGCCTGGTGCAGGCCCGCGAATATCTCCTTGTACGCCCGCGCCACCCGTCCCGGTGTCTCCCGCAGCCCCTCCCGGTCCGGGTCCTCCCCGACGGCGATGAGAAGCTCACGCACCGCGGCCTCGGCCCGCTTCTCGTCGAACTCACCGATCGAACCCTGGCCGTCCAGCGTTACCGGGTCGGTCATCTGTGCCTCGTTCCTTCAGCTGTCACCTGCGCGGCATCGCGCGGGCATACCAAAAAGCCGTGCCCCCCAGGCTAAAACCTGGGGGGCACGGCATCCATTCCGGGTCGGTGGAGCCCCGTGACGGGGGCCACACCGGGTCCGTACTAGCTCTCCGGACGCTCCTCCGGGATCGCCTCGGTGGCCGGAGCGGCCGAGGCGGTGTCCGTCGGCGTCGACCCGTTGGCCGTGGTGACGCCGTTGGTGAGAGCGAGCTCCTTCGGCGAGAGCACCGGAGGCCGCGTCGACGGCGTACGCCGTGCGGAGCCGGTCCACGCCGGGCGAGCCGGACGCTTCACGATTCCGGCGAAGATCTCGGCGATCTGCTCCTTGCCGAGGGTCTCCTTCTCCAGCAGCTGGAGGACCAGGTTGTCGAGAACGTCGCGGTTCTCGACGAGGATCTCCCAGGCCTCGTTGTGCGCCGTCTCGATGAGCTTCTTGACCTCTTCGTCGACGAGCGCCGCGACCTCTTCCGAGTAGTCGCGCTGGTGGCCCATCTCCCGGCCCAGGAAGGGCTCGGTGTTGTCGCCGCCGAACTTGATCGCGCCGAGCCGCTCCGTCATGCCGTACTGCGTGACCATCGCGCGGGCCGTGGCACTGGCCTTCTCGATGTCGTTCGCAGCGCCGGTGGTCGGGTCGTGGAAGACCAGCTCCTCGGCCGCGCGCCCGCCCAGCATGTAGGCAAGCTGGTCGAGCATCTCGTTGCGCGTCGTGGAGTACTTGTCCTCCTCGGGCAGCACCATCGTGTAACCGAGGGCGCGGCCGCGGGAGAGGATCGTGATCTTGTGCACCGGGTCCGAGTTCGGCGAAGCCGCCGCGACCAGGGCGTGTCCGCCCTCGTGGTACGCGGTGATCTTCTTCTCCTTGTCGGACATGATCCGGGTCCGCTTCTGCGGGCCGGCCACGACGCGGTCGATCGCCTCGTCCAGCATTTCGTTGTCGATCAGCTTCAGGTTGCTGCGCGCCGTGAGGAGCGCCGCTTCGTTCAGCACGTTCGACAGGTCGGCACCGGTGAAGCCGGGCGTACGACGGGCCACGGCGCCGAGATCGACGTCCGGGGCGACCGGCTTGCCCTTCTGGTGCACCTTGAGGATCTCGAGACGGCCCTGCATGTCCGGCCGGTCGACCGCGATCTGCCGGTCGAAGCGGCCCGGACGCAGCAGCGCCGGGTCGAGGATGTCCGGCCGGTTCGTGGCGGCGATCAGGATCACGCCGCCCTTCACGTCGAATCCGTCCATCTCGACGAGCAGCTGGTTCAGGGTCTGCTCGCGCTCGTCGTGACCACCGCCGAGACCCGCACCGCGGTGCCGGCCGACGGCGTCGATCTCGTCGACGAAGACGATCGCCGGGGCGTTCGCCTTGGCCTGCTCGAACAGGTCACGTACCCGGGAGGCACCGACACCGACGAACATCTCGACGAAGTCGGAACCGGAGATCGAGTAGAACGGGACGCCCGCCTCGCCCGCGACGGCGCGTGCGAGCAGCGTCTTGCCCGTACCGGGAGGCCCGTACAGCAGGACGCCCTTGGGGATCTTGGCCCCGACTGCCTGGAACTTCGCCGGCTCCTGGAGGAACTCCTTGATCTCGTGGAGTTCCTCGACCGCCTCGTCGGACCCCGCCACATCGGCGAACGTCGTCTTCGGGGTGTCCTTGGTGATCAGCTTGGCCTTGGACTTGCCGAACTGCATGACCTTGGAGCCGCCACCCTGCATCTGATTCATCAGGAACAGGAAGACGACCACGATCAGGACGAAGGGCAGCAGCGAGAGAAGGATCGAGATGAACGGCGACTGCTTCGACGGCGAGACGGTGTAACCCTTCTCGATGTCACCGCTCTCGAACTTCTTCTGCAGTGTGTCGGCAAGCTGGACACCTTGGTCACCGATGTAGCTCGCCTGGAACTTGCTGCCGGACTCGCCCGGGAGCTTCTGGCCGTCCTTCAGCTCAATCTTGAGGATCTGTTCGTCACCGGTGGTCAGCTTGGCCTGCTCCACCTGGTCCTTGCTGATCGCCTGGATCACCTTGCCGGTGTCCACCGTCTTGTAGCCGCCCGACGAGCCGACGACCTGCATCAGCACGACCACGGCGAGGACGGCCAGCACGATCCACATGACCGGCCCACGGAAGTATCGCTTCACGTCCATCCATACGGAGCGAAGTCGCCCCGTCCCTCCTGCCCGTAGGTAAATGCTGCTGAATGCTGCTGTGAGAAAAGACTGTTCTTCGGACGGTACCCCAGCATTGTCACCCGTGACCGCCGAGGACGTCTGTCAAACGTGCCTTCGAAGGCTTCAACGCCGAGCGGCGGTCAAGCGTTCCCCGGCAGCCCGCCCGCGTCGGATGCGGGCCCGGGAAGGAGGGGTTGCGGCCGGTCAGCCGCCGTAGACGTGCGGGGCGAGCGTCCCGACGAACGGCAGGTTGCGGTACTTCTCCGCGTAGTCCAGGCCGTAACCGACGACGAACTCGTTGGGGATGTCGAAGCCGACCCACTTGCAGTCGAGCGCGACCTTCGCCGCGTCCGGCTTGCGCAGCAGGGTGCAGATCTCCAGGCTGGCGGGCTCACGCGAGCCCAGGTTCGACATCAGCCAGGACAGCGTCAGACCCGAGTCGATGATGTCCTCGACGATCAGGACGTGCTTGCCCTTGATGTCGGTGTCCAGGTCCTTGAGGATCCGGACGACACCGGACGACTGGGTGCCCGCGCCGTACGACGAGACAGCCATCCAGTCCATGGTGACGGGGGTGGACAGCGCGCGCGCCAGGTCCGCCATCACCATCACTGCGCCCTTGAGGACGCCGACGATGAGCAGGTCCTTGCCCGCGTACTCCGCGTCGATCTTCGCGGCCAGCTCGACGAGCTTTGCGTCGATCTCTTCCTTGGTGAGGAGCACCGCCTGAAGGTCGGTGCCCATGTCCTTCTCGTTCACCCGCGTCTCTTTCTCTGCCTGCCCGGCCCGGAGTGGTGTCCCGGACCTGCGCGGCCGCTCGCCTGCATGTCAGCCGCTTGTGCGTCAGCTCTGCCGAATCACCAGTCTGCCACCCTGGCGCCGGGCTTCGACTCGGCCGGGGAGGTTGATGGCCTGCTGGCCGCGCCAGCCGGTGATCAGCCGGTCGACTTCTTCGATGTGCCGGGCGAACAGCGAACCGGCCGGAGCGCCCGCCTCCACGGCCGCACGGCGCAGTACCCGGCGGCGGACGGCGGGCGGCAGCGCGTACAGCTTGGCGCACTCCAGCTGCCCGGCGTCGTCGCGGACGGCGGAGTCGGCCTCGGCGGCCCAGGTGTCCAGGGCGTCGGCGTCGTCGCGGGAGAGCTGCGCGGTACGGGCCAGGGCCCCGACGACGCCTTTGCCGAGGGCCTTCTCCAGGGCGGGCAGGCCCTCGTGACGCAGCCGGGAGCGGGTGTAGGCGGGGTCGATGTTGTGCGGGTCGTCCCAGACGGGCAGGGACTGGACGAGGCAGGCCTTGCGGGCGGTCTGCCGGTCGAGCTGGAGGAAGGGGCGGCGGTAGCGGCCGGCCGGACCGGATGCGGCGGCCATGCCGGAGAGCGAGCGGATACCGGAGCCGCGGGCGAGGCCGAGCAGGACCGTCTCCGCCTGGTCGTCGCGGGTGTGGCCGAGCAGCACCGCGGCGGCACCGTGCCGCTCGGCCGCCGCGTCCAGGGCGGCGTAGCGGGCGTCACGGGCGGCTGCCTCGGGACCGCCCTCGCTGCCGACGTGCACGGCGACGGCCTCGACCGGGTCGAGGTGCATGTCCCTGAGCCGGGCGACGACCTCCGCGGCGCGGACGTCGGACCCGTCCTGGAGGTTGTGGTCGACGGTGATGCCGCCGGCCCGGACGGCCAGCTTGCGGGCCTCGAAGGCGAGGGCGGAGGCGAGCGCCATGGAGTCGGCGCCGCCGGAACAGGCGACCAGCACCAGCGGGGTGTCGGGCCGTTCGGGGAGCGCGGGACGGTCGGGAAGTGCGGCGCCGCACCTGCCCGTGCCGGCTTCGGCGAACTCGGGGCGCGAGGCGCGTTCGCCATGTGCGATGTGTGCGGTGTTTCCGTTGTGATCGGTGCGTTCGGCGAATTCGTTGAGTACGTCGTGGAGTACGCGGCGGACCGCCAGGCGTATCGCCGCGACCGCAGGATGGGGACCCATGTCCGGTGCCCTTCGTGAAGTTTTGGGGGCTGCTTCGAAGCGTCGGCACGGACAAGTGCCGTCACTCAGAGTGCGTCGATGGTGACAGAGCCGGGCCGTCCATCGAGCATTGCACGCCTTTCCATGCCCCTACGGTCCCTCGGATGGGTGATTACCGGCGCGTACTTCTGTCGTCTTCCCCCGTCGGCCGCCTCATGATCACGACTCTGCCTTACGGTGCACCCTCGCGATCCAGTCGGCCGGGGCGGCGATCTCGGCCTTGGTGGGGAGGGTGTTCGGGGACGTCCAGACCCGGTTGAAGCCGTCCATCCCGACCTCGTCGACCACGGCGCGTACGAACCGTTCGCCGTCCCGGTACTGGCGCAGTTTGGCGTCGAGGCCGAGGAGCTTGCGCAGCGCCTGGTCGAGCCGCGAGGCGCCGCGTGCCCGGCGCTGCTGGAACTTCTCCCGGATCTCACCGACGGAGGACACGACCTCGGGGCCGACGCCGTCCATCACATAGTCGGCGTGCCCTTCGAGCAGGGACATCACGGCGGTGAGCCGGCCGAGGATCTCACGCTGGGCAGGGGTCTGGACGATCTCGACGAGGCTGCGGTCCTCGCCCTCCTCGCCCTCGGGCCGGCCGCCGGCGAGCGACTGGGCGGCCTCACGGAGCCGTTCCAGCACGGTCATCGGGTCGACGTCGGTCTCGTCGAGGAATGACTGGATCTCACCCTGCAGGTGGTCGCGGAGCCACGGCACACCGGTGAACTGGGTGCGGTGGGTCTCCTCGTGGAGTGCGACCCAGAGCCGGAAGTCGTGCGGGTCGACCTCCAGTTCACGCTCGACGTGGACGATGTTCGGGGCGACGAGCAGGAGCCTGCCACCCCCGTTGGCCGAGGCCGGGAGGTCGCGGCCGGCCGGGGCGAACGTCTCGTACTGGCCGAGCACCCGGGAGGCCAGGAACGACAGCAGCATGCCCAGTTCGACACCGGTGACCTTGCCGCCGACCGCGCCGAGTACGGCGCCGCCGGGGCTGTTGCCGCGCCGGTCCTGCATCTTCTCCAGGAGGGGGCGGAGCAGTTCGCGGAAGCCCGCGACGTTCGCCCTGATCCAGCCGGCCCGGTCGACGACCAGGACCGGGGTGTCCTCCGGTTCGGTCCCCTCGGGGATCATCCGCGTGAAGGAGCGGACGTGCTCCTCCGCGGACTTGGCATGCCGGCGGAGCTCCGCGACGACTTCGCGGGCCTCCTCGCGGCTGATGTCGGGGCCCGGCCGTACAAGCCGGGTCGCGGTCGCAACCGCCAGATTCCAGTCGACCATCTCGGCACCACCGATGCTCGTCATGCGTCAACCGTACGTGCTCGGGTCGCTCCGCGGTGAGCTCTTGACCGGCTCATCGGGTGCGGGCGGCGAGGCTCGCGGCTAGGGCGTCGAGCGAGGACTGGGCCTCGGACGGCGAGGTCGTACCGGATGCCATGAAGGCGAAGGCGAGCAGTCGCCCCTGCCCGTCGACGACGGTCCCGGCGAGGGTGTTCACCCCGGTGAGGGTGCCGGTCTTGGCGCGGATCAGGCCGGTGCCGCGCGATGTCTCGGTGTACCGCTTGCTGAGGGTGCCGCTGAAGCCGGCCACCGGGAGGCCGGTGAGGACGGGGCGCAGTTCGGGATGGTCCGGGTCGGCGGCGCGGGCCAGCAGCCCGGCCAGCAGCCCGGCGGTGACCTTGTCCTGCCGGTTCAGTCCGCTGCCGTCGGCGAACGTTGCGCCGTCCAGCGGCAGATGCAGCTTCTTCAGCTGCGCGGTGACGGCCCGTCGGCCGCCGTCGAAGTCGGCAGGTTTGCCCGTGGCCAGGGCGGTCTGCCGGGCCAGCGCCTCGGCGATGTCGTTGTCGCTGTTGGTCAGGGCTCGTTCGACAAGGGCGGAGAGCGGGTCGGAGAGGTGCTTGGCGACGGGCCGCGACTTGGCGGCCGGGCGGCCGGACACCGGGCCGGACCCGGTGTCGATGCCCGCGTCGTTCAGCAGTCCGGCGAAGGCGCGGGCGGCGTCACCGGCCGGGTCGCCACTGCGCGGGGCGGGTCCGCGGTCCGTACCGTCGAGCCGCCCCTCGTCCACCATCAGGGCGCTGACCGGGGCGATGTTCTCGTTGGGGCCGATCGGGTGCAGTGCGGGGCCGGAGTACCGGGACGTGTCGTACGCGAGCCGGACGGTGTCGATGCCGCGGTCGCGCAGCGCGTGCACGGTGTCCGCGGCCAGCTCGCGCAGCGCCGCCTTGTCGAGCGTGGGGTCGCCACCGCCGACGAGGGTGAGGCTGCGGGAGTCCGGGGACGCCTGGACCGTCGTGGCGATGCGGTGTCCGGGGCCGAGGGCGGAGAGCGCGGCGACGCTGCTGGCGATCTTGATCGTGGAGGCGGGCGTCATGGCGGTGTCGGCGCCCTTCCCGTACAGCCGCTTGCCGGTGGCGGTGTCGATGACGACGGCGGTACGGACCGTGCCGAGCGAGGAGGCGTTCAGCAACGGGGTGAGGGTGTCCCGGAGGTCGGCCGTTGCTCCGTCCGGGGCGTCCGGGGCATCCGGGGCGGACTTGTCGACCCCGGTGCTCAGACCCGCGAGGACCGCCGGGGCACTGGGGGCCGGGGCCGGTCCTGACGGTGCGGCGGCCTCGTGATGTGCACCACCTGTACGGCTCCTGGCGGCCGCCCACTCCTGCTCGGCCTTACGCTGACCCGAGTCCCAGGGACCGGCGGCGAGGACGGCGCCGGCTGCGAGCGCCAGGCCGAGGACGGCGGAGCCTGCCGTGAACTGCCAGTTGCTCAGTCCGTGCAACTTGTTCAGGCGGGCCGCTCCGGTCGGCCCGCGGAACGCTTTCAACGGATTGATCGACGGTCTTTTCACCGGCTCGGCCACCGTTGACCAGCCCCTTTCGCGAGCACACATCTCCGTGGGGGACACTTAATCACCAGTCGTATGTGTTGATCATGGAGGAGCCACCCGTGGAGTTCGACGTCACCATCGAGATCCCGAAGGGTTCGCGGAACAAGTACGAGGTGGACCACGAGACCGGTCGGATCCGCCTGGACCGTCGACTCTTCACCTCGACCAGCTACCCGGCGGACTACGGCTTCGTCGAGAACACCCTCGGCGAGGACGGCGACCCGCTGGACGCGCTGGTCATCCTGGACGAGCCGACCTTCCCCGGCTGCCTCATCAAGTGCCGCGCCATCGGCATGTTCCGCATGACGGACGAGGCCGGCGGCGACGACAAGCTGCTGTGCGTCCCGGCCTCCGACCCCCGGGTGGAGCACCTGCGCGACATCCACCACGTGTCGGAGTTCGACCGCCTGGAGATCCAGCACTTCTTCGAGGTCTACAAGGACCTGGAGCCCGGCAAGTCCGTCGAGGGCGCCGACTGGGTCGGCCGCGCCGAGGCGGAGGCCGAGATCGAGGCCTCCTACAAGCGCCTTGAGGCGCAGGGCGGCGCGCACTGACGCCTGCGGTCCCCGCAGTCGTCGGACAGGCTCGACGCCGATTACGTATGCGGTCCTGCGCACGGTCCGTACGGTCCAGCGCAAGGTCCGTTTGCAGTTCCGCGCAAGGAACGGGCGGCACACCTTTCACCGGTGTGCCGCCCGTTTCGCGTGTGCACCCATGTCCGTGCCCATACTGGGCACAAGCGCAACCGAAGACGCGCAGCCAAGAAGGAGCGAGGTCGAGTGGTGGCGGAACAGGGCGGTCCTGAGGACCAGAAGCCCCAGTCCGACGAGGCGCGCAGCGCCTTCGTCCCGCCGGAGGGGGTGGGGAAGTCCGCGACTCCGTCGGAGGACGACCATCCCACCTCGGAGTTCGCCATTCCGGCCGGTCTGACGCCCGAGCCACCTGGCACAGGTTCCGCTTCCGGCTCCGGATCGGGTTCGGGCAGCGGCTCGGACACGATCGGTTCCGCGTTCGCCCCGCCGCGCACCCACGGCGCCAGGCAGTCGCCGCCCGCTTTCACCCCGGCGCACGGCATTCCGATGGTCCAGCTGACCAAGGAGGCCCCCTGGCAGGACCGGATGCGCACGATGCTGCGGATGCCCGTCGCCGAGCGGCCGGCGCCCGAGCCGGTGCAGAAGCCGGACGAAGCGGGTCCCGCGGTGCCGCGCGTGCTCGACCTGACCTTGCGTATCGGGGAGTTGCTGCTCGCGGGCGGCGAGGGCGCGGAGGACGTCGAGGCCGCGATGTTCGCGGTGACCCGCAGTTACGGTCTCGACCGCTGCGAGCCGACGGTCACCTTCACCCTGCTGTCGATCTCGCACCAGCCGTCGCTGGTCGACGATCCGGTGACGGCGAGCCGCACCGTACGCCGCCGCGGCACCGACTACACCCGGCTGGCGGCCGTCTTCCGGCTCGTCGACGACATCACCACCGAGGATGTCGAGGTCTCCCTGGAGGAGGCGTACCGGCGGCTCGCCGAGATCCGGCGCAACCGGCATCCGTACCCCGGCTGGGTGCTGACGCTGGCCGGCGGCGGGCTGGCCGGTGCGGCGTCGGTGCTGGTCGGCGGCAACGCGCTGGTCTTCGTGGTGGCGGCGGCCGGCGCGATGCTCGGCGACCGGCTCGCCTGGCTCTTCGCGGGGCGCGGGATGCCGGAGTTCTACCAGTTCGTGGTGGCGGCGATGCCTCCGGCCGCGATAGGGGTCGCACTGACCCTGACCCACTCGACGGGCATCCGGCCGTCCGCCGTCATCACCGGTGGGCTGTTCGCCCTGCTGCCCGGGCGGGCTCTGGTGGCGGGCGTCCAGGACGGTCTGACCGGCTACTACATCACCGCGGCGGCCCGGCTCCTCGAAGTCATGTACTTCTTCATCGCCATCGTCACCGGTGTGCTGCTGGTCCTGTATCTGGGGGTGCAGCTGGGCGCCCAGCTCAATCCGGAGGAGCGGTTCGTGGCCCACGACCGGCCGGTGGTGCAGATCCTGGCGTCGATGGCGCTCTGTTTCGCCTTCGCGATCCTGCTCCAGCAGGAACGGTCCACGGTGCTCGCGGTGACCCTCAACGGCGGTGTGGCCTGGGTGATCTACGGGGCGATGGCCCGGACCGCCGGTATCTCGCCGGTGGCGGCGACGGCGGTGGCGGCGGGTCTGGTGGGGCTCTTCGGGCAGCTGTTCTCGCGGTACCGGTACACCTCGTCGCTGCCGTTCATCACGGCGGCGATCGGTCCGCTGCTGCCTGGTTCGGCCACGTACTTCGGTCTGCTGGGTGTCGCGCAGAACGAGCTGGACCGGGGGCTCGCCTCGCTGTCGACCGCGGTGGCGACGGCGCTGGCCATCGCGATCGGGGTGAACCTGGGGAGCGAGATCTCCCGGCTGTTCATGCGGGTGCCGGGAGCGGTCGGCGGGGCGAACCGCCGCGCGGCCAAGCGGACGCGCGGCTTCTGACGCCCTCTGCCGGTACCCAGTCGGGTCAGCGCTTGGCGTGGCGGCCGCGCTGGCCCGGAGCCGGGCTGCCGCCTCCGGCGATCTGGTCCCGGCCCTCGCCCTGGGCGGCCGCTTCCTTCTTCGCCTTGCTGCGGGCGCGCAGGAACTCGATCGCGATCGGCACCACCGAGATCAGCACGATCAGGACGAGCATCGCCTCGATGTTCTTGCGGACGAACTCGATCTGGCCGAGCCCGGCACCGAGCAGTGTGACGCCGACGCCCCAGAGCACGCCGCCGATGATGTTGAACGTGATGAACGAGCGGTAGTTCATCCGGCTCACACCGGCGATGATCGGCGTGAACGTACGCACGACGGGCACGAAGCGGGCCAGGATCAGCGACTTCGGACCGTACTTCTCGAAGAATTCGTGGGCCTTCTCGACGTTCTCCTGCTTGAAGAGGCGGGAGTCCGGCCGCTTGAAGAGCGACGGGCCGACCTTGCGGCCGAAGAGATAGCCCACCTGGTCGCCGATGATCGCCGCCAGCGCCACCAGGACGCAGACCAGCCACAGCGGGGTGTGCAGCTTGTCCGTCGTCACCAGAAGGCCCGTGGTGAACAGCAGGGAGTCACCGGGCAGGAAGAAACCGATCAGCAGCCCGGACTCGGCGAAGACGATGACCAGCACACCGAGCAGGCCGAACTGCCCGATGAGATGGTCCGGGTCCAGCCAGCTCGGTCCGAGCGCAAGCGTATTCAAGGGTCCGGGCTCCAGGATCGGTCGATGGTGGCTGCGTGGCCGCCCAAAGCTATCAACGCCACAAGGCGCCTCCGGGTTCCAGTGGCCCACGCGAGGATGCCGCGAGGATGCACAGGGGGTGAACCGGGACAAAGCTGTCCCCAGGAGGTGCCACACGATGGGCATTGAAGATTACGGCGGCGGTCAGACCGCGCGGTCCGAGGTTCTGGTCGTCACCACCAATGACGTCCCCGGCTACCAGGTGACCCAGGTGATCGGTGAGGTGTTCGGCCTGACGGTGCGCTCGCGTCACCTCGGCAGCCAGATCGGCGCCGGGCTGAAGTCGATGATCGGCGGCGAGCTGAAGGGGCTGACCAAGACCCTCGTCGCCACCCGCAACCAGGCCATGGAGCGGCTCGTCGAGCAGGCCATGGCCCGCGGCGCCAATGCGGTGCTGATGATGCGCTTCGATGTGACGGAGGCGGCAGATGTGGGCACGGAGGTCTGTGCGTACGGCACGGCGGCAGTGATCAGCAAGACCTGACCGCCCGACGGGGGCCGAGGCGCCTTCGGCCCCCGTTCAGGGAGTTACGCCCGGCGCTCCGCGTTGGCGTCGATCGCGTCCCGGAGGTGCTCGGCCAGACCGGGCCGGATCGATTCGTAGTACGCGCGGAACTGCGGTTCGCACACGTACATCTCGCCGAGCCCGCGGTGGATCTCGTAGGTGCATTCGTAGAACCATGTGGAGATGTGGAGCCGGTGCGCCTCGGCCAGCTCCGTCGCGGCCTCCGAGCCGGCCGGCTCGCCCGCCTCCATCACAGCGCTGTACGCCTCGCCCCATGCGGCGACCTCGGCCTGCATCCGCTTCCAGTCGTCCTTGGTGTAGCGGGCCACCCGGCGCTGCGACTCCGCGTACGTGGCCGTTCCGCCCCAGCGGCGCTCGGCCTCCTCCGCGTGCTCCTCCGGGTCCTTGGCCCCGAAGACCTCGAACTTCTCCTCGGGCGTGAGATTGATGCCCATCTTCCGTGCCTCCATGGCTGTTTCGACGGCGGCGGCCATCTTCTGGAGCTCGGCGATCCGGCCGGACAGCAAAGCGTGCTGGCGGCGCAGATGGTCCTGCGGATCCGCGTCCGGGTCGTCGAGCAGCACCGCGATCTCTTCGAGCGGGAAGCCGAGCTCCCGGTAGAACAGGATCTGCTGCAGCCGGTCGAGGTCGCCGTCGTCGTAGCGCCGGTGGCCCGCGTGGCTGCGCCCGCTGGGCGAGAGCAGTCCGATGCCGTCGTAGTGGTGCAGTGTGCGCACCGTGACTCCGGCGAAACCGGCGACCTGCCCCACGGAGTGATCCACGGTTCCCCGCCCCTTCTTCTCTTCGCTCTGTACGTCGGTACGTGTCCGAGCCTGAGCCCTGACGTGACGTGAGGTGCAAGCCCGAATTGCCCTCACACCTGGATCCGATCGGCGAATTATGCGGCTTTTGCGTCGCTAGGGTGAGCCGATGGTCTCCGACTCCCCCGCGCTCGCCGAGTCCGCCTCCGCACGTCGGCTGCTGCTTCTCATCGTGCCCGCCCTGGTCGTGGGTGTGGCGTCGGCGCTCGTCCTGCTCGGCATCAGTCTCGTCGCGGAGCAGTTCCAGGACGTGCTCTGGGAGACGCTTCCCGAGGCGCTCTCCATCGGCAGGTACTCCTCGCTGTGGATGATCGTGATGCTCACTGCCACCGGCCTCGCGACCGGCCTGGTCATCCGTACGGTGCACGGTCACGCCGGACCCGACCCGGCCACCACCGGGCTGGTCGATCCGCCCCTGCCGCCGGACGTCATCCCCGGGCTGCTGGTCGTGACGGTCCTGGCGCTGGCCGGCGGGGTCAGCCTGGGGCCCGAGAACCCGATCACCGCCGCCAATATCGCGCTCACCTTCTGGCTGGGCCGCCGGGTCGCCCCACGGACTCCGGCCGCCCTGTGGATCGCGCTCGCCTCGGCCGGCACCATCGGCGCGCTGTTCGGCACCCCGATCGCCGCGGCCCTGATCCTCTCCGAGTCGCTCGCGGCCGACGGGGGCACGCCGGGCGCACTCTGGGACCGGCTCTTCGGTCCGCTCGCGGCGGGCGCCGCGGGGGCACTCACCATGTCGCTGCTGGCCCACCCCAGCTTCGGCCTGTCACTGCCGCCGTACCCCGGCCCGCACTGGGGCGATCTGCTCTCGTCGGTCGTGATCACGTCGGCCGCGGCGCTGCTCGGACTGGCGGCGGTGTACGCGTTCCCGTACGTGCACCGCGCCTTTCGCACACTGCGTCATCCGGTCCTGATGCTGACCTGCGGCGGTCTGGTGCTCGGTCTGCTCGGCGCACTCGGCGGGCATCTCACGCTCTTCAAGGGACTGGACGAGGTGAAGGAGCTCGGCGCCGATCCGAACGGCTGGTCGGCCGGCCAGTTCGCCGCCATGGCGGCGGTGAAGACGGCCGCGCTGGTGACCGCCGCGACCTGCGGCTTCCGGGGCGGCCGGATCTTCCCTGCTGTGTTCGTCGGCGTAGCGCTCGGGGTGTGCGCCCATGCCGCGGTCGACACGGTGCCGCCGGCGCTCGCGGTGCCGTGCGCGGTGCTGGGGGTTCTGCTCGCCATCACCCGGCAGGGCTGGTTGAGCCTGTTCACGGCGGCGGTGCTGGTCAGCGACGCGGCCGTGCTGCCGCTTCTGTGCGTCGCCTCGCTGCCGGGCTGGCTGCTGGTGACCGGGCGGCCGCAGATGCAGCTCCACGAGGACGGCACACCACTGAGGTGAACCGGACCCGCACCGTGCCTGTCCGACGCGCCGGTCGCGACAGTTGTCCGTATCGTCACATTCGTATGGCCACGTCCCGGTCTGCCCGTCGGAGGTTCCCGTATGCCCATGCCTGTCCACGTCGCCGTCGTCTACTACTCCGCCACCGGCACCGTCGCGACCATCGCCAAGACCATTGCGGAGAGCGCCGAGAAGGCCGGCGCGGAGGTGCGGCTGCGCAAGACGGTTGAGCTCGCGCCGCAGGCGGCCATCGACTCCAACCCGGCCTGGGCCGCCAACGCGAAGGCGACCGCCGGCATCGCCGAGGCCTCGAAGGACGACGTGATCTGGGCGGATGCCGTGATTTTCGGGTCGCCGACCCGGTTCGGCAATGTCGCCGCCCAGCTCAAGGAGTTCCTGGACCGGCTGGGCGCCCTCTGGCAGGCGGGTCAGCTCGCGGACAAGGTCTACAGCGGCTTCACCTCCACCAGCACCGCGCACGGCGGTCAGGAGTCCACGCTGTTGGCGCTCTACAACTCGATCCATCACTTCGGCGGCATCCTCGTCGCCCCCGGTTACACGGACCCGACGAAGTTCGTCGACGGCAATCCGTACGGCACCTCGCACGTCGCCGGGCAGGGTGACATCCCGGTCGGTGAGCAGACCCTGACCGCGGCCCGGGTGCAGGCCGAGCGGGTCGTGAAGTTCACCCGCGCCATCAAGTCCGGCCTCGCGTCCGGGAGCTGAACCGAGCAGGCCACCGCCACCGTCATCACCGCCACGAGCTGAGAAGGACTGTCCGCCGATGCCTCTCCACAAGGGTTCGAACCACGAGAAGGAACCGTCCAAAGAGCGGCGCAGGCGTGCCTTCAACCCGTTCTTCGGGGAGGCGGATCCGACGGTCGGGATGACGTCCGCGCCGCCGCGGCACCGGCTGCCCGACGGACCGCTGCCGCCCTCGACCGCGTACGGCCTGGTCCATGACGAGCTGATGCTCGACGGAAACTCCCGGCTCAATCTAGCCACCTTCGTCACCACCTGGATGGAGCCCGAGGCCGGGGTGCTGATGGGCGAGTGCCGGGACAAGAACATGATCGACAAGGACGAGTACCCGCGCACCGCCGAGCTGGAACGCCGCTGTGTGGCGATGCTCGCCGACCTGTGGAACGCGCCCGACCCCTCGACGACGGTGGGCTGTTCGACCACCGGCTCCAGCGAGGCCTGCATGCTCGCCGGCCTGGCGCTCAAACGCCGCTGGGCGGCCAGGAACGCCGACCGCTACCCGGCGAGCGCCAAGCCCAATCTGGTCATGGGCATCAATGTGCAGGTCTGCTGGGACAAGTTCTGCAATTTCTGGGAGGTCGAGGCCCGGCAGGTCCCGATGGAGGGCGGCCGTTTCCATCTCGACCCGCAGGCCGCCGCCGAACTCTGCGACGAGAACACCATCGGCGTGGTCGGGATCCTGGGCTCCACCTTCGACGGTTCGTACGAGCCCATCGCCGACCTCTGCGCGGCCCTGGACGCCCTGCAGGAACGCACCGGCCTCGACATCCCCGTCCATGTCGACGGCGCGTCCGGTGCGATGGTGGCGCCGTTCCTGGACGAGGACCTGGTGTGGGACTTCCGGCTTCCCCGGGTGTCGTCCATCAACACCTCCGGGCACAAATACGGTCTGGTCTACCCGGGCGTCGGCTGGGTGCTGTGGCGCTCGCCCGCGGATCTCCCCGAGGAGCTCGTCTTCCGGGTCAACTACCTGGGCGGCGACATGCCGACCTTCGCGCTGAACTTCTCCCGGCCCGGCGCGCAGGTGGTGGCGCAGTACTACTGCTTCCTGCGGCTGGGCCGGGACGGCTACCGCGCCGTTCAGCAGGCCTCCCGCGATGTGGCGAGCGGGCTCGCCGCACAGATCGAGAAGCTGGGCGACTTCCAACTCCTCACCAGGGGCGAGGAGTTGCCTGTCTTCGCCCTGACCACCGCCCCCGAAGTGCAGGCGTACGACGTCTTCGACGTGTCGCGGCGGCTGCGCGAGCACGGCTGGCTGGTGCCCGCGTACACCTTCCCCGCCAACCGGCAGGATCTTTCGGTGCTCCGGGTGGTGTGCCGCAACGGTTTCTCCTCGGACCTCGCGGAACTGCTCCTGGAGGACCTCCGCCTGCTGCTGCCCGAACTGCGCAGCCAGCGGCACCCGTTGAGTCATGACCGGGAGGTCGCGACGGCCTTCCACCACTGACGGGGCACGCCGGCGGGCTACCGGCCGTACGGGTTCTCCTCGCCCTCGGCGAGTACGCCGACGAACGGATCACCCTCCCCCGCGAAGGTGTACGCGCCGCCCTCGATCCGTGTGATCAGCTCCCTCGTCCACTCGGCCCCGGCGTCCGCCGAGTGGACCCACATGTTCATGATCTCGCCGATGTGGCCCAGCGACTCGGGCCCGTCCTCCGGCGTGTAGTACTCGGTGACCGAGGCCCGCCAGGCCGCCAGCCCGGCCACCCGCTCCCGCAGCAGCGCGACCGCCTCGGACCGCTCCAGGTCGACGATGAAGCCGATGCCCGCCGACAGCACGTCCATCTTCTGGTCGTACGCGGTCAGCGCCGCGCGCAGCAGCGCGAGGTACTCCTCGGTGCCCCGCTCGGTGATCTCGTACTCGGTGCGGGGCGGGCCGCCCGCGGTGCTCGGAGCGGTCTCATGGGCGACCAGCAGCCCTTGCTTCGCCATCTGCTTCAGGGCGTGGTAGATCGAGCCCGGCTTGGCGTTGGACCACTCGTGGGCGCCCCAGTACTCCAGGTCGTTGCGGACCTGATAGCCGTGCGCCCGGCCGTGCTGCCGCACGGCACCGAGGACCAGCAGCCGGATCGCGGACATCGACTCACCCTTCCTATTCAACTTTGACTAGGGTAGCCCGCCTCCTGCGCGATCAGCTCGAACGCGGTACGGCCGTCCAGGGACTCCCGGATGATGTCGGCATGCCCGGCGTGCCGGGCGATCTCCTCGACGAGATGGACCAGCAGCCAGCGCATCGAGCACTTCTCGTCCTCCGGGAACCAGGGCGCCTCGGGCAGCGGGAACGTGTCGTTCATGCTCTCCACCGAGTGGATGAACTCCTCGGTCTCCGCCGCGACCTTCGCCCAGAACTCCAGCATCTGCGGGACGGTCTCGTCCCCGACCAGCCGGAAGCTGTCCGCCCACGTCTCCTCGGTGCGGGCCTTCTCATTGGGGCGCTGCTGAGCGAGACGCAACCAGTTCAACTCGGTCTCGGCGACATGCTTGAGCAGCCCGGAGAGGGAGAGTTCGCCGGCGCTGGGCCGGCTCGCCGCCTGCTCCTCGGTCAGCCCGATCAGCGAGCGCCGGATCGCGCCGCGCTGCGCCTCGACGAAGGAGAGGAGCGCGCCGCGCTCGTCGCCGTGGGCCTCTGCGGGAACGTGAGTGACCATGGTGTCCGCCCTTCGGAACCGTTCGGGCTTGCGCCCGGTGTCTTCCTGACACCGACCAAGCTACGGACCCTTGCGGACAGCTTCCGTCCTCAACAGGCAGGCATCAGAGCGAGAATTCGGTCCGCCCGTGCTGGATCGAGATCCACTTCTGGGTGGTGAACGCCTCCACGGTGGCATCGCCGTTCAGCCGTCCGGATCCGGAGAACTTCTCGCCGCCGAAGGCCACCAGCGGGTCGTCCTGGATGGTGGAGTCGTTCACGTGGAACATCCCGGTGACGATGCGCTTCGCGAACCGCACCCCGCGTTCCGCGTCGGCCGTGTGCACGGCGCCGCTCAGTCCGTACGGGGAGTCGTTGGCGATCCGTACGGCGTCCTCCTCGCCGTCGAACGTCATCAGCAGCGCCACCGGGCCGAAGATCTCCTGGGCCAGCAGCGGGGAGTCGTCCGGCAGCCCGGCGAGGACGGTCGGCTCGACGAGATTGCCGTGGGTGCGGCCCCGCACGAGCGCCGTGGCGCCTTCCGCGATCGCCTGGTCGACCAGGGCGGTCAGCGCGTCGGCCTGGAAGGTGTTGATGACGGGGCCGATCTGGGTGGCCGGATCCCGCGGGTCGCCGGTCCTGAGCGCGGCCACCTTGGCGACGAACTTCTCGGTGAACTCCGGCGCGACGGAGCGGTCCACCAGGATGCGGTTGGCGGCCATGCAGACCTGCCCCTGGTAGACGAAGCGGCTGAAGACCGCCGCGTCGACCGCGTAGTCGATGTCTGCGTCGTCCAGCACCACCAGGGCGCTGTTGCCGCTGAGTTCGAGGACGGCCCGCTTGAAGAGCCCGCCGGCGGTCGCGCCGACATGGCGGCCGACCCGGTCCGAGCCGGCGAAGGAGATCACCTTGGGCACGGGGTGCGCTATGAGCGCGTCGCCGATCTCCGCGATGTCGGTGACCAGGACGTTGAGCAGTCCGGCGGGCAGCCCGGCCTCCTCGAAGATCTTGGCGATCAGTCCGCCGCCGACCACGGGGGCGTTCTGGTTGGGCTTGATGACGACCGCGTTGCCGAGCGCCAGAGCCGGGGCGACCGACTTCATCGTCACCAGGAAGGGGAAGTTGAAGGGGCTTATCACGCCTATGACGCCGACGGGCAGCCGGTAGACGCGGTTCTCCTTGCCGTCCACCGGGGACGGCAGGATCCGGCCCTCGGGGCGCAGCGCCTGCTGGATCGCCTCGCGCAGGAAGTCCTTGGCGCAGCGGATCTCGTACTCCGCCTTGAGCCGGGTGCCGCCCAGTTCGTCGATGATCGCGCCGATGATGTCCTCGGTGAGTTCATCGGTGATGCGCAGGGCGCGTTCGAGGACGAGGCGGCGTTCGTACGGATTGGTGTCGGCCCAGATCCGCTGGGCGCGCTCGGCGGCGCGATAGGCCTCGTCGACCTCCTGCGCGGTGGCGACGGTGATCGCGGCGAGCTTTTCGCCGTTGTACGGATTGAAATCGATGATGTCCCAGGAGCCGGTACCGGTCCGCCACTCACCGTCGATGTACTGGTTGGCCAGCTCATTGAAGAAGGACATGCGATCCCTTACTGCAGGTGCAGACTCCTGTTGAGGCGTCATCGTACTGATGTCTCAGGTCAGTTGGAGCAGGCCGCGGAGCAGATCACGGCTCTCTTCGGGCCCAGGGCTGTCCTGATGGAGCCGCGCCATGGCCTTTTCGTACTGCGCGACTTCCTCGCGCTTGTCCAGATAGAGCGCACTTGTCAGCTGCTCCAAATAGACAATGTCCGACAGATCGGATTCCGGAAAACTCAGCATCGTAAAGGAACCGCTCTCGCCCGCGTGCCCGCCAAAACTGAAGGGCATCACCTGAAGCGTGATGTTCGGCTGCTCCGACATTTCGATCAGATGCCGCAATTGCGCCCGCATCACTTCACGTTCGCCGTACGGGCGGCGCAGCGCGGCCTCGTCCAGCACCGCGTGGAAGCGCGGCGCCCGTTCGGAGACGAGGACCTTCTGCCGCTCCAGCCGGAGCGCGACCCGGCGGTCGATCTCGGCTGCGGGGGCGCCGCGCATGCCACGGGAGACGACGGCATGGGCGTAGGCCTCGGTCTGCAACAGACCGTGAACGAACTGGACTTCGTAGATCCGGATGAGCGAGGCCGCCCCCTCCAGACCGATGTAGGTCTGGAACCAGCCGGGCAGCACATCTCCGTAACTGTGCCACCACCCCGCCACATTGGCCTCGCGGGCCAGGCCGAGCAGGGAGTCGCGCTCCGCCTCGTCCGTGACGCCGTAGAGCGTGAGCAGGTCCTCGACGTCCCTGGCCTTGAAGCTCACCCGTCCCAACTCCATGCGGCTGATCTTCGATTCGGAAGCCCGGATGGAGTAGCCGGCCACCTCGCGGGTGATGCCGCGCGAGTCGCGCAGCCGCCTGAGCTGTGAGCCCAGCAGGATGCGCCGCACCACAGATCCACTCGACTCGCCTGCCGCCACTGGTCCAACCCTCCCCATCGCTTCCTGGGCATCGGGGCTCCCCCTGAACCCCAAGAGCCGGATTCTGCCATCAAAACGCTTCAGCCCGTACTCATTCGATTACGGAAATGAGAAGACTTCCAGAAAGCCATGAAACTGCCCGCAGGAAGAAATGACCAAGAACCGGCACGGGATCGGACAGGTCCGGCGCGTGCACGTGCATCTGCCCTTGCATCTGCTCAGCGCATTCGGAACCATGGACCCCGCGCACCTGCGTGCTCGTTCGTGTTGTGCCGCTGTACCACCGCAGTACCGCTACAGCCGCGAATCCCGGGAGTGCCTCGCATGGGGACGAATGGATCGACGATGCTCGAGCCGTTACGGCAGGGGCTTCCCCCCATCGATCCCTCAGCCGTCTCCGGATCAGCCACCTGCACCCTTCCGGCCCGGTACGAAGCCGTGGGCGGGGCCAGGCAGTTCACCAGGGCGACGCTGAACCGGTGGGAGCTGAGCGACCGCTTCGACGATGTCGCGCTCGTCGTCTCCGAACTCGTCACCAACGCCCTGCGGCACGCACTGCCGGCGGACGCCCCGAGAGACCCCCAGGACCCTCCCGTACGGCTGCACCTGATGCGCTGGACCTCGCGACTGGTGTGCGCGGTGCGCGACCCCAGCCAGGAGAGCCCTGTCGCCGCCGAGGCCGCGGACTCCGCGGAGTCGGGCCGGGGACTGTTCCTGGTGGAGTCGTTCAGCGACAGCTGGGGCTGGCATCCGTCCCCCGTGCCGGGCGCGGAGAACCCGTCGGCGGGCGCGTCGGCGCCGCGCGGCAAGGTGGTCTGGGCGCTGTTCAGGCTGTCCGGCGACGCGTGACGCAAACGAGCCCCGGGCCAGTTTGCGGGGCGCAGGCTCGCGCGCGCGGCCGCGACGGTCAGTTTTCCGCTATCAGGTGGTCGAACTCCCCGTCCTTCACGCCGAGCAGCAACGCCTCTATCTCGGCCGGCGTATAGACCAGGGCGGGCCCGTCGGGATGGCGTGAATTCCGCATCGCCACATCCCCGTCGGGCAGTTTTGCGAACTCCACGCAAGATCCTTGGGAGTTGCTGTGTCTGCTCTTCTGCCAGACGACTCCGCGAAGCTCTGTGGCCGCCATGCCGTTGTACACGTGGTGCACAGGACGCTCCCCGAGTTGCAAGGTGCAAGTGTCAACTGTCTCGGATCATAGCTGTGTTCATATGCCTATGCATGAGCAGATGCACGTGCACGCGGGGTGTTCCTTTGATTACAGCTTTACCTTCCCCGTCTTCCCGCCCTCACAGGAGATGGACGAACGGACCGTCTATTTGGCTCCCGCTCCGCGCAGTTGGCCGGAAGTTGCGCCATGGGTCGACCCGTGATCCGCTCCATGCTCCCTGGTAGTTTTGCGCGGTCTTTCGTCAACAAGGGGGAATTTCACGTGCAGAATCTCGTACGCACCGGCGCCGTCCTCGTCGCGGGTCTGGTCGCCGCAGTCACTCTGACCGGTTGCGGCAGCGACAGCGCGAAGAGCGATTCGGGCAAGGACGCCACCGGCGGACAGGCGTCGGCGACCGGTGGCGGCAGCGATTCCGGGGACAGTGGCGACAGCGGTTCCGCCGCCGACGCCTCGGCGCTGGAGGGCACCTGGGCCGGGCTGACCGACGGCAAGGCCGTCGCCCTGTCCGTCGCATCCGGGAAGGCGGCGCTCGTCGCCGACGCCCACGTCTGCTCGGGCGAGGTGAAGGACATGGGCAAGGTGATGCTGGAGCTGAAGTGCACCGACGGCAACACCGACCGCACCATGGGATCGATCGAGTCCAACAACGGCAAGACGATCACCGTGTCGTGGGACGCCGGCGGCAAGGACACCCTGGCCAAGACCGATCCGGGTGCGCTGCCGACGGGGCTGCCGGGCCTGCCCACCCCCTGAGTGCCCGTCACCGGGACAGGGCCGAGCCCCTGAAGCAGGACTGCGTACGGGGCAGTGCCGGACGGTCCGTCGTTCAGTTCCGTCCGGCACTGCGGGCTCCGGCCGAGCCGGCCGTGGAGTCGTCCAGGCCCCGGGAGAACTCCTCCAGGGTTTCCAGCAGCAGATCGACCCCGTTCCGCACGACCGGATTGGCCGCCTGCCCGTGCATGCGGTCCTCCTCGTCCCACTGCGCGAGCGCCTCACGGACCGCGTCCCAGCGCGGTACGCGACGCTCCCGCACGTCCTGCGCGCCCTTCTCGGTGGTACCGCGCAGCGCGTCGGCGAAGTGTGCGGCAGCGGGTACGGGGGTGGCGCCGCCCTCCGGCAGGTGAGCCTCCATCAGCATGGCCGCGCGGCTGAACTGGGCGAGCGCGTGCTGGGTGTCGTCGGCGGCGGCGCGGGACAGACCGCGGTTGCGCACCGGTTCGTGCTGGGCGGTCGCGACCGCTTCCTGCCAGGCGATGCGGGCCTCGCGGGTGGCGAGGAGTGCGGCCCGGACGTCGTCGCGGCCCCGTTCCGCCGGGTCGGCGTACTGGTCGACGACGGAGGCGGCGTACCGCCCGCCGGAGGCCAGCCAGTCACCCAGCCGGTTGCGGAGCCGTGGGGTCTCCCAGGCCGGGTAGACGGCGTACGAGACCATCGCGAGCAGCCCGCCGACGAGGGTGAGGACGACGCGTTCGAGTACGGTCTGCGACCAGTCCTCGCCGGCCATGCCGAGCAGGAAGACGACGTACGCGGAGATGCAGGCCTGGGCGACCGCGTAGCCGGTGCGCATCAGCAGGTACATCAGCAGGGCGCAGACGACGGCGAGGACGGCGGCGAGACCCACGCCGGGGTGGGCGGCCTGGACGATGGCGGTGGCGAGGAAGACCCCGACGACGGTGCCGCCGAACCGGGCCACGGAACGTGCGTACGTCTGGGAGAACTCGGGCCGCATCACCATGACGGCGGCCATCGGCGCCCAGTAGCCGTGCCCGAACGGCAGCGCGGCGCCGAGGAGATAGCCGACGGCGACGACGACGGCGACCCGGACGGCGTGCCGGAGGATCGGCGAACCGGGGCGCATCTCGGCACGCATCGACCTCAGGACGACGGGGACCAGTCGCAGCAGGGTGGGGCGGCGGCGGTGCGGGGCGATCGCGTCGGCGGTTTCGGTGGCCTCGGCCCGCTCCTCCTTCGTGCCCTCACCCTCGGCCGTCTCGATGACATCGGCGAGCAGCACGCCGAGACGGTCGGCGGCCCGGCGGGCCGGGCCGCCGAGAAGCTCCCTCGTGTCAGGGGTCTTCAGGGTCGCGACGGCGGGGGCGGCGAGCCGCACCGGGTCGCCGTGACGGATCGCACAGGCCGCCGCGTCCAGTACGGATCCGGCGGCGGCCAGGAGTTCGCGGACCCGGTCCCGTTCGGGACCTTCGTCCGGGACGCCCGTCCCCGGGTCGGCGAGTGAGGCGAGCACCGGTCTGATCCGTTCGGCCACGCCGCGGGAGCCGCGCAGTTCGGCCGGGCGGCGGCGGGCCTGGCGCGGGGTGACGGCGGCGGCACTGCGGGCCGTCATCAGCGGGACCGGGTCGAATTCGGCCACCGGGTCGTGGCGCAGTCTGCGGGCGTAGTCGGCCTCGGCCGCCAGCGCGTCGGCGAGGGCGTCGCGCTGGGCGCCCCATCTGCGTACCGGAAAGAGGACGATCAGCGTCGCCTGGACCACGCCGCCGAACGCGATCATCGTGCCGTGCAGGGCAGCCTCGGCGACGGAGGTGGGCAGGGTGATCGTGACCAACATGATCGCGACGTTGGACGACGCGATGATGCCGGCCGTCGGCCCCGCCGCCCAGGCCAGCCCGGCCACGAACGTCCAGAGCACGAGCAGGGCCATGAACAGCAGGACGTGGGAACCGGTGAGATAACCGAGGAACGTCGATACGGCGAGACTCGCGCCGGAGACCAGGGCGAGGACCGGCCTGGGGCGCCAGCTGCGCTGGAACGTGGCGATGGCCGCCTGGAACGCGCCGAACGCGGAGCTGGCGGCGACCACCGGCCCGAAGAAGGCGAGTCCGACCCCGATCACCAGGGCGAGGCCGGCGGCACCGCGGATCGCGATGAGCGGTTCGAGGCGCCGCCGCTCGATCTTCAACCCCGAGCGGGCGGTCTCCTTCAGCGCCCGGAGCCAGCTCATGCCCCGAGCCTAACCGGAATGCCCACCATCGGAACTTTTCGGTCATAGCGACTCTCCGGACGCCACCTCGGGAGCAGGTACACCGTCCCCCGCTCACGGACGTGGCACCCGGCTGCGAGGTGTCACGTTCGCGCCCACCTCTACCGGGAACCGTCGATGCCCGGCCTCCGCTCACCCATCCGGGCCCGGTCGGCGGCGGCCGTACCGTGCGCCCAGCCCTCGCCGTCGGACACTCCGCGCACCCGGGTGCTCGTCGTCTCCGGGAACATCCGGTCCGCGGCGTCCGTGACCGCCACGTCCCGCGCCGCAAGAACCGGGAGCAGATCGCCGGCGGCAGCCCCCTCCTCCGAGACCGAGGCCGCGGTCACCCGGGCGGTGTCGGCCGCGAGACGAGCGCCCAGTCGCTGGACGTACGCCATCAGGAAGGATTGACGGAACGTCTTGGTCCGCTTGCGTCCGCCGGCCCGCTGTCCCGCCTCGGCCTTCGCCATCGCCGCCGTGCCCTGGACCAGCAGGGAGGTGTAGAGCAACTCCACGGCCTCCAGGTCCGGTTCGAAGCCGACGACCGTCGAGAAGCCGAGGTCGCTGTTCCACACCGCGCGGCAGCGGTTGGCCGAGGCGACGGCGTCGAGCAGGATCGCCTTCGCCGTCTCGTACGGGGCATCGACCCCGATCCGGCAGGCGCCCGGCGCCTCCTTGTTGTGCGTACGCGCGGCAAGAAGGGCCTCGTCGATGGAGTGCCGGGCCATCAGCTCCTGCGCCTTGGTGGTCAGGGCCTCCGCCTCCTCCGGGAAACCAGTCGCCTCCGCCTTCGCGAGCAGGGCGCGGATCCGGGTCAGCATGCGGGGTTCGTCGTGGGCGGGCGGCAGACGGAGCCGGTGGCCGGGGGCGCCGGGCGGCGGGCCGACCGGTTCGATCGCGGGGAGCCGGAGCAGCAGCCGGTAGAGACCGAGCAGGGCGGAGGCGTACGAGAACCGGTCGGGCCGGTTCCGCGGCGGCGGCGCGGGAAGCTCGGCGAGCTGGGACCGCCAGCGGGACGGCAACTGCTCGTACCGTCCGGTCTCCGTGGTGATCAGGTCGGCGGCGAGGCCGGCCCCCGTCTCGTCGAGTTCGCGGCGGACGATCCGCACGACGTCGGCGGGCTGCCAGCCTCGCTCCCAGGCACGCCGGACGAACTCCTCGCCGCGCCGGAACAGTTCCGCATCCGCCGTCGGATCGGCGGCGAGAAGGGAGGCACCGGTGTCGAGAGCGGCGTCGCCGTCCGAGTAGAGGGCTGCCGCGAATGCCTGGTCGATCACCGGTTCCATGAGGTCAGGGTAGGCAGGGCCGGGCTCCGGGGTATGCCTGGCCCTACCCCGGAGACGGGTTCTGGTGGTCGTGTCCGGCGGGCCCTGCCACGGTTCGATCGAAACCATGACTTCCGCCCCCGCGACCGACCCCACCGATGCCGCCGACGCCGTGCGGCTCCGCTCCGTACGACGCGCCCACGGAGACGTCGACGCCCTCCGCGGCATCGACCTCACCATCCGCCCCGGCACGTTCACCGCCGTCATGGGACCGTCCGGCTCCGGCAAATCGACGCTCCTGCACTGCGCAGCCGGACTCGACCGGCCGACATCCGGCACCGTCGAGGTGGGCGGTACGGAGCTGACCGGGCTGAGTGAGCGCCGACTGACCCTGCTGCGCCGGGACCGGATCGGCTTCGTCTTCCAGTCGTTCAACCTGGTCCCTTCGCTGACGGCCGCCCAGAACGTCGCGCTGCCGCTGCGACTGGCCGGCCGCCGCCCGTCCCGTACCGACGTACGCGCCTCGCTCGCCCGGGTCGGGCTCGCCGACCGGGCGGACCACCGGCCCACCGAACTCTCCGGCGGCCAGCAGCAACGGGTGGCGCTGGCGCGGGCGCTGATCACCCGGCCCGCGGTGCTCTTCGGCGACGAACCCACCGGCGCGCTGGACACCGGGACGAGCCGGCAGGTGCTGGTGATGCTGCGCGAACTCGTCGACCGGGAACGGCAGACGATCGTGATGGTCACGCACGATCCGGTGGCGGCGGCGTATGCGGACCGGGTGGTCTTCCTGGTCGACGGGCAGGTGGCGGACGACCTGACCGGCCTCACCGCGGAACGCATCGCGACCTGGACGGCGACAGGACGAACAGACACCCGGCGGAAGATCTCCGGCCGGACGGCCCCCGTCCTTCCCGCTCACACGGAGGCGGCGTCGTGCTGACCGTCGCCCTGGCCGCGCTGCGGACCCGCTGGACCGCCCTCATCGGCACGTTCGTCGCCCTCGCGCTCGGCGTCGGGCTGATCGCGACGATGGGGCTGGGACTGGCCTCGACGTTCGACGCCCCCGACCGTGAGCCCCAACGGTTCGCCGCCTCCCGGGTGGTGGTGATGGGCACCGACACGCTGACCGTGCCGGTGCGACGCGGAGCGTCCACCGCGCAGGTCACGCGGCGACTGGCTCATCCACAGCCTGTGGACAACGAACTCCTGGACGACCTTCGGGCGCTCGGCCCGGTGACCCTGGCCGGGCAGGCAACCGGCAGCGGCGGCCCGGACGCCGTCGGCGTGGACGCCCCCGTCTCCGAGGTACGCCGCGTCGTCGGCGACCGCGCCCAGGTCCTCACCGGCGACGACCGCCGCCGCGCCGACCCTGCGACGGAGCGGGACGCCGAGGCGCTGCTGACCGTGAACGCCCTGCTCGGCACGGCGGGCGGCATCACCGCATTCGTCTCGGTCTTCGTCGTCGCATCGACGTTCGCGTTCACGGTGGCACTGCGCCGCCGCGAGTTCGGCCTGCTGCGCACGGCGGGCGCCACCCCCGGCCAGCTGCGGCGGCTGCTGCTGACGGAGGCGGCCGTGGTCGGCACGCTCGCCTCGGCGGCCGGGTGCGCGCTGGGCCACTGGGGCGCACCGCATCTCGCGCAACTGCTGGTCGACGGCGAGGCGGCACCCTCCTGGTTCACCATCCGCCCCGTGGCCTGGC
The DNA here is from genome assembly GCF_036108815.1 of Streptomyces sp. NBC_00353. Taxonomy (NCBI): domain Bacteria; kingdom Bacillati; phylum Actinomycetota; class Actinomycetes; order Kitasatosporales; family Streptomycetaceae; genus Streptomyces; species Streptomyces sp. NBC_00353. The sequence goes on along the minus strand of NZ_CP107985.1, from coordinate 5,733,881 downwards.
CGCTGCACGTGGCCTTCTGGACCGGCCCGGCCGTGGCGCTGGCGGGCGTATGGGCGGCGTCGCGACGAGCGGGCAGAACCGGCCCGGCCGAGGCGTTGCGCGAGGCCGACGTCGATATGGGCGTCCTGCCGCCCGTACGCCGGTTGCTGGGTTTCGCGCTGCTCGCCGGCGCCGCGTTCCTGATGACGAAATCGCTGGTCACGGACGCGTCCGGGCTGCTGAAACGGAAGACGTACACCACCCAGCCGATGGTGCTGATCACGGCCGCGGCCCTGCTCGCGCCGCTGCTCGTACGCCCGTTGACCCGGCTGCTCCGTCTTCCCGGGGCAACAGGGATGCTCGTACGGGCGAATACGGCAGCGTCCCTGCGCCGCACCGCCGCGGTGGCCGCTCCTGTACTGATCACGGTGGCGCTGGCCGGTTCGGTGCTGGGCGCCGCGACGACGGTGTCGCAGGCGAAGGCTGCCGAGGCGCGCGAACACACCCGGGCCGATCTGGTCGTGACGGGCGAGCACCTGAAGGGCTTGGAGGACTTGAAGGCGCGGCCGGTTCCCGGGGCGATGCTGTCCGCTTCGGCGTCGACCGCGGTCTTCGTACGGGAGGAGGGCACCGCCGTCATCAGATCGCAGGCGCGGGCGGTCGACGACGCGAGGACTCTGGCGGCCGTCGAGCGGCTGCCGGTGGTGGCGGGCGACCTGCGCGATCTCGACGACCGCTCGATCGTCGTGAACGAGGAGTGGGAGCAGCGCGCGGTCGGCGCGACGGTACGGGTGTGGCTCGGCGACGGGCGGCCGGTGTCACTGCGGATCGCGGCGGTACTGGCCATCGGGACGGGGAACAATGGGGTGTACGTCACGGCGGCGAACGCGCCGACGGCTCCGGTGGACCGGATCGACGTACGCCTCGCCCCCGGCGCGGACAGGGCGGCGGTCACGGCCGTCCTGCAGGGCACCGGGAGGACGGTGCGGTCGACGGATCAGTGGCTGGCCGCGACCCATCCGCGCACGAGCCCGCAGACGCGGCTCGGCCTGATCGTGGTGCTGGGCATCGCGCTCGTGTACACGGCGCTCGCGCTCGCCAACACCCTGCTGATGGCCGGGTCCGTGCGGTCCGCGGAGCTGAACGCACTGCGACTGGCCGGGGCCACCCGGCCACAGGTGCTCGGGGTCGTCGCCGGGGAGACGCTGTTCGCCGTGGGACTCGGCGCGGTGCTCGGCATGGCCGTGACCGCGGTGAATCTGGCCGGACTCGGCGCCGCGCTGGCCACGCTGTCCGCGCCGGTCACGGTGGCGGTCCAGTGGCCGGTGGTGGGGGGTGCGGCCGGGGCGTGTGCAGTGGTCGCGGTGGCGGCGGCCATGGCGCCGAAGGCCGTTCGACACGGGTGAACCGCCGCTCCCCACCCCCTCGGCCCGTCAGGCGATTGAGGACTGGGGCAGGTGGGGGCAGATCCCCCGGATTTCGGGAAGAGGCGGGGTGGGACCGCGCAGCCGCCCCGCACGGCCCCACCCCCACTGTCAGTCCCACCTGCCAAACTCAAACCCATGACCGAGCGCTGGGCTCTGACCGCCACAGAGACCGGCGGAGCCCACCTCGCCCCGCTGGCCCCCACGGGCCTGCCCGCGGCCCCGTTCCACACCGAGCCCGACCTGGTGGAGGCCGTCCGCTCCCGCCCGGACGTCACCCGCTGGGTGTGGCGGTCGACCGCCGAGATCTACCCACGCCTGCTCGCAGCGGGCGTACGGGTGAGCCGCTGCTACGACATCGAGGTCGCCGAGTCACTCCTCCTCGCACACGAGGGACGGCTGGGCGAGCCGCGCTCCGCCGCGGCCGCCCATGCCCGCCTCCGTAACGCCCCCGTGCCTCCGGATCCCCCGTCCCGGTCCGCCGAACCCGGCTCGCAGTCCTCCCTTTTCGAGCCGCCGTCCGGCACGGACATCCCGTTCGAGGCGCTCCTCCAGGTCTACGCGGAACAGTTGCGCCGCCACGACGCCACCGCGCACCCCGGCAGGATGCGCCTGCTGACGGCCGCCGAGTCGGCCGGCATGCTGGTCGCCGCGGAGATGAACCGGGCCGGCCTGCCCTGGCGGGCCGACGTGCACCGGGAAGTGCTGCACGACCTGCTGGGCGACCGTTACGCCGGCGGCGGCGAACCCCGCAGACTGGCCGAGCTGGCCGACGAGGTGTCGGCGGCGTTCGGCCGCCGTGTCCGCCCGGACCTCCCCGCCGACGTGGTGAAGGCGTTCGCGCAGGCCGGCATCAAGGTGAAGTCGACGCGCCGCTGGGAGCTGGAGGAGCTGGACCATCCGGCGGTCGAGCCACTGATCCAGTACAAGAAGCTGTACCGGATCTGGACGGCGCACGGCTGGAGCTGGCTCCAGGACTGGGTGCGGGACGGCCGGTTCCGCCCCGAGTACCAGCCGGGCGGCACGGTCAGCGGCCGCTGGACGACCAACGGCGGCGGGGCGCTGCAGATCCCCAAGGTGATCCGGCAGGCGGTCGTCGCCGACGACGGCTGGCGGCTGGTCGTCGCGGACGCCGATCAGATGGAGCCGAGGGTCCTGGCCGCGATCTCCCGCGACCACGGCCTGATGGAGGTGGCGGGCCACGACGGCGACCTCTACACGGCACTGTCGGACCGCGCGTTCCACGGCGACCGCGAGCATGCCAAGCTCGCGCTGCTGGGTGCGATCTACGGCCAGACGTCGGGCGACGGCCTGAAGAATCTGGCGGCGCTGCGGCGCCGGTTCCCGCTGGCCGTGGCGTATGTCGACGACGCGGCGAAGGAGGGCGAGGAGGGGCGTCTCGTACGGACGTGGCTGGGCAGAACCAGCCCGCCGGCCGCCGGAAGCGGGGACGACGACGAGGCGGGTATCCCGCAGGAGAGCGACGAGCAGTCGTCCGGCGACGGCGGCTTCACCCCGGGCTACGCCTCGTCGAACGCCCGCGCGCGGGGCCGCTTCACCCGCAACTTCGTGGTGCAGGGCAGTGCCGCGGACTGGGCACTGCTGTTCCTGGCCGCGCTGCGCCAGTCCCTGACGGCCGCCGGTCTCCGGGCCGAGCTGGTCTTCTTCCAGCACGACGAGGTGATGGTGCACTGCCCCCAGGAAGAGGCGGACGCGGTGGTGGAGGCGATCCGGGCGGCCGGGGAACGGGCCGGGCGGACCGCCTTCGGCGAGACACCGGTGCGTTTCCCTTTCACGACGGCGGTCGTGGAACGCTACTCCGACGCCAAGTAGGGCCGATCAGGAGAGGTCACTCCCCGGAACCGGAACCGGACTCACCGGGCCGATCGGCCGCCCGGGGCTCTCCCTTCCGCAAGGACTGCGTGGGCTGCACGGTCTCCACCGGCGGAACGACACGCCCGGTGCCCGAGCCCGGCCCCCCGAACCCGCCGAACCCGGCCAGACCGTGGTCGTAATGCACCGCTCGCAGATGCTGATGCCGGTGCCGCGAATTGAGCAGATGAATCAAGAACACGGTCAGCGCGATCATCGCCACGACGACCGCCGCCATGATCAAGGTGTCCATAAGAGACGGCCCCCTTCGAACGCGCAGGCCGAAAGAAAAGAAGCGCCGGGAACGACGCAGACCGACGAACCGGCGTACGGATCGTTCTCGACATTCCCAGGCTACTCCGCGGAAAAAGCCCGGACCGGGAACGCTTTCGTCCCGGCACCGGGCCATGGAGGACGAGGGACGGCGAGGTCGGCGGACGTGATGCCGGAGGTCAGCCCGGCAAGCACAAGCGCGCCGGCTGCCACGCCGACGGCCACGCCGGTCGCGGCGGCCAGGGGGAATTGCCGACACCGCAGCCACGCGCACGACACCTTCAGGAGATCCCGGCCGCTCCTCGCTTCGCGTCATGGGCCCCTCCGATATGCGTGGGAGATCTCCCCGGCCGAGGACCGCACCAGTAGGTTCCCCTCATGCGAATAGGCCAACTGCTGGGTACGGGACGATCTGCCGACGTGTACGCGATCGACGAGGCCTGGGTCCTGCGCCGGTACCGCGACAGCAGCGATGCCACACCGGAACTCGCCGTCATGTCCTACCTCTCGGCGTGCGGCTACCCCGTCCCCCGCCTCGGCCCGAGCCCGGCCACCGCCACCTCCTCCGACCTGGTGCTGCAACGTCTGACCGGCCCGACGATGCTGGAGTCGCTGCTCTCCGGTGCGCTCGCCGAGGACGAGGCCGGCGCCATGATCGCCGGCCTCCTCACCGACCTGCACACGATCCCGGCCAGGGTCTCCCAGGACCCGGAGGACCGGATCCTCCACCTCGACCTGCACCCGGACAATGTGATGCTGACGCCCGACGGCCCGGTGGTGATCGACTGGCGGACCACCGCGGAAGGCCCGCCGGCCCTGGACCGGGCCATGTCGTCGCTGATCCTGGCCCAGGTGGCGGTGGACCCCGCATCGCCGTCGGCAGCGGGCGCCCGCTCTCTGCTCAGGGCCCTGCTCCCGCACCTCGCCGACCAGGGAGGCGTCCCCGCTCCCCACCTCGCCCAGGCCAAGCGGCGCCGCGCGACGGACTCGAACCTGAGCCCGGACGAACTGGCCCTCATCGACGAAGCCGCGGACCTGATCAGCGAACTGGCCGGGTGAGCCCCTCGACGCACGAGCCGGGCCCGCCGCCGGCGCGGAGACCATCGCGATCCCGGCGGCCGACCCCGGGCATGAAAAAGCCCCGGATCACGGCGCGTGGGTTCTGGGGTTGCTCGAGTTCTGGGGGCTGCCAGGGATCCGGACCGCACAAACGGTGGCCCCCGGTGCCCCATATCGGTGCGTAAGCGTCAGTCGTCGCTGACGACTCCGATGCCGATACGTAGCTCTACCGGGAGCCTAGCCAGTGGCCGAGGTGGGTGTCACTCGGGTCGATGAACGTCTTCATCGGCGGTGCGGCTCTCACCGGTTGCCTGGTGTATTAGCTAGCTTCCTCCTTATTTGTCCGTAGTCAAGAGAAGAAGCGGGTAAGAATCAGTCGCTGTTGTCCGCCTTGCGGCGGCCACAAGCGAGCCGGACGTCGACGCCGAGCCCAAAAAAAGGAAAAACCCCAGGTCACGGCGAGTGAGTCCTGGGGTTTCTCTGAGCCGCCTTCGGGATTCGAACCCGAGACCTACGCATTACGAGTGCGTTGCTCTGGCCAACTGAGCTAAGGCGGCACGCCCCGTCGCACCATGGTGCGATCAGCGGCGTCGCCAAGTCTACACAGTTTCGGAGAGTGCTCCGTACCGCCCTCCCCCGGAGCCGTATCCGCTGGTCAGGGGGGAGGTTCGGCGGATCGGGGAGTCAGGAGCACCTCTTGTCGGCAGCAGGCGGGGTGCCGTTCAGGAGGTATGTGTTGATCGCCGTGTCGATGCAGTCGCTGCCGCGGCCGTAGGCCGTGTGGCCGTCACCCTCGTAGGTGAGGAGCCTTCCGGAGGAGAGCTGGCCGGCCAGGGACTGGGCCCACTTGTACGGGGTGGCCGGGTCGCGGGTGGTGCCGACCACGACGATCGGGGAAGCGCCCTTCGCCTTGATGCGGTGCGGGGTGCCGGTGGCGCCGACGGGCCAGTCGGCGCAGTTCATGGAGGCCCAGGCGAGAGGCTTGCCGAAGACCGGGGACGCCTTCTCGAAGCTGGGGAGGGCCTGCACGACGGCGCTCGGGCCGGTGAAGGCGGGGGGCGAGTCGAGGCAGTTCACGGCTGCGTTGGCGGCCATCAGGTTCGCGTACGTGCCGTTCGGCTGACGCTCGTAGTAGCTGTCGGCGAGGGCGAGCAGGCCGGAACCGTCGCCCGCCTGGGCGCCCGCGATGGCTTCACGCAGCTGGGGCCAGGTCGATTCGTCGTACATGGCGGCGACGACGCCCATGGTGGCGAGGGACTCGCCGAGCTTGCGGGTCTCGCCGGTGGGGATTGGCTTGGCGTCCAGGTCGGCGAAGAGCTGCTTGAGGTGGGTGGCGGCATCGGCGGTGGAGGTGGTGCCGAGCGGGCAGTCCGACTTCTTCACGCAGTCAGCGGCGAAGGACTGGAATGCGGTCTCGAAGCCCGCGGTCTGGTCGCGGTTCATCTCGATCGAGGAGAGCGACGGGTCCATCGCACCGTCGAGGACGAGGCGGCCGGTCCGGGCAGGGAAGAGCTCGGCATACGTCGCACCCAGGAAGGTGCCGTACGACGCCCCGACGTACGTCAGCTTCTCGTCACCGAGCAGGGACCGCAGGATGTCCATGTCGCGGGCCGCCTCGACGGTGGACACGTGCGGGAGGATCTTGCCGGAGCGCTGCTCGCAACCGTCCGCGAACTTCTCGAAGGAGTCGCTCAGCTGCGTGACCTCGGCGGCGTCGTCGGGGGTCTGATCGACCTGGGTGTACGCGTCCATCTGCGGTCCGGTGAGGCATTCGACGGGTTCACTGCGGGCGACGCCGCGCGGGTCGACGGCGACCATGTCGTAGCGGGCACGGACCGGTGCGGGGTAGCCCGCGGCCGCGTAGCTCTGGAGGTAGCCGATGGCCGAGCCGCCGGGGCCTCCCGGGTTCACCAGGAGGGAGCCGATCCGCTTGCCCGGGCCGGTGGCCTTCTTGCGGGAAACGGCCAGCTTGATGTCGCCGGCGCCCGGCTTCGCGTAGTCGAGCGGCGCCTTCATGGTGGCGCACTGGAATCCGGAGACGCCGCAGTCCCGCCAGGTCAGATGCTGCGTGTAGTACGGCAGAAGCTCCGTGGGCGCGGCAGGCGCGGGACTCGACGCACTCGTCGTCGAACTGCCGCTGCTGCAGCCGGAGATGAGTAGGCCGGCACTGCCGAGCAGGGTGCCGAAGGTACGGAGCAGGCGCCTGGTGTCCATCCCCGGAGCGTAGCCGCCATGCGACGACTCGCCCGATTCATTACCCAATCGGATGAATCAGCGATCCGTGTCGGCGATCCGTGCCGGAGCTTCGTGTCGGAAGTCCGTGTCAGCCCGCGCGTAGTGCCATCGTCATCGCCTCCACCGCGAGCAGCGGCGCCACATTGCGGTCCAGCGCCCGGCGGCAGGCAATCACTGCCTCTATCCGGCGCAGGGTGCGCTCGGGTGTGGAGGAGCGGGCGATCCGGTCGAGTGCGTCCCTGACATCGACATTGGAGAGCGCGATCTGCGAACCCAGCTGGAGTGCCAGTACGTCGCGGTAGAAGCCGGTCAGATCGGTGAGCGCCAGATCCAGGCTGTCGCGCTGGGTGCGGGTCTTGCGGCGCTTCTGCTTGTCCTCCAGCTCCTTCATCACCCCCGCCGTGCCGCGCGGCATCCGGCCTCCGGCGGCCGCGCCGAGCGCGGCCTTCATGTCCTCCGTCTCCTTGACGTCGACCTCTTCGGAGACCTGCCTCGCATCGTCGGCAGCGGTGTCGATCAGCTCCTGAGCCGCCTTCAGGCAGCCGCCGATGTCCTCGACCCTGAGCGGAAGCTTGAGCACGGCAGCGCGGCGCGCACGGGCCTTCTCGTCGGTGGCGAGGCGGCGGGCCCGGCCGATGTGCCCCTGCGTGGCGCGCGCGGCGGACGCGGCCCGCTCCGGATCGATGCCGTCGCGCCGGATCAGCACATCGGCGACGGCATCGACCGACGGGGTGCGCAGCGTGAGATGACGGCAGCGGGACCGGATGGTGGGCAGCACATCTTCGAGAGAGGGGGCGCAGAGCAGCCACACCGTGCGCGGCGCGGGCTCCTCGACCGCCTTCAGCAGCACATTCCCCGCGCCCTCCGTGAGCCGGTCGGCGTCCTCCAGGATGATCACCTGCCAGCGGCCCACGGCCGGGGAGAGCTGGGCGCGGCGGACCAGTTCACGGGTCTCCTTCACACCGATGGAGAGCAGGTCCGTGCGAACCACCTCGACGTCGGCATGCGTACCGACGAGGCTCGTGTGACAGCCGTCGCAGAAGCCGCACCCCGGCGCGCCGCCCAGGGCGCGGTCCGGGCTGGTGCACTGGAGGGCGGCGGCGAAGGCGCGGGCGGCGGTGGACCGCCCGGAGCCCGGCGGTCCGGTGAACAGCCAGGCGTGGGTCATCCTCGACCCCGGCGGCACCCGCTCCCCCACAGAGACTGCGGTGACCAGCGCATCGGCGTCCTGAGCGGCGGCCCCGAGCTGCTCCTGCACTCGGTCCTGGCCGACCAGGTCGTCCCATACGGACATGGGTCACCGCCCTTCCGGTGGTCGTGTACGGCTCCGGCTTCCCATTGTGGGGGAAGGGTCTGACAATCCCGGCGATCCGGTTCGTCCTCGGTCCTGGGACCGGCGGCCGGGATCCGGACCCCCGGCCGGAGATCCGGCCGGGGCCCGTCAGCCGGCTCCGCTCAGCGGCGCGGGCGGCGGCCGCGTCCGGAGGTGCCGGGGTCCTCGTCGTCACTGTCGTGATCGCCGAGCAGCTCGTCCGCCAGCGTCGGCAGATCGTCCAGCGGGGTCTCCTCGGCCCAGTCCGGACGAGGACGCCGACCGCGCTGCCGCCGCTCCTCGGCGGCGTGCGGATCGCTGACCTGCGGCAGTTCCCGGGTGCGCTCGTTCTCCCTCTCCGCTGCGGCGCCGGCCGGGCGCTCGTCACGGAAGATGCCGCGCGGGACCCGGTCCGCCGGGTGCTCGTCACGAGCCTCCCGTACGTCCCGGACCGGCGGAAGCACCGTCGTCTCGTCAGCGGCGCCCGCAGCGTTCCGTGCCGAAGGACGCCCCGACCGCTCCGACCCCTCGGAACGGTCTGTCGCGTCGGAGATCTTCGGGAGCATCGCCGTCTCGTCCTCGGGCGACGGTGTGGCAACCGGCGACGGCACCGCCTGGGTCACCTCGTTCGGGCCGACCACCGGCGTCGGCACCGTCAGCTCGTTGTCCGGGAAGGACGCGGACCCCGCTCGGGCAGCCTGCGCCGCCGAAGCCGAAGCTGCCTCGGCCTCCGCCTGCCGCCGGGCCGCCTCGGCCCGCAGCAGAGCCTCCTCGGCCTTGCGCTGCTTCTCCAGCCGCCGCGCCTCGGCCTCCTTGCGGAGCCTGGCCTCCTCCTCGGCCTGCCGGCGCAGCCGGGCCTGCTCGGCCTCGCGGGCCTGCTCCTCGGCCTCCCGCCTGACCCGCTCCTCCTCGGCGATCCTGCGGGCCTCCTCGGCCTGCCGGCGGGCTTCCTCCGCCTGCCGTTCGGCCTCGCGCTGCCGCGCCTCCTCCAGCTCGCGGCGCTGACGCTCCTCCTCCTCGGCACGGAGCTTGGCGAGCTGTTCCTGGCGCTCGCGCTCCAGTCGCTCCTCCTCCGCCTTGCGGGCGGCCTCTTCCTCGGCCTTGCGCCGGGCCTCGTCCTCGGCCGCCTTGCGCGCCTCCGCCTGGGCCTTGATCTCGGCCTCGGAGAGCGGCAGGAGCTGGTCGAGCCGGTGGCGTACGACGGTGGTGATCGATTCCGGTTCCTGGCCTGCGTCCACCACCAGATAGCGGGTCGGGTCGGCTGCCGCGAGGGTCAGGAAGCCGGACCGTACCCGGGCGTGGAACTCGGGCGGCTCGGACTCCAGCCGGTCGGGCGCCTCGGTGAACCGTTCCCGCGCGGTCTCCGGGTCGACGTCGAGCAGCACCGTCAGATGCGGTACGAGGCCGCTCGTCGCCCATCGCGAGATCCGGGCGATCTCGGTCGGGGACAGGTCGCGGCCGGCGCCCTGGTAGGCGACGGACGAGTCGATGTAACGGTCGGAGATGACGATCGCGCCGCGCTCCAGCGCCGGACGGACCAGCGAGTCGACGTGCTCGGCACGGTCGGCGGCGTACAGCAGGGCCTCGGCCCGGTTCGAAAGACCGGCCGACGACACGTCGAGCAGGATGGAACGCAGCCGCTTGCCGACCGGGGTCGCCCCCGGCTCACGGGTGACGACGACCTCGTGGCCCTTGGCGCGGATCCACTCGGCGAGCGCCTCGACCTGGGTGGACTTGCCGGCCCCGTCGCCGCCCTCCAGGACCAGGAAGAAGCCCGTCGCTGCGGGCGCCACGGCCGGTTCGCCGCCGCGCAGGGCCTCGCGCAGATCGCGGCGCAGCGGCACCCCGGACCGGTCGTCCGTCCTGGCGAGGACGATCGCGGCGACCGGCAGCAGCAGGGCGCCGATGAGCATCAGGGCGAAGGCGGCGCCGCCGTGCGCGAAGACGAAGTCACCGGCGGTCAGCCGGTGCGTGCCGATGGCAGCGGCCAGCAGCGGGCCCCCGACCGCGCCGAGCGCGATCAGGACCCGGACGACGGCCTGGAGGTGCTCGGTGGTCCTGGCCCGGCGGACCTCCTCGGTCTCCTGGTCCACGAGCGTGTGTCCGGTGTACGCGGCGACACCCGCCGCGTATCCGGCGAGGACCGCGATGAACACCACGGTCGCCGTGTCCGGCACCAGACCCATCGCGAGGAGCGCGACCCCGGTGACGGCGGTGGCGAGGGCGAGCAGCCGGCGCCGCGACAGGGTGGGCAGCACCCTCTCGGCGGTCCGTATGCCGGTCCCGGTGGCGCCGGTCAGAGCGAGGACCAGCAGGGCGAAGGTGACGGGGCCGCCACCGAGGTCGGCCGCGTGCAGTACGGCGACGGCGGCCGCGGCGGCGATCGCTCCGGCGACCGCGGCGCAGGCGCCGACGATCAGCGGGACGGCGCCGGTACGGCCCCTGTCCGGGCCGCCGGCCGTGGACGGCCGGCGCAGGCCCTCCAGGGGCGAGCGCGGGCGGGGCGTCGGCGAACCGGGCAGTTCGAGGAAGTACAGGGTGGAGATCGAGGCGGAGAACAGCCCGGCCGCGACGTACGAGCCGAGGGCCGCCTGATGGAAGGAGAACCACTCCAGCCCCGAACCCAGCAGATTGCCGATGAGCGTGGCAATCAGCAGGACGGCGGCCGCGGCGGGAACGGCGGCGAAGTCCGTACGCAGGGAGAGCCGGCGCAGGGCGTCGAGGTGGTCCGGCAGCGGGCGTACCGCGGCGCCCTCCGCGGGCGGGGCGGGCAGCAGCGCGGGCGCGGCGCTCTCCTTGGCGATGGTCCACAGCCGTTCGCCGACGCCGGTGACGAAGACGGTGATGAGGATCATCATGAGCGCCTTGTCGGGCATCCAGTCGATCCACAGCGGTGCGACGACGAGCAGTGCGAGCCGCAGCCCGTCCGCTCCGATCATCAGCCACCGCCGGTCCAGCGGTCCGCCGGGCGCGCTGAGCGTCGTCAGCGGCCCCAGGAGTACGGCTCCGAAGAGGAGCGTGGCAAGGATTCGGGCACCGAAGACAGCGGCGACGGCAAAGGCCGCCCCGCGGTATCCGGATCCGAATGAGCCCTCAAGGACCGCCGCTTGCAGCGACAGCAGCACCAGCACGAGAAGGGCGAGTGCATCGCCGATTCCACCGACGAGCTGCGCGCTCCACAACCGCTTCAGCGGGGGAACATGCAACAGGGCTCGTACGGCGCGCTCGCGTGAGTCTGCGGCAAGTGTGTCGGAGGTGGGGCTCACGACCGTTGGCTGCTCGGCTCGCGTCATCCGCCCAGCCTATCCGGAGCGGCGCGGTCACCGGTGGCCCCGTCCGAACATATGGGCGCCGGGCGCGGGGTGGTGCGGGGTTCGGGCGCCTGAGGCGGGCTTGTCCCCCCACTCACCCCTTCCCGAAACCGGGGCGCCGCCCCCGCTCCTCGGACGCCGGGCGGACCGAAAACGCAGGGCCCGGCACCTGGAGAGGTGCCGGGCCCTGGCGCTCACACGTGCTCGGCCGTCAGCCGACTGTCATCAGTCCTCGGCGGGGGACGTCGCAGTCGCCTTCTTGGCCACGGCCTTCTTCGCCGTCGTCGCCTTCTTCGCGGTCGTCGTCTTCTTCGCCGCGGTCTTCTTGGCCGCCGTCGCAGTCGTCTTCTTCGCGGCCGTCGTCTTCTTCGCGGCCGTCGTCTTCTTCGCCGGGGCCTTCTTCGCCGTCTTCTTCTTGGCGGGTCCCTTGGCGCGCTTCTCCGCGAGGAGCTCGTAGCCGCGCTCCGGCGTGATGTCCTCGACACTGTCGTCGGTGCGCAGCGTCGCATTCGTCTCGCCGTCGGTGACGTACGCACCGAAGCGCCCGTCCTTGACGACGACCGGAGCACCGCTCACCGGGTCGGTGCCCAGCTCCTTCAGCGGCGGCTTGGCGGCGGCCCGTCCGCGCTGCTTCGGCTGGGCGTAGATCGCGAGGGCCTCTTCGAGCGTGATGTCGAAGAGCTGGTCCTCGGAGGTGAGCGAACGCGAGTCCGTGCCCTTCTTCAGGTACGGGCCGTAGCGGCCGTTCTGTGCGGTGATCTCGACGCCTTCGGCGTCCTCGCCGACGACCCGCGGCAGCGACATCAGCCTGAGCGCGTCGGCCAGCGTCACCGTGTCCAGCGACATCGACTTGAAGAGCGACGCGGTCCGCGGCTTCACCGCGTTCTTGCCGGTCTTCGGCGTGCCCTCGGGCAGCACCTCGGTGACGTACGGACCGTACCGGCCGTCCTTCGCGATGATCTGGTTCCCGGTCACCGGGTCCGCGCCGAGCTCGTAGTCGCCGCTCGGCTTGGCCAGCAGCTCCTCCGCGTACTCGACGGACAGCTCGTCGGGCGCCAGTTCCTCCGGCACATCCGCGCGCTGGTGGCCCTCGGCGTCCTTCTCACCACGCTCGATGTACGGGCCGTACCGCCCGACTCGGAGCGTGATGTCGTTGCCGACGGGGAAGGAGGAGATCTCCCGGGCATCGATCGCGCCGAGGTCGGTGACGAGCTCCTTCAGACCGCCGAGGTGGTCGCCGTCGCCGTTGCCCGCAGCGGAGGCCGCGCCGCTGACAGCGTCGTCGCCCTCACCGAAGTAGAAGCGCCTCAGCCACGGCACGGACTGGGCCTCGCCCCGCGCGATGCGGTCGAGGTCGTCCTCCATCCGCGCGGTGAAGTCGTAGTCGACGAGCCGGCCGAAGTGCTTCTCCAGCAGGTTGACCACGGCGAAGGAGAGGAACGACGGGACGAGCGCCGTGCCCTTCTTGAAGACATAGCCGCGGTCGAGGATGGTGCCGATGATCGAGGCGTACGTCGACGGGCGGCCGATCTCGCGCTCTTCCAGCTCCTTGACCAGCGAGGCCTCGGTGTAACGGGCCGGCGGCTTGGTCGCGTGGCCGTCGACCGAGATCTCCTCGGCGGACAGCGCGTCGCCCTCGGCGACCTGCGGCAGCCGCCGCTCACGGTCGTCGAGCTCGGCGTTCGGGTCGTCGGCGCCTTCGACGTACGCCTTCATGAAGCCGTGGAAGGTGATCGTCTTGCCGGACGCGGAGAACTCGGCGTCCCGGCCGTCGCTGGCCCGGCCACCGATCTTCACGGTGACGGAGTTGCCGACCGCGTCCTTCATCTGGGAGGCGACGGTCCGCTTCCAGATCAGCTCGTAGAGCCGGAACTGGTCGCCGGTCAGGCCGGTCTCGGCGGGCGTGCGGAAGCGGTCGCCGGAGGGGCGGATCGCCTCGTGCGCCTCCTGCGCGTTCTTGACCTTCCCCGCGTACGTGCGCGGCTTGTCCGGCAGGTAGTCGGCGCCGTACAACTGCGTGACCTGCGCCCTCGCCGCGGAGATCGCGGTGTCGGAGAGGGTCGTGGAGTCGGTACGCATGTAGGTGATGAAGCCGTTCTCGTACAGCTTCTGCGCGACCTGCATGGTGGCCTTGGCCCCGAAGCCCAGCTTGCGGCTCGCCTCCTGCTGGAGGGTCGTCGTACGGAACGGGGCGTACGGGGAGCGGCGGTACGGCTTCGACTCGACGGACCGTACGGCGAACGTGGAGTCGGCGAGCGCGGCGGCCAGGGCCCGGGCGTTCGTCTCGTCCAGGTGCAGCACCTGGCCGGAGCCGGACTTCAGCTGCCCGTCCGGACCGAAGTCGCGGCCCTGGGCGATCCGGCGGCCGTCGACCGCGCTCAGCCGGGCCGTCAGCGTCGACGGGTCGGAGGCGTCACCGGTTCGGCCGGTGGCGAACGTGCCGGTCAGGTCCCAGTACTCGGCGGAGCGGAAGGCGATGCGCTCGCGCTCCCGCTCGACGACGAGGCGGGTGGCGACGGACTGGACGCGGCCGGCCGACAGCCGCGGCATGACCTTCTTCCACAGGACCGGCGAGACCTCGTAGCCGTAGAGACGGTCGAGGATACGGCGGGTCTCCTGGGCGTCGACCATGCGCTGATTGAGCTCGCGCGGGTTGGCCACCGCCTCCCGGATCGCGTCCTTGGTGATCTCGTGGAAGACCATCCGGTGGACCGGAACCTTCGGCTTGAGCACTTCCTGCAGGTGCCACGCGATGGCTTCGCCCTCGCGGTCCTCATCGGTCGCAAGGAAGAGTTCGTCGGACTCGGCCAGCAGCTGCTTGAGCTTCCTGACCTGCGCCTTCTTGTCCGCGTTGACGACGTAGATGGGCTGGAAGTCATGCTCGACGTCGACGCCGAGCCGACGGACCTCGCCGGTGTACTCGTCCGGCACCTCTGCGGCGCCGTTCGGCAGGTCACGGATGTGCCCGACGCTCGCCTCGACGACGTATCCGGGGCCGAGGTAGCCCTTGATCGTCTTCGCCTTGGCAGGCGACTCGACGATGACGAGTCGGCGGCCGCCCTGTGCGGTCTCGCTGGTCGGGGACAACTTCGCTCTTCTCTCCGGTCGACACTCAGTGGGCATCCGGGCAGCGCGATGGCGCTGCCGACGGTGCTGTCGCTGCGGAGTGTGACGGTACAACCCGCCCCCGTGTCAAACGGCAAAAGCCCGCAACGGCCACTCGAACGGTAACCCGACTTCCGCCATTCCTGCCGCCCGGAGTGCCCGTTACGCGGCGCGCACGGTCGCTGCCTGCGGGTTTCGGGGCCCGGTGGCCGCGCTGTGATCACCGGGGGAGAGAGGCGGTGCCGCCGGGCGTGTTCGCGGGTCCGGACCCGGTGGCCGCACGGTCGAGGAGGCAGTGGGAACCCGGTGGCGCCGGGCAGGGGAATGGATCAGATGTGAGTGAAGCACCACACGCCGAGAGCGAGGAAAAGTACGCCGAACAAAGTGGCGAGTGCGGTGGAGACGACGGGGCTCACCCCGTGCGCAACCGGCGCGCGATGGACGACGCGCGCCCCCGTCCATACCAGCAGCGCGGCCCCGAACAGCGCAAACGCCGTCCCGGCGAAGATCGCAGGTCCGCTCTCCATGTCCGTACGCCTCTCTGTCTGCGCCCGGCGCCGAGCCGGTGCCCGCGTCGAGTCGCCTCGCCAGGGGAGGCTGCCACGCACGGGCATCGTCGACACGAACCCCGGGTGAACTCCAGCACCGCGGCCCGTGGCGGTGGTCAGCGAGGGCGCGCCGCGGCACCGGCCGGTGCCGGGGCCGCACCCGACGGCCATGCGTGACGGTCGTGCGTGATGGCCGGATTCACATCACGTCGAGCGTCGCGCGTCGTCTGCTGCCGCGTTCGAAGAGCGCCAGCAGGACGACGGCGAGCACCGCATACCCGGCCCCCGTCGCCAGCTCGGCACCGAGCCGCCCCCGGTCGAGCCCGCCGCCCGCGGACAACTGCCGGGCGGCCTCGGCGGCATGGGTCAGCGGGAGTACGTCCCCGAAGGCCCGCATCCATCCCGGGAGGGTCTCGCGCGGCACATTGGCCCCGGTGAGCAGAAGGAGTACGGAACTCGCCACGTTGGACACCAGGAACACATCGCGGAAACGCAGGCCGAGCGCCCCCAGGGCGAGCCCGAAGGCGGAACAGCCGGCCGCGGCGGCGAGTAGCACCGCTCCGAGACCGGGCAGCGAGCCAACCGGAACCCGCAGTCCCAGCAGGAGGCAGGCAGCAGTGAGCGTGAAGACGCTGATGAGGAGGCCGTTCAGTACATAGGGCAGAGCCCGCCCGAACCAGAGCGGAGCCCGGTGCCGAGGGCTCAGCAACACCGCTCCGAGGGTGCCGTAGCGGCGCTCGTTGGCGATGGCCATGGTGCCGCCGTAGACGCAAGCCGTGGAGGCGGCGACAACGGCGTTGCCCAGCAGGTAGAAGCGGTCGTCGGCGACACCCAGCTGTCGCCCGAGGAAGACGAAGAACAGCAGTTGCAGCAGCGGGCCGACCAGCAACGTGCCGATGAACATGGGCGGCGTCGTCCAGTTGAACAGTGCCCGGTACGAGAGGGCACCACCGACGACGACGAGTCGCAGCGCGCGGACGATGCGTCGAGCGAGGTGGGGAATCCGGTAGAGCATGCGTCGAAACTCCTGGGCTTCAGGCGAGGGAGAGGGTGGCAGCGGCCCGCGCACGGCGTTCGACCCGCCCCAGGACGAGGACAGCAGCCAGCGCGTAGACCGCGCCGAGGGCGAGGGCGACGGCCATCGGGGTCAATACCTCACCGACGGCCGCGCCACCCGATGTCGCCGCGTGCACGGCCCGCGCACCCCAAGTGGTCGGCAGCGCCCAGGAGACCGGACGCGTCCAGTCCGGGAGCACGGTGACGGGCACGAGCAGCCCGGACAGCAGCCACACGGGCGCGTCCAGCGGGTTGGCGAGCGCGTTGGCGTTGCGCAGCAGAACGAACGTGGCGGCGAGCAGCAGCCCCATCATCCCGAGCGACAGCACGCACACCGGTACGGCCACCAGAAAGAGCAGCGGGTGCGCGAAGTCGAGGGGCACGTCGAAGAGCACGGCGCCCCAGACCACGGTCGCGCCCATGGCGTACGTACCGATGACGGCCGTGGCCAGGGTGATGGGCAGAAGGACGAGGGAGAGCGGAGTGGGCGAGCTGACCAGCGTCTCCAGGGTGCCGAGCCAGCGCTGGTTCTGCACGGCTCCGCCCGACCCGAAGAGCACCGAGGACCAGATGCCCATCAGTCCCGCGCCGACGGCTGCGGTGAGCAGCATGTCGGGGTCGTCGGCGGCGCGGAAGAGGTAGACGGCGAGGGTCGCGTACACCAGGGGTACAAGGACGGCGAAGGTGATTTCGAGCGGTGAGCGGCTCATGTACGAGACATGGGTCCGCACTCCGACGACGGTCAGGCGAAGAGCCCGCGACACGGTCATACGACGGCCTCCTCGGACCGGCCGGCCGTCGCGGCGCAGGAGCCGTCGCCCCCGCTGCCGTCCGTACCGGTGTCCGCGCCACCGCCGGTACCGCTCTCCGTCTCCCCGGCCTGCTCAGCCTCTTCGACGATCGCGATGTACGCGTCCTCCAGGGTGGGTTCCCGGGTGACGACCCGTCCGATCCGGATCCCGTCGAGCGCCGCCAGGACCTGCGCGTGCAGCTCCGCCCCTCGTTCCGTCTGCACCATGACGGCCTGCCGGCTGCCCCGGTCCTCGGCCGCCACCCCGCGCACTCCCGGCAGTTCCCTGATGCGGTCCAGGTGCTCGTCGGCCGCCCCGTACGCCTCGATCTCCAGGATGTCGCGCTCCTGCACCCGGGACTTGAGCCGGTCCGGGGTGCCGAGCGCCCGGATCGTGCCGCCCGCGATCACCGCGATCCGGTCGCACAACTCGTCGGCCTCGGCCATGTAATGGGTGGTGAGCAGGACGGTGGTGCCACCGGTCCGCAGATCGGCGACCGTACGACGCAGATCGCGCGCGGCCACCGGGTCGACACCGATGGACGGCTCGTCGAGGAAGAGGACATCGGGCTTGTGCAGCAGACCGCGGGCGATGTGCAGACGCTGCCTCATCCCGCGCGAGTAGCCCTCGACACGTTCCCTCTCCCGGCCGGCCAGGCCGACCAGGTCTAGGAGTTCGGCGATCCGGCGCTTCTGCTCGCGCGGCTCGACCCCGTACAGCTCGGCGAAGTAGCGCAGGTTGTCGAGAGCGGAGAGCCGGTCGTACAGGCCCCGGTCGCCGCCGAAGACGTAGCCGATCCTGCGGCGTACGGCCACGGGGTCGGACGCCACGTCATGGCCGAGGACACGAGCCGTGCCGGAGGTGGGCAGCAGCAGGGTGTTGAGCATCTTGATGGTCGTGGTCTTGCCCGCGCCGTTGGGGCCGAGCAGTCCGAACAGCTCGCCGCGCGCCACCTCGAAACTGACGCCGCGCACGGCCTCGGTCGTGGTGCGGCGGGGGCGCAGAAAGCCGGTGCGGCTGGTGTAGGTGCGGCGGAGATTCTTCGCCTCGATCGCAAGCATGGCGGGGACGCTAGGCCCGCCCGTACGGCACCCGCCATCAATTCGGGGGCTGCCGAATCGTCGTTCACGTCCCGGTCCGGTCAGGACACGGCGTGCAGCACGTCCTCGCCCGACAGCAGCGCGAGCAGCGCCCTGCCGGTGTCGGTGAGCTGGTAGTAGACGCTGCGTCCGATCCGGTGGCGGGTGACGACGTCCGCGTCGGCGAGGACGGACAGATGTTCCGAGACCGTGCTCGGTGCGAGGCCGAGCCGGTCGGCTATCCCTGCCGTGGTGAGCGGCCCGCCGAGCTGGCGCAGGACCGATGCCCGGCCCCGTCCGAGCAGCACACCGAGCCGGTCGGTGGGCTCCGGCCCGGCCGTGGCCCGCTCGCGCAGCGCGCCCGCACCCCGGGCCTGGAAGGAGACGGCGAGGACCTCGGGATCGTCGGTGGAGTAGAGCCGGCAGCCCTCGGCGAAGACGAGCGGTACGAGCAGGAGCCGCCGCTCGCCCGCCCGGTACTCGGCGTCGATGTGCTTCGTCAGTTCAAGGACGGGCGGTGTCCACTTGGCCCGTGCCTCCAGCCCGGCGAAGAGCGCGTCGACCCCTTCGGTCGCGAAGGTCCGGGCGCGGATGAGGACTTCGTCCTCGACCAGGCGACGCATGGTCGGCCAGTGCTGCTCCAGTGCGCCTTCCCAGTACGCGGCGTACGCATCGGCGAGTGCGGCGCAGGCCGCCTCGGGGTCGTCCAGGTAGGGGCGGACGCGGGGATGGTCCTCCAGCCCCGGATAGTGCTCCTCGACCCCGGCCCGTACAACCTCGGGCGGCGTCGCCCGGACGGTGTCCAGCTCCGTCTCGACGGACGAGGCCCCGACCGGAAGCGGAAGCAGGAAGTCCGGGAAGTTCGCCGGGCCGTCGACCAGCAACTGCAGTGCCGCGGTCCGGTCGTCCTCGCGCAGCACCTCGCGGGCCCGTACGGCCCACTCCTCGTACGGCCAGGAGGGCGTGCGGTGCGGCCGGGCCAGATGCAGGCTGCAGAAGGCGTCCCACAGCGGGCTGATGGCGATCCGGGTCGCGCCGAGCGTCGCCTCGTCCAGCTCGATCCGGATCACCGCGCCCCCACCGTCCCCTCCGGCCTCATCGAATCCCCCCGCCCGTCGACGTGCACCCGATCAGGCCTGCCCCGCCGGTTCCAGGAACCCCTCCCCCACCAGCAGCCGGATCGCCTGCGGGGTGCGATCGCGCAGCAGCACCGGGTCCTCGTTCATCAACTGGGCGATCGCGTCCAGGATCCGGCCCGCGGGCAGTGTCCCGTCACAGACGCCCGCGAAGCCCGCGCCGACCGCGTCGACCTTCGTCGCGCGCCGCATGCCGCGGTTCTGACGCAGCACCACGTGCTCGGGGTCCTCCGCGCCGGGCAGCCCGACCTGCTCCTGCATCACCTCCGGTGCCAGCGTGAAGTGATCGGCGAGGAGAGCCGCGTCGTCGTGGGTCCGCAGGTAGTCCTGGCGCGCGAAGTGGGCCTCCACCGCCTCGCCGAGCGGCTGTTCCACCGGATGCGGCCACTCCTCGATCACGATCGACGGGTTCTCCGCGGTCGCTTCCGACTTCCGCAGCGTGATCCAGCCGAAGCCGACCCCCTTGGTCTTGCGGGCCTCGAACTCGTCCAGCCAGGCGTCGTACCGCGCGGCGTACTGCGCGGGGTCCGTGCGGTGGTCGCCGCTGTCGCGCAGCCACAGCTCCGCGTACTGCGTGATGTCCTGCATCTCCCGCTGGACGATCCAGGCGTCGCAGCCGCGCGGCACCCAGGAACGCAGCCGGTCCTGCCACTCCTCGCCGTCGACGTGCTGCCAGTTGGCGAGGAAGTGCGCGTACCCCCCGTCGTTCAGCCGGTCGCCGGCCTGCTGCACCAGCGTCCGGCACAGGTCGTCGCCGCCCATGCCGCCGTCGCGGTACGTGAGGCGGGCGCCGGGCGAGATGACGAACGGCGGGTTGGAGACAATCAGGTCGTACGTCTCGGTGCCGACCGGCTCGAAGAGGGAACCCTCGCGCAGATCGGCCGGGGTGGCACCGGACAGGGCGAGGGTCAACCGGGTGAAGACGAGGGCTCGGGGGTTGAGGTCCGTGGCCGTGACCCGGGTGGCGTGCTGCGAGGCGTACAGCGCCTGGATGCCGGAGCCCGCACCGACGTCGAGCGCGGAGGCGACCGGCGTACGGACGGTGATCCCGGCGAGTGTGCTGGACGCCCCACCGACACCGAGGACGACCCCCTCCTCGTGCGAACCGATGCCACCGGCACCGCCGACCGCGCAGCCCAGATCGGAGACGATGAACCAGTCCTGACCCTCCGGTCCGCTGTACGGCCGCACATCGACGGTGGCCCGCACCTCGTCGTCCTCGCGGATCACCCAGCCGTCCTCGACGCACTCGGCCAGCGGGAGTGCGGCGCGGGCCCGCTCGTACGGGACGGGACGCTGGAGCAGGAAGAGCCGCACCAGCGTGTCGAGCGGCGAGCCGCCACGGGTGGCACGCAGCGCCGGAACCGTCTCGCTGCGGGCGAGCGCGGCGTAGGCGGGCGCACCGAGCAGGTCGAGGAGCCCGTCGGCGGTGAAGGCGGCGGCAAGCAGGGCTTCGCGGAGCCGGGGCGAACGGTCGGGCGCGGGGAGGCTGGTCGTACTCACCCGCCCATTGTGGCCGCTCCCGCTGACAACGGCACCGGCCCGGCAGCCACCTGGGCCGCCGGGCCGGTCGTACGGCCGCCGGTTACGACTTCTTGCTGGGCGAGGCGGATGGCGCAGGAGCGGTGGGCGCGACCGAAGCCTTCGGCTTCTGGCAGCCGGGCTGCTTGGCCATCGCGGTGCCGACCTCGCCGGACTGGAGCTTCCTCAGCGCCTCGTCACCGTTGGTGCTGATCTTGTTCAGCTCGTCGGCGATGCCCTTCAGACCGTCGGCGAACTTCGCCTGGTCCTTCGTGTTGAGCTCGTCGACCTTCTTCTGAAGGTTCGCGTACGCCACCGAGGAGGCGTTGAGCTCCTTCACGGCCTCCTTCTGCGTGGCCTCGCCGCCGTCGACCGGCGGCGCGCCCGCCGACTCCACCGCTGCGCCCAGCGCCTTGTACGCCTGCGAGATCTGCTGGAAGGCGGCCGAGTCGGTCTCCTGGACGTCGGCGGGCTTGCTGTTGTCGGCGGTCTGCTGCTGGATGGCGGCGTTGGCGTTCGCGATCTTCTGCAGCTGGGGCTTGACCTGGTCACAGACCTTCTTGGCCCAGTCGTTGACCTTGTTGTCGCTGCTGCTGTCGTCGCTGCAGCCCGACAGCGCGAGTACGAGTACCGCACCGCCGGACAGTGCGGCTGCAAGCTTCTTGTTCACCGGATCGGTCCCTTCCAAGGCTCTCGGCCCCGGAACTTACACGCCGGAAGACCTCCATCCGGGTGTCGAGCGTCCAGTGGGTGACCTTTTGCAGCCATTTGCACCAAGGGAAATGAGGGAGATACCACTCGCACGCGAACGGGTGAACAAGTCGAACGGGCGAACGCCGCGACGGATGAAGGGGCGGGACAGATGAAGGGGCGGGCGGCACATCAGATGTGCCGCCCGCCCCTTCATCCTTCGGCCGGCTGCCGCTGACGGGCCGGCCGGCTACCGATCAGCCGCTGCCTGCGGGCTGCCGTGCCGTTCCCGGCACCCGCCTCACGAAACGGCCGCCGGATCGGTCGTCTCGGCGGTCCTGCCGCCGTCCTCGTCGTCGTCGTCGCCGGAAGCACCTTCCTCGCCCACGGCGATCCCACGCCGCTTGGAGACATACACCGCGCCGACGATGACCGCGATGGCGAGCACCGCCACCACCGTCCGCACACCCGCGCTCGCGTCCGCCCCGTAGCTGAACTGCACCACCGCGGGGGCGATGAGCAGCGCCACGAGGTTCATCACCTTGAGCAGCGGGTTGATCGCCGGTCCCGCCGTGTCCTTGAACGGGTCGCCGACCGTGTCGCCGATCACCGTCGCGGCGTGGGCATCGCTGCCCTTGCCGCCGTGATGACCGTCCTCCACGAGCTTCTTGGCGTTGTCCCAGGCGCCTCCGGAGTTGGCGAGGAAGACCGCCATCAGCGTCCCGGTGCCGATCGCGCCCGCGAGATACGAACCGAGGGCCCCGACGCCGAGGGTGAAGCCGACCGCGATCGGTGCGAGCACCGCGAGCAGTCCGGGCGTGGCGAGCTCGCGCAGCGCGTCCTTGGTGCAGATGTCGACGACGCGTCCGTACTCGGGCTTCTCGGTGTAGTTCATGATCCCGGGGTGCTCGCGGAACTGCCGCCGCACCTCGTAGACCACGGCCCCCGCGGACCGGGACACCGCGTTGATGGCCAGACCGGAGAAGAGGAAGACGACCGCGGCACCGAGGATCAGCCCCACCAGGTTGTTGGGCTGCGAGATGTCGAGGCTCAGCCCCATCTCTCCGGCACTGGCCCCGACGTCGTCGACCGCCGTGGCGATGGCGTCGCGGTACGAGCCGAACAGCGCCGACGCCGCGAGAACGGCGGTGGCGATGGCGATGCCCTTGGTGATCGCCTTGGTGGTGTTGCCGACGGCGTCCAGGTCGGTGAGGACCTGGGCACCGGCGCCGGTGACATCACCGGACATCTCGGCGATGCCCTGGGCGTTGTCGGAGACCGGACCGAAGGTGTCCATGGCCACGATCACCCCGACGGTGGTGAGCAGCCCGGTCCCGGCGAGGGCCACCGCGAAGAGCGCCAGCATGATCGACGTACCGCCGAGCAGGAACGCCCCGTAGACACCGAGGCCGATCAGCAGCGCGGTGTAGACGGCGGACTCCAGACCGATGGAGATACCGGCGAGCACAACGGTCGCCGGGCCGGTCAGCGAGGACTTGCCGATGTCCCGGACGGGGCGCCGGTTGGTCTCGGTGAAGTAGCCGGTGAGCTGCTGGATCAGCGCGGCCAGCACGATGCCGATGGCAACGGCGACCAGGGCGAAGATCCGCGGGTCGCCGCCGTGCGAGGTGATGGCGCGGTCGGTGACGCCGTTCAGGTCGGCGTACGAGGACGGCAGGTAGACGAAGACGCCCACCGCCACCAGGACGAGCGAGATCACCGCGGAGATGAAGAAGCCGCGGTTGATGGCGGTCATCCCGCTGCGGTCGGCGCGCCGCGGGGCGACCGCGAAGATCCCGATCATGGCGGTGATCACGCCGATCGCCGGCACGATCAGCGGGAAGGCCAGTCCGGCGTCGCCGAAGGCGGCCTTGCCGAGGATCAGCGCGGCGACGAGGGTCACGGCGTACGACTCGAAGAGGTCGGCCGCCATGCCCGCGCAGTCACCGACGTTGTCGCCGACGTTGTCGGCGATGGTGGCGGCGTTGCGCGGGTCGTCCTCCGGGATGCCCTGCTCGACCTTGCCGACGAGGTCGGCACCCACGTCGGCGGCCTTGGTGAAGATGCCACCGCCGACCCTCATGAACATGGCGATCAGTGCGGCACCGAGACCGAAGCCCTCCAGCACCTTGGGCGCGTCGGCGGCATAGACGAGGACCACGCAGGAGGCACCGAGCAGCCCGAGCCCCACCGTGATCATGCCGACCACGCCGCCCGTACGGAAAGCAATCTTCATCGCCCGGTGCGACACGGCGGTGAGATCCTTTTCCGGTTCACCTTCAGCCGGCGTCGCCTCACGGGCCGCCGCAGCCACGCGCACATTGCTGCGTACGGCAAGACGCATGCCGATGTATCCGGTGGCCGCCGAGAAAAGCGCACCCACCAGGAAGAACACTGAACGGCCTGCACGCTGCGACCAGTTGTCGGCCGGCAGCAGCAGGAGCAGGAAGAAGACCACGACGGCAAAGACGCCGACGGTCCGCAGCTGCCGGGCCAGATAGGCGTTCGCGCCCTCCTGGACGGCTGCCGCGATCTCCTTCATACGGTCGGTGCCCTCACCGGCCGCCAGCACCTGGCGTACCAGCAGCCTGGCAACGATCAGTGCGGCGACGGCCACGGCAGCAACGACGATCACGATGACGCGGTTGTCATCGGTCAGTACCGCGGCCGCGAGTGAGGTGGGCCGGTCGGAAAGTGCGGAAACTTCGGGCAGTTCTGCCAGCGATGTGTTGAAGAACCCCGCCATACGTCCTCCTCGACGCTCAGCGCTCAAGACGTGGACGGATTGTAGGGAGCGGAACCTGATCAAAACAGTGCGCGGGAAATGTAATTGACCTTCTACCCCGGATCAGCGAAAGATCGCATTCTCGGATTGAACCGAATGCAGTAATGGGGCAGACACATTGTCCGTTGATCGTTTATCAAGCACAAATGAAAAAGGCCCTGCTCAGCAGGGCCTCGAAGAATGGATCAAGCGTTGTGCAGCGGGTGGGCCGGGACGGGTCGACCGGCCGTCGCGCCTGCGCCGCCTCAGGGAGTCAGCGGTGCGGGGGTCTTCGGCCAGCTCATCCGGATCACTCCGCCGTCAGCTGCCGATCTGACTTCCACATCATCGACGAGGCCGCTGATGACCGCGAGACCCATCTCGTCCTCGCCGTCCGCGTCAACCTCGGATTCCGGCTCATCGAGCCCCCCGCCGGGCGTGGCGCCGCGTGTCCCGGACGCTGTTGCGGACCCGGCTTCGCCGCCCGGGCCGGGCACCTCGTCGCCGACCTCGATGGAGAAGGACTTCTCCTCCTCGGTCAGGACGACCTTGATCGGAGCGGTGATGCCATGACTGCGGTGCAGCCCGACAGCGCGGCTGCAGGCCTCACCGACGGCGAGTCTGACCTCGTCGAGCGCTGCCTCGTCGACCCCGGCCCGGCGCGCCACTGCGGCCGCCACGAGGCGGGCCGTTCTGACGTGTTCGGGCTGGGCGCTGAAGCGGAGTTCAACGGTGGCCATGCGATCCCCCTCAGACGTACGGGCGTGCATCTCAAGGGCCCGGGCGTGCCGCCCGGTACCCCTGGCTCTCTTCCTCCGGACGCCGGCGGAGCCACCGGCCGACCAACAGCCGACAGCTTGCCGCCGAAACCCCGGTCCGGCCACCGGCCACCGGCAGCCGACGGCCCGGCCCGGCGGACCGGCGGCCCAATGGACCGCCTGTCCGCCGAACGGGCTGCCTGCCGGACCGGCCTACGGCCGATCCAGCCGCGGACCGACCTCAGTCGGTGGCCGCGACAGCCTCGTCGACCGTGGTGTGAATCGGGAACACCTTGGTCAGACCAGTGATCCGGAAGATCTTGAGAATGCGCTCCTGGTTGCAGACCAGGCGCAGCGAGCCCTCATGGGCCCGGACACGCTTCAGGCCGCCCACAAGCACGCCGAGGCCGGTGGAGTCGAGAAAGTCGACACCTTCCATGTCGACAACCAGGTGGTAGCTGCCGTCATTCACCAACTCGACCAACTGCTCGCGCAGCTTGGGCGCGGTATACACATCAATCTCGCCACCGACCTCGACGACCGTACGGTCGCCACCAGGGCCGGACACATTGCGAGTCGACAAGGACAGGTCCACGGATCCTCCAGCACCTTGCTATCGAGCGGTCGCCCCTCGGTCTCCCCGACGGAGCCAGGGGACGGATCGCCAGCCGCGATGGCATTCAATCACTTACCAGCAGCCATGCACGACGCCTTGGGACCATTGTCCGTCACAGCGGTGACACACTCGGTGCTGATGGCCAAGAATCACCGCCCCAGTCGACCACCCGTGAGCGGGGACTCCCGCCCCTCTCCCGCCATGATCCTCCACCGGCTCACCGCAGGGGCGGGCCGGTCCGCGCGCATCACTCATACGGAGCACTTGCCCCCGCGCACGGGAACCCATGCCATCTGGCCGGATCGCATCCGGCCAGAAGTGATCGCCGCCATCCAGAAAGCCGGCATCGACCACCCGTGGGCGCATCAGGCGGCCGCTGCGGAGCACGCCCTGGACGGCGAATCCGTTGTGATCGCCACCGGAACGGCCTCCGGCAAGTCGCTCGCCTACCTCGCCCCGGTCCTCAGCGCCCTGCTCGACGGCTCGGAAGCCCCCAACGGCCGCGGCGCGACCGCTCTGTATCTCGCACCCACCAAGGCCCTGGCCGCCGATCAGCGGCGTTCGGTGAAGGAACTCGCGGCGCCGCTCTCCAACGGGATCAGGCCGGCGGTCTACGACGGCGACACACCGGTCGAGGAACGCGAGTGGGTACGCCAGTACGCCAACTACGTCCTGACCAACCCCGACATGCTGCACCGCGGGATTCTGCCGTCCCACCCCCGCTGGTCCTCCTTCCTGCGCGCCCTGCGCTTCGTCGTCATCGATGAGTGCCACACCTACCGCGGCGTCTTCGGCTCGCATGTCGCCCAGGTGGTGCGCCGGCTCCGTCGTCTCTGCGCCCGTTACGGGGCTGATCCGGTCTTCCTGCTCGCGTCGGCCACCGCGGCGCAGCCCTCGGTGGCTGCGGGCCGTCTCACCGGTCTCCCTGTCAGGGAGGTCGCCGACGACGCCTCACCCCGCGGCGAAATGGTCTTCGCCCTGTGGGAGCCGCCGCTGACCGAGCTGCACGGCGAGAAGGGCGCCCCCGTACGCCGCACGGCCACCGCCGAGACCGCCGACCTCCTCACCGATCTGACGGTCCAGGGCATCCGCTCCGTCGCCTTCGTACGCTCCCGGCGCGGCGCCGAGCTCATCTCCGTCATCGCCAAGGAGCGACTCGCCGAGGTGGACCGCTCACTGCCCGCCCGGGTCGCCGCCTACCGCGGGGGATACCTCCCCGAGGAACGCCGCGCCCTGGAGCGCGCCCTGCACTCCGGCCGGCTGCTGGGCCTGGC
Source organism: Streptomyces sp. NBC_00353 (assembly GCF_036108815.1). Classification (NCBI taxonomy): domain Bacteria; kingdom Bacillati; phylum Actinomycetota; class Actinomycetes; order Kitasatosporales; family Streptomycetaceae; genus Streptomyces; species Streptomyces sp. NBC_00353. The sequence continues at coordinate 5,707,078 of NZ_CP107985.1, read as the reverse complement.
CGCCACCACCGCCCTCGAGCTCGGCATCGATGTCTCGGGCCTGGATGCCGTCGTCATCGCCGGCTATCCCGGCACCAGGGCGTCGCTGTGGCAGCAGGCCGGCCGGGCCGGACGCGCCGGGCAGGGCGCCCTGGCCATCCTGGTGGCCCGCGACGACCCGCTGGACACCTTCCTCGTCCACCACCCCGAGGCGCTGTTCCAGCAGCCTGTGGAGTCGACCGTCCTCGACCCGGACAACCCGTACGTCCTCGCCCCCCATCTGTGCGCGGCAGCCGCGGAGCTTCCGCTCACCGAGACCGACCTGGAGCTGTTCGGGCCCGCCGTGGCCGAGCTGCTGCCGCAGCTGGAGGCCGCGAAACTGCTCCGCAAGCGGGCGTCGGGCTGGCACTGGACCCGCCGTGAGCGGGCCGCCGATCTCACCGACATCCGTGGCGAGGGCGGCCGCCCGGTCCAGATCGTCGAGGAGGGAACCGGCCGGCTGCTGGGCACCGTCGACGAGTCGGCCGCACACACCGCCGTCCACGACGGAGCCGTCCACCTCCACCAGGGCCGCTCCTATCTGGTCCGGAAACTGGATCTGGAGGACTCGGTCGCCCTGGTCGAACAGGCCGACCCGCCGTACTCGACAACCGCCCGAGACACCACCTCCATCACCGTCCTGGAGACCGACACCGAGATCCCGTGGGGTGACGGGCGGCTCTGTTACGGCTCCGTCGAAGTCACCAACCAGGTCGTCTCCTTCCTGCGTCGCAAACTGATCACCGGCGAGGTCCTCGGCGAGACCAAGCTGGACCTGCCGCCCCGCACGCTGCGCACCCGCGCCGTGTGGTGGACGGTCACCCAGGACCAACTGGACGCCGCCCGCATCAACCCGGAGATCCTGGGCGGCGCGCTGCATGCGGCCGAGCACGCGTCGATCGGAATGCTGCCCCTCTTCGCCACCTGCGACCGCTGGGACATCGGCGGTGTCTCCGTGCCGCTCCATCCGGACACGCTGCTGCCGACCGTCTTCGTGTACGACGGCCATCCCGGCGGTGCCGGATTCGCCGAGCGGGCCTTCCACACCGCCCGTGGCTGGCTCACCGCCACCCGCCAGGCCATCGCGTCCTGCGAGTGCGAGGCGGGCTGCCCGTCCTGCATCCAGTCCCCCAAGTGCGGCAACGGCAACGATCCGCTGCACAAGCGAGGCGCCGTCCGCCTCCTCGGCGAACTCCTCAGGTCCGCCCCGGCGGACCCGGAAGAGCCGGGGAAGCCGGGGAAGCCGGAGGAGCTGCGGGAGCCGGAGAGCCCGGCCCCGGAGCGGTCCGCGGAGAGCCGGCCGGACCCGGAACGGCCTCCGGGGGGCCCGCCCGGGACCTGACCGTGGGCGTGTACGGCCCGAACCGCACCCGGGCCGCCACATCGGCGATCTCCCCCTGCACTGCACACCGCACCAGCACCGCCCCCTGAGCCCCGGCCACCTCCTCGGCCGCCCGGCACGCCGCCTCCGCCCCCCGCAGGGCCCGGTCGGCGGCTGCCAGGGCCGCCAGGTCCGCCGCCCCACCGGCCCGGTGCCGGGCGACCACCACTTGTCCGAGCGCGAGCACGATCGCGAAGACCGCACACAACGTGGTCGTGGTCATCGCCACCCACACAGTCGCCACTCCCCGATCCCCTCCCCCGCACCGCCGCGCCCCCGACAAGCGCCGCACTCGCCGCACCTGCCATGCCCGCCGTGCCTGCCGCATCCGCCGCCGAGCCGCCTGCCCCGAGCCGGCACCCTCCCCCGTCACGGCGCCACCCCCACCGTGTCCTCGGCCAGCGCTGCCGCCTCCGCGCTCAGCGTCAGGGTCAGCGGGCCGGGTCCGGGCGTCGGTGCAGCGACCCGTACCCGCCACAGCTCCCCGGCCCGTTCCAGATCGATCCGGGCCCGGTCGGGTGCCGCCGAACGGGCGACTGCCAACACCTGCGCCTCCGGTTCGGAGCGGGCCGCCGCCCGAGCCCCGGCCCTCGCCGCATCCACACACCGGATCTGGGCGGAGACGGCCATCAGCGCCCAGACAAGGGCCAGGGCGAACAGCGCGAGTACCGGAATCACCATGGCCGCCTCCGCCGTCACCGCGCCCCGGTCGTCTCCCCCTCCGCCACCCCTGGCCTCGCCGCTCCCGCTGCCGGGACGCCGCCCCTCAGAACTTCGCATCGAGCGCGTCCTTGAGAAGCGACTGCAGCGCCGTCATGACAGGCGGGCTGGTGACCACCTTGTAGAGCACCGCCGCGAACGCGCAGGCCGCGATCGTCCCCACCGCATATTCGGACGTCGTCATTCCGCCGTCCGACCGGGCTCGGCGCACCATGCCCCGCACCCAGCTCCTGATTCGCTGTGCCATTTCAACCCCCGAGAATGGTTCGATTTAGATCGAATGAATAACTATTGCCACCTTTGCCTCAACCGGTGTGCAGCAGTCCGGTCGCCAGGCCGATGACCACGGGCGCCACCCCGACCGCCAGAAAGGCGGGCAGAAAGCAGAGCCCCACCGGCGCCGTGATCAGCACGCCGGCCCGCTGGGCGCGCGCCACGGCCGCACTCGACCGTTCCGCCCGCATCGCCTCGGCCAGGCGGGAGACCGACTCCGCCGCGGGAGCCCCGGTCGAGCCCGCCCGCTCCAGACAGCGGGCCAGTGCACCGGCGCCCGGTATCTCGCCGAACCTCCCCCAGGAGACGGCCGGTTCGCCGCCCAGCCGGATCTCCGCCGCCGTCCGAGCCAGCCGCTCGCCGACCGGACCGCCCAGCGACTCCCCCACCGCCTCGGCCGCCTCACGCGGCCCGGCTCCGGCCGAGATGCAGGCCGCCAGCAGATCGGCTGCCAGCGGGAGCTGCTGTGCGATCTCCGCCGCCTCCGCTGCGGGCACGCCGGGTCTGCGCCGATCGCGCGTCCGCTGCCACCGCCAGGTGCCGTACGCGGCCGCCAGTCCGACCGCACACCCCAGCGGACCGCCGACCAGAATCCAGCCGGTCACCACTGCGCCCAGCAGCGCGGCCAGATCCCTGACCCGGGCCCCGGACACCGACCGCCTGCGCCGCCGCTTCCCGGGGTCGACCGCCAGCAGCAACGCGCCCCGGCGAAGCACCGTCCGCTCTCGCCGCCGCCCGGCCAGGGCGAGAGCCGGATACGCGACCGCGCCCAGCACCACCCCCAGCAGACCCAACCCGTGGACAAGGTGCACAACCTCGCCTGCCACCCGGCTCATGCGGCTTCCCCCGCCCGTACGATCCGGCCGGCCCAGAGGAGACCGGCCGTCTCCAGCAGGCCGCCGACCGTCAGGCAGACCAGCCCGGCCGGACCGTGCAGGAGCACCCGCAACGGGTCGGCCCCGAGCGCCGCCCCCAGCCCCAGACCCAGCACCGGAAGCAGCGCCAGCACGGCCACCGTCGACCAGGCACCCGCCAGCTGCGCCCGCAACTCCTCCCGCCGGCGCCGCTCGGCCCGCAGCGCTCCCTCCAGGCGGTCCAGACCGGCCGCCAGCCCGGCCCCTCCGTCCACCGCGACCCGCCAGCACGCCGCCACCCCGGCGAGCCCTTCCAGGCCCGGCTCACGCGCCGCCTGCCCGAGCGCAGCCGGCACATCGCCACCGAACCGCGCAGCAGCCGACACGGCGGCCTCCGCCGCACCCATCGCGCCGGTGCCGCGCACGGCGACCAACAGCGCCTGCCCCGGCTCGTGCCCGGCCCGCAGCTCACCCACCACCGCACCGCACAGCGCCACCACCGCGTCGGCCCGGCGCTCGCGCTCCCGCCGCCCAGCCCGCCTGCGCAGCCACCGCCGCGCCAGCGGCACCGCCACCACCCCCGCGACCACCGGCAGCAGGGACTCCCCCAGCACGGCAAGCACGAGCGCCACCGGCAGACAGAGCCACTCCCTGCGCCCCCGGAACATCCCGCCGCACCGCTCCAGGACCCGCTCCCAGCAGCTCCGCGACGCCGGCTCACCCACCCCGTCGACGAACAACACCCTGGCCCGCCGCAGCCCTTGGTCCTGCCCCACCGCCAACCAGGCAGCCGTCCCCGCACACACGGCCATCGTGTACGTCGCGTACTCCGCCGCCCCCGCCGACAACCCACCGGTCACATCGCACCCCCGATCAGCGACCGCAGCCGCTCCCAGCCCCGCTCCCGGACGAAGCCGTCGGCGCCCCAGCGCAACGCGGGCACCGTCACCACCAGACCGGCCGCATCCCGCTCCAGCACGTGCACCTCGGCGATTTTCCGCAGCCCGGCCCGGTCCCGTACGAGATGGACCAGCACCGACAGCGCCGCCGCCAACTGACTGTGCAGCGCCACCCGGTCGAGTCCGGCCGCCGTGCCGAGGGCCTCCAGACGGGCGGGGACATGCTCGGCGGCGTTCGCGTGGACCGTGCCGCAGCCGCCCTCGTGGCCCGTGTTCAGCGCGGCCAGCAACACCGTCACCTCGGAACCACGCACCTCCCCCACCACCAGCCGGTCCGGCCGCATCCGCAACGCCTGACGCACCAGGTCCTGCAAGGTCACCCGGCCCGCCCCTTCCTGGTTGGCCGGACGCGACTCCAGGCGCACCACATGCGGGTGGTCCGGCCGCAGCTCGGCCGAGTCCTCGGCGAGCACGATCCGCTCCCGCTCCCCGACGGCGCCCAGCAGGCTCGACAGCAGCGTGGTCTTCCCCGCGCCCGTGCCACCACTGATCAGATACGAGACCCGGGCCTCCACCAGCGCCCGCAACACCCGGTCCCCGCCCGGCGGTACGGTCCCCGCCGCAACCAGCTCCGCCAGCGAGAAGGCCCTGGGGCGCACCACCCGCAGCGACAGGCACGTGGAACCGACGGACACCGGCGGCAGCACCGCGTGCATCCGCGTCCCGTCCGGCAGCCGGGCGTCCACCCAGGGCCGGGCGTCGTCCAGCCGCCGCCCGGCGACCGCGGCGAGCCGCTGCGCCAGCCTGCGCACCGCCGGGGCGTCCCGGAAGGTCACCCCGGTGAGTTCGAGCCCGCCTCCCCGGTCCACCCACACCCGGTCCGGCGCGGACACCAGCACGTCAGTGACCGCGGGATCGGCAAGCAGCGGTTCCAGCACCCCGGTGCCGACCAGTTCGCCGCGCAACTCCTCCGCGGCTCCGAGTACTTCGGCATCGCCGAGCAGCCGTCCCTGGGCCCGGAGCGCGGCCGCCACCCCGGCCGGGGTCGGTGCGGCGCCGCTCTGCGCCAGCCGCTGCCGCACGGCGTCGAGCGATGCTTCGGTCATGACACCGCTCCCCCGGCGACGCCTCCGGCAAGCGCGCGGTCCCAGAACGCCGCACAGAACCTGGCCAGCGGGGAACGGGCGCTGCCGCCGGGCGGCGTCCCGCCATCCTGAGCGGCGAGCAGCCCCGGCTCCAGCGGGAGTTCACCGGCGAGCGGCAGCCCCAGCGCATCCGCCACCCAGCGCTCGTCCAGACCTGCCGCGTACGGGCCGCGTGCCATCACCCTCAGATCGCCCAGGACCATCCCGGCCATGGACGCCACCCGCTTCGCCGCCGCGACCGCCCGCAACTCGCCGGGGACGACCAGCAGCCCGAGGTCCAGCTGGGCAAGCGCCTCGGCCACCGACTCGTCGACCCGGCGCGGCAGATCGACGACCACCACCCCACCGAGCCTGCGCGCGGCCGCCAGCACCGCCGCCATGGCCGGTGGCGGAACGACCACCCAGTCGTCGCGCCCCCAGCTGAGCACCCGCAACCCGTGCAATGCGGGCAGCGACTCCTCCAGGGCGCCACCGCCCACCCGCCCTTTGGAATGGGCGAAATCCGGCCACCTCATCCCCTCGGCGCGCTCGCCGCCGAGCAGCACATCGATGCCCCCACCCAGCGGATCGCCGTCGATCAGCATGGTCCGCCGCCCGCTCCTGGCCGCAGCCACGGCCAGCGCGCAGGCCAATGTCGACGCGCCGGCTCCGCCCCGTCCGCCGATCACTCCGACGGTGAGCGCGGGCCTGCCCACACCCTCCGCCGCATTGGCGATCTGATCGACGAGCCAGCTCTCCGCGTCGGGCAGCCGCAGCACATATTCCGCCCCGATCTCCACGCCCCGCCGCCAGACGTCCGGGGCGTCCTGGTCGCGCCCCACGAGCATCACGCCCTGCCTGCGCGCGACTCCACGGCACCGCGGGGCCGCGTCGTCGCCCACCAGAACCATCGGAGCCCGCTCCCAGCCGCCTCTGCCTTCCGGCAGCGTGTGGTGAACCTCAGGCTCCGCTCCGGCGGCCGCGCACAGCCGCAGCAGATCGTCAAGCAGTTCCACATCCTCGGTCACGATCAGCGGTCCGCCGCTCCGCTCTTCGGCGACCGGCAGACGATCCCGTGCGATGGATTCGGCCACGATCTCCCCCTTCTCCCTGCACCTTCACCGCGGTTTCGCGGCGATCTCGGAGGCTTCCGAGATCGGCGATATCCGGAACCCGCGGACTTCGCGGGTGGAATCACCGTGCAACGCTTCGGGAAATCGTGTGGATCTTGCTCAAAAACTGTGGACAACTCCACCGCTGTGAATATCTCCGTCACCCATACCGGCGACTTCCGGAGAGCAGCACTTCCACTACAGACTGTGACGAGTCATGGTGGTTCGAGAGCGCAGAAAAACGGGCCGTCGCGGCCGAGAAGGAGACAGAATGCTTGATTCCGAGCGCCAGAAATGCGTCCGGACATGCGACGACCCCCGCCGGGGGGGAGAGCGGGGGTCGTCCCCACGGCCGACTCGGGGGGGGAGGAGTCGGACCGGGTTAGCACGGTCGCGAACGATCCGTGACTTCCATGGTGTACCCGAGAGCCTTCTCAGGCAAACCCACGCGCCAGAGTTTACGCCGAATGGTGGGCCCCTATGCTCTGCCTTGTGGAAAACCACTCCTTGCCGCGCACAGCAGCCTTCTTTGACCTGGACAAGACGGTCATTGCGAAGTCTTCGACTCTGACCTTCAGCAAGTCCTTCTACCAAGGCGGACTGATCAACCGCCGTGCCGTACTGCGCACCGCGTACGCACAGTTCGTGTTCCTCGCCGGGGGCGCCGATCACGACCAGATGGAGCGGATGCGCGAATATCTCTCCGCGCTCTGCAAGGGCTGGAACGTCCAGCAGGTGAAGGAAATCGTCGCCGAGACCTTGCACGATCTGATCGACCCCATCATCTACGACGAGGCGGCGACCCTCATCGAGGAGCACCACACCGCCGGACGCGATGTCGTCATCGTTTCCACCTCGGGCGCAGAAGTCGTCGAGCCGATCGGCGAGCTGCTGGGCGCCGACCGGGTCGTCGCCACTCGAATGGTCGTCGGCGACGACGGCTGTTTCACCGGCGAGGTGGAGTACTACGCGTACGGGCCGACGAAGGCCGAGGCGGTCCAGGCACTCGCCGTCTCGGAGGGATACGACCTCTCGCGCTGTTACGCCTACAGCGATTCCGCGACCGATGTACCGATGCTGGCGGCCGTCGGCCACCCGCACGCGGTCAACCCGGACCGCGCACTGCGGCGCGAAGCAGCGCTCCGGGAATGGCCGATTCTCGTCTTCAACCGCCCGGTTCGGCTCAAGCAGCGGCTGCCCGCGCTCTCGATGCCACCCCGCCCAGCGCTCGTCGCCGCCGCAGCAGTGGGCGCAGCAGCCGTCACCGCGGGACTCGTCTGGTACACCTCGCGCCGACGCGCGGCCGCGACAACCGCCTGACATCCCGCACCTGCACCCGCGCACCGGGAGAACTCAGCCCTCGCCGCGCGAAGCCCGCCGCCCGGGTCACCACGCGACCGCTGTCCGGAGCCTGCCTCCGGACAGCGGTCCCGGTCCGCGTCGAACGGCTCTGCCGCATGCCGGATTCCGGCCCTGACCAGCATGTTCGGTTCGTCCATATTTGAACCCAAAAGTAAAGAAGCATGGCCAGCACTACCGCTTACCCCAGGTGTGGAGTAGAAAGGAGTCAACGGCCCGCGAGACCAAGGACATCCGAGAGGATTACCTGTAACGCAGAGAAGGCCCCACGGACCGAGCATGAAAACCGAGCACCCACGCGACGTCGACCCGTCGATTACGGGCCAGCCGCACCAGGTAACGGGCTGAGTTCCCGACCTGATGGGCATGTATCGAGGACGCATGGTAACTGGGTGGACGTGCCAGCGGCGGTACCGAGGACGGTACCGCCGCAACCCTTTGATCGGGCAGTGAAGTCAGCAGTCGGGCCGGGGAGTTGGCGGCCGAACTGATGGACGGCCCTGACGGACGAGCCGCCGGGCGGGAGCTAGGCAGCCCCGCGCTGCAGCGCCTCACAGACCGCCGTCGACTCCCTGACACCGAGCTCCACCGCGCGCCCGCAGTGCGCGATCCAGGCGGCCATGCCGTCCGGCGTCCCCGACAGATAGCCCTCGAACGCTGCGACGTACGCCGCCCGGCCCTGTTCCGCATGGCCGACCTCGGCGGGACAGATGGACTTCGGGTCCAGTCCACTCCCGATCAGCACGATCCGTTCGGCGGTCCGCGCGACCAGCCCGTTGTACGAACCGAAGGGGCGCAGCGCCAGCAGTTCGCCGTGCACGACCGCGGCCGTCACCAGCGCGGGCGCCGCACTCCCCGCAAGGATCAGTCCGGAGAGACCTTCCAGCCGCCCGGCGACCTCGTCCGCGTCCGGCAGCGGCGCTTCGATCAGCGGCTCGTCCACCGGCTCGCCCGCCAGCCGGGGCCGGCCGACCGCGTCATCGGGCGCGGCCCCGCCGGCCGCCACCAGATGCAGCCGGGCAAGGACCCGCAGCGGCGACTGCCGCCAGATGGAGAGCAGTTGACCTGCTTCCGCGGTGAGCCGGAGGGCGGCTCCGATCACCTGCGACTCGTCGTCACCGCTGAAGTCGGTGCGCCGCCGCACCTCCTCCAGGTTCCAGTCGGCGCCGGAGAGCGCGGCGGATCCACGCGCGCCGCGCAGCGCCGCCTCCGCGGTGACCTCGTTGCTGCGGCGGCGCATGACTCGGTGACCGTAGACGCGGTCGACGGCCTTGCGTACGGAGTCCACCGCGTCGGCGACCCCCGGCAGGGCGCCCAGGGTGGCGAGCGGGTCTGGGGCAGTCGTACTCATAGGTAGCGAGGCTACGCGCCCCCTACACCCATACCGTCCCGGAGTGGCCTTCTTCACGAAGTTCGACAACGGAGCGCAGTTGTGCAGCTACCCTAGGTGAACATGAAGATCGCTTTCGTAGGGAAGGGCGGCAGCGGCAAGACCACGCTGTCCTCGCTCTTCATCCGCCACCTTGCCGCCAATGAAGCCCATGTCGTCGCGGTGGACGCCGACATCAACCAGCATCTGGGGGCCGCACTCGGCCTCGATGACGAGGAGGCGGCGGCGCTGCCCGCCATGGGTGCGCAACTGCCACTGATCAAGGAGTATCTGCGAGGCAGCAACTCCCGTATCGCCTCCGTCGAGACGATGATCAAGACAACTCCGCCCGGCGAGGGCTCGCGGCTGCTCCGCGTCCGCGAGGACAACCCGGTCTATGACGCGTGCGCCCGCACGATCACGCTGGACGACGGGGACATCCGGCTGATGACCACCGGACCGTTCGCCGAATCGGATCTGGGGGTGGCGTGCTACCACTCCAAGGTCGGCGCGGTCGAGCTCTGCCTCAACCATCTCGTCGACGGTCCCGACGAGTACGTGGTCGTCGACATGACCGCGGGTTCGGACTCCTTCGCGTCAGGAATGTTCACCCGCTTCGACATGACATTCCTGGTTGCCGAACCGACCCGCAAGGGCGTCTCGGTCTATCGCCAGTACAAGGAGTACGCACGGGACTTCGGGGTCGCCCTGAAGGTCGTCGGCAACAAGGTGCAGGGCCAGGACGACCTGGACTTCCTGCGGGCCGAGGTCGGTGACGACCTTCTGGTCAGCGTCGGTCACTCCGACTGGGTGCGGGCGATGGAAAAGGGCCGGCCGGCCCGCTTCGAGCTACTGGAGGCGGACAACCGGATGGCCCTGCAGGCCCTGCAGGACGCGGCGGAGGATTCGTACGGGCAGCGCGACTGGGAGCGCTACACGCGGCAGATGGTGCACTTCCACCTGAAGAACGCAGAGAGCTGGGGCAACGAGAAGACGGGCGCCGATCTGGCTGCCCAGGTCGACCCCTCCTTCGTGCTCGACGAGCGGAGCGCACAGGTCGGCGTCGCTCAGCCCGTGTGAACGGGTTGCGACGCCGCGCCCCTCCATCGCTCGGCCCCTTGACCCACCCGGCCCCTGACCTGCGATCCAACCGGTCGCCCACGACTCGGCGACCGGCGCGGTGACGGGGCCGGACACCCCTGGCGCTCCGCCCACTTCCCGTCGGACAGCCCCGGGACCCGTGGGCGAGGCGGGCCGCCCGCCCCTTCCCGCGGCACCTCGCCGACGCCGAGTGCGCCCTCGCCGGCGCCGTCCCAGGAGAACACCACGCACTGCGGCAGCTTCTGACCAGGCAACAGGCGCTCCGGCCGGAGCCGCTTCGGCCGACTTTCGGTGAAGATGTGGTGGAGCCGTCGCCGGTGAGGAAGAAGCGACGCCGGGGGCGCGCGCGTTCCACTCGGGCCCGGCATCCCCTTTCGTGGCGGCCATCATCGGCCCCACTCTCTTCCTTTTCGGATAATTTGTACGAAATCTGCCGACGCAGCACGGTCGAGGTCGCATGCCGCCCTGAAAACATCCGCATGACAGACCATGCAAAAAGCTGACTATTCACTTGAATGAGTGACTCAATGGCCCATTTGCCCTGAATCATGGACGTAAATCTTTACTCTCCATTACGATTCATTTACCGAGAGTTGAGAAATCCCGCCGCTGCACGCCGTGACCCACGGCCGCGTCCCCACGTTCCGCGACCGCGCTGCCCCGGAGGAGACGGGAACATGTCTGCTTGCGTCCGCATCCGTCATGACCACACAGCCCGCAGTTCGCCACCTTCCCGCGCCTCGGGAATCAAACGCCCTCACAGCCCGCCACCGCCGCGCCGCGGCGGGCGATTCCGCATCGCGGGCGCCGACCTGTCCGCATCGATCACTGTCTTCCTCATCGCCGTCCCCATGTCGCTCGGCCTGGCCGTCGCCATGGACGCCCCGTTGGAAGCCGGACTCATCTCCGCCGCGATCGGCGGCATCGTCGCCGGACTGCTCGGCGGCACTCCCCTCCAGGTCAGCGGCCCGTCCGCCGGTCTGACCGTGGTCACAGCCGAGTTGATCCAGATCTACGGCTGGCGCACCACCTGCGCGATCACCATCGGCGCCGGACTTCTGCAGATCCTGCTGGGCTCGCTGCGAGCGGCCCGCGGCGCCCTCGCTGTCAGCCCCGCCATCGTGCACGGCACCCTCGCCGGTATCGGCGTAGCCATCGCGCTCGCCCAGTTGCACATCGTGCTCGGCGGCTCGCCCTTGAGCTCGGCGGCCGCCAACGCCCTGGCACTTCCTGAACAGTTGGGCCGGTCGAGTCCGGCCGCGCCGCTGATCGGTGCACTGACCATCGCCGTACTGATGGTGTGGCCGCGGCTCCCCGGGCGGATCGGGCGAGCGGTGCGACGGCTGCCCGCGGCCCTCGCCTCGGTGGCGATCGCAACGGCGGTGGCAGCGGTCGCAGCTCCCGGGATCGCCCGGGTCGACCTGCCCTCCTGGCGCTCGCACGCCCTGCCCGAGCTGCCGCAGGGTCCCGTCCTGGCCCTGGCCACCGCCGTGTTCACGGTGCTGCTGGTGGCCAGCCTCGAATCGCTGCTCGCCGCAGTGGCGGTGGACAAGCTGACCGCCGACCGCGCCGGCGGGAGAACCGCCGATTCCGCCACTCCTGCCCCGGCCGCCCCGCCGGTCCAGCGCTCCGATCTCGACCGCGAACTGCGCGGCCAGGGCATCGCCAACGTACTGTCCGGGCTGCTCGGCGGACTGCCGGTGTCCGGTGGCGCGGTGCGGAGTTCGGCGAACGTACGGGCCGGGGCCACCGGCCGAGCCGCCACCGTGCTGCACGGCGTCTGGGTGCTGCTCGCCGCCGGACTGTTGGTCACGGCCCTGGAGTGGATCCCGCTGGCCGCACTCGCCGCTCTGGTGATGGTGGTCGGCTTCCAGATGGTGAGCTTCGCCCACATCCGCAATGTCCACAGGCACCGCGAATTCCTGGTGTACGGGGCGACGATCACCGGTGTGGTGCTCTTCGGTGTGCTGGAGGGTGTGGCCATCGGCATCGCCGTGGCCGTGGCCGTCGCCCTGCACCGGCTGGCCCGCACCAGGATCACGGTGACCGATCAGAACGGCCAGCATCTGGTGGTCGTACGGGGCCAGCTGACGTTCCTCGCGGTGCCGCGGCTCAGCCGGGCGCTCGGCCAGTTGCCCCGAGGCGCGGACGCGGTGGTCGAGTTGGACGGATTCTTCATGGACCATGCGGCGTACGAGACGATCCAGCACTGGAGCGATGCCCAGACCGCGCAGGGCGGCCGGGTCGTTTTCACCGGCAGATCCGGTGGCCGGATCGCCGAGCCCGCCTCGGCGGCCCACTCCTGCTGCCGCCCCTGGACACCGTGGCGCAACCACCACTGCCACGACCAGCCCGGCCGGCCGGTCGACGCCCGCCATGCCGCCGCCACCTGGGTGGCTTTCCCCTCCGGCGAACACCCCACCGCCGACCAGGGGCCCACGGGCTCAGGCCGCGCCGAGGCCGACGCCCCGGGGGCCAATGCCGCCGCCACCGCCGACCCCACCGGCGGGTTCGACACCCCCGGCGACGGATCCGCCGTTCCGCGCCGGTCCGGCGCGCACCGGCTGGCCAGCGGGCTCAGTTCGTTCCAGCGCAATACGGCTCCGCTGGTGCGCGACGAGCTCGCCCGGCTGGCCCGCGAGGGTCAGCGTCCCTCCCAGCTCTTCATCACCTGCGCGGACTCCCGCCTGGTCACCAGCATGATCACGGCGAGCGGCCCGGGCGACCTGTTCACCGTTCGGAACGTCGGCAACCTCGTGCCCCCGCCGGGCGCGGAGGCCGGTGACGACTCGGTGGGCGCCGCGATCGAGTACGCGGTGGATGTGCTCAAGGTCGAGTCCATCACCGTCTGCGGCCACTCCGGCTGCGGCGCGATGCAGGCGCTGATGAGCACCGGGCCGGACGCCCCGCAGACGTCCCTGTGGCGCTGGCTGCGGCACGGCCTGCCGAGCCTGGAACGGATGAGGTCCCGGCATCATGCCTGGGCACGGATCTCCGGCCGGCTGCCCGCCGATGAGGTGGAGCAGCTCTGCCTCTCCAATGTGGTCCAGCAGTTGGACCATCTGCGGGCCCATGGATCGGTGGCGCGGAGACTCGCCGAGGGTGCACTCCAATTGCACGGGATGTACTTCCACGTCGGCGAGGCGCAGGCGTATCTGCTGGCCGAGGGCGCGAGCGCCGGTAGCGGGATCGACGAGGTCTTCGACCGGGTGGGCCCCGGCGACCCGAACCACGCCCGCCCGTACGACATCACCGACCTCAGTGACCCCACAGGTCTCAGTGATCCCGGTGATCACGCAGCTGTTTCCGCCCCCGCCGCGGCGGCCGACCCTGCCGATCCCTCTGGTTCCGGCGAGTTGGAACGTACGAGCGCCTGAACCACTTGCGCCTCGGGTCCGTGAGACCTTGTGGTCGTTCCTCCATACACGAAACACAGGTCTAAACCAATTCCCGGCAGACACTTGTCACCCGGCCCTTGGCCTGATGAGCTATGCCCCGGGACACAACGGACACCCTGGGAATGGGAGATGTCGTGAGCAACGAAAGCTTGGCCAATCTGCTTCGGGAAGATCGCCGGTTCGCACCACCCGCCGATCTGGCCGCCGACGCCAACGTCACAGCCGAGGCGTACGAGCAGGCCGAGGCGGACCGGCTGGGCTTCTGGGCCGATCAGGCCCGGCGCCTGACCTGGGCCACGGAGCCGACCGAGACGCTCGACTGGAGCAACCCGCCCTTCGCCAAGTGGTTCGCGGACGGCAAGCTGAACGTCGCGTACAACTGCGTGGACCGGCACGTCGAAGCGGGCCACGGCGACCGTGTCGCCATCCACTTCGAGGGCGAGCCCGGCGACAGCCGCGCAATCACATATGCGGAACTGAAGGACGAGGTCTCCCGCGCCGCCAACGCCCTCGCCGAGCTCGGCGTCGGCAAGGGCGACCGGGTCGCCGTCTACCTGCCGATGATCCCCGAGGCCGCCGTCGCGATGCTGGCCTGCGCCCGCATCGGCGCCGCGCACTCGGTGGTCTTCGGCGGCTTCTCCGCCGACGCCATCGCCGCCCGCATCCAGGACGCGGACGCCAAGGTCGTCATCACCGCCGACGGTGGCTACCGCCGCGGCAAGCCGTCCGCGCTGAAGCCCGCCGTGGACGACGCCGTCTCCCGTCTCGACACCGTCGAGCACGTCCTCGTGGTGCGGCGCACCGGCCAGGACACCCCGTGGACCGAGGGCCGCGACGTCTGGTGGCACGAGATCACCGGCCGCCAGTCCGCCGAGCACGCCCCCGAGGCATTCGACGCCGAGCACCCGCTCTTCATCCTCTACACCTCGGGTACGACGGGTAAGCCGAAGGGCATCCTGCACACCTCCGGCGGCTACCTCACGCAGGCGGCGTACACCCACCACGCCGTCTTCGACCTCAAGCCGGAGACCGACGTCTACTGGTGCACCGCCGACATCGGCTGGGTGACCGGACACTCGTACATCGTGTACGGACCGCTGGCCAACGGCGCGACGCAGGTGATGTACGAGGGCACGCCCGACACCCCTCACCAGGGGCGCTTCTGGGAGATCATCCAGAAGTACGGCGTCACGATCCTCTACACGGCGCCGACCGCGATCCGTACGTTCATGAAGTGGGGCGACGACATCCCCGCCAAGTTCGACCTGTCGTCGCTGCGGATTCTCGGTTCGGTCGGTGAGCCGATCAACCCCGAGGCGTGGATCTGGTACCGCAAGCACATCGGCGCCGACAAGTGCCCGATCGTGGACACCTGGTGGCAGACCGAGACCGGCGCGATGATGATCTCGCCGCTTCCCGGTGTCACGGAGACCAAGCCCGGTTCGGCCCAGCGCGCCCTGCCCGGTATCTCCGCCACCGTCGTCGACGACGAGGCCAACGAGGTGGCGAACGGCGGGGGCGGCTACCTCGTCCTCACCGAGCCGTGGCCGTCGATGCTCCGCACCATCTGGGGCGACGACCAGCGCTTCCTCGACACCTACTGGTCGCGCTTCGAAGGCAAGTACTTCGCGGGCGACGGCGCCAAGAAGGACGAGGACGGCGACATCTGGCTGCTCGGCCGGGTCGACGACGTGATGCTCGTGTCCGGGCACAACATCTCGACCACCGAGGTCGAGTCGGCGCTCGTGTCGCACCCGTCGGTCGCCGAGGCCGCCGTGGTCGGCGCGGCCGACGAGACGACCGGCCAGGCCATTGTCGCGTTCGTGATACTGCGCGGTTCGGCGTCCGCCTCCGACAGCCTCGTCGCCGATCTGCGCAACCATGTCGGCGCCACGCTCGGCCCGATCGCCAAGCCCAAGCGGATCCTGCCGGTCGCCGAGCTGCCGAAGACCCGCTCCGGCAAGATCATGCGCCGCCTGCTGCGCGATGTCGCGGAGAACCGCGAGCTGGGTGATGTCACCACGCTCACCGACTCCTCGGTCATGGACCTCATCCAGACGCAGCTGCCGTCGTCGTCCTCCGAGGACTGAGGCAGTAGGCACGAGCAGATACGACCCCGAGGGGCACCCGGCAACGCGCCGGGTGCCCCTCGGGCATTTAAAGTGAAGATCACCGCATACGGCCCCGCACACCCCGGGTACAGTGGCAGCTGCATCAACAACTCATCAAAAAATCTCCACAGGGTGTGCCGGGAAGTCTGGTCGGCAAGTGCATCAGCCATGCCATTGCTGCCGTACCGACCCGGAGGTCTCCACTCGTGGCCGCGCCCGCCCCCACACCCCCCTCTCCGTCCCGCCGCACCTTTCTCGGGCGTCTCTCCCTCCCCGAGCGGAACTACCTCGCGGACGCCCTGCGCACCGAGACCGTCGGCGGAGTCATCCTGCTGGTCGCCACTGTGGCCGCGCTGACCTGGGCGAACACCTTCGGGTCCAGTTACCGGGCCGTCAGCGACTTCCACCTCGGGCCGCACTCCCTGGGGCTGGACCTCTCCGTGCAGCACTGGGCGGCCGACGGGCTGCTCGCGATCTTCTTCTTCGTCGCGGGTGTCGAGCTCAAGCGAGAACTGGTGGCGGGTGACCTGCGCGACCCCAAGGCGGCCGTCCTGCCGGTCATCGCCGCCCTCTGCGGCATGGCCGCGCCGGCCATCGTCTACACGCTGGTGACTGTGGTCGGCGGCGGTTCCACGGACGGCTGGGCCGTCCCCACCGCCACCGACATCGCCTTCGCGCTCGCCGTCCTCGCGGTGATCGGCACCTCGCTGCCGTCCGCGCTCCGCGCCTTCCTGCTCACCCTTGCCGTCGTCGACGACCTCTTCGCGATCCTGATCATCGCCGTCTTCTTCACCGAGGACATCGACTTCATGGCGCTCATCGGCGCCGTCGTCGGCCTCGTCGTCTTCTATCTGCTGCTGCGCAAGAACGTGCGCGGCTGGTACGTCTACGTACCGCTCGCCCTGGTCATCTGGGGACTGATGTACAACAGCGGCATCCACGCCACCATCGCCGGCGTCGCCATGGGCCTGATGCTGCGCTGCACCCGGCGCGAGGGCGAGCAGCACTCCCCCGGCGAGCACATCGAACACCTGATACGCCCGCTGTCGGCCGGTCTCGCCGTGCCGCTGTTCGCGCTCTTCTCGGCCGGGGTCTCGCTCTCCGGTCACGCGCTGGCGGGGGTCTTCACCCGGCCCGAGACGCTCGGTGTCGTACTGGGGCTCGTCGCCGGCAAGACGATCGGCATCTTCGGCGGTACGTGGCTGGCCGCCCGCTTCACCAAGGCCGAGCTGAACAAGGACCTGGCATGGGCGGACGTCTTCGCGGTCGCCGCGCTCGCCGGGATCGGCTTCACCGTCTCGCTGCTCATCGGCGAGCTCGCGTTCGAAGGGAACGCCGGCCTCACCAACGAGATCAAGGCCGCGGTGCTGATGGGATCCCTGATCGCGGCCGTGTTCTCCGGTGCATTGCTCAAACTCCGGGTACGCAGATACCGGACGCTCTACGAGGCGGAGGAGCTCGACGAGGACCAGGACGGCGTTCCCGACATCTACGAGCAGGACGATCCGGCGTACCACCTTCGGATGGCCGCGATCTACGAGAAGAAGGCCGCGGAACACCGCCGCCTTGCCGAACTGGCGGGGGCAGCGCGCAGCAAGCCGGACAGTCCGGCATGATCTGACACCAGATGTGTTGAGCTGGAGCAGAAGAGGGAGTCAGGGATGAGCGACCCCGGCAACTACGCGGGCAGCGCCGACCGCAGTCTCGGGCAGCTGGTCGCCTCGGCGACGGCCGAGGTGTCCGCACTCGTGCACGACGAGATCGCCCTGGCCAAGGCCGAGGTGCGGCAGGACGTCAAGCGGGGCGTGGCCGGCAGTGTGGCGTTCATCGTCGCAGGCGTGCTGATTCTGTTCGCGCTGCCCGTGCTGAGCTTCGCGGCGGCGTACGGAATCCACAACCTGGGACTCGGGCTCGCGTGGTCGTTCCTGATCGTGGGCGCCGCGTTCATTCTGCTTGCGATCGTGCTCGCGCTGATCGCCATCGCCAAGTTCAAGAAGGTCAAGCCGCCGGAGAAGTCCATCGCGTCGGCCAAGCAGACAGCGGCCGTGCTGCAGGGCGTCAAGCCGCATCCGCGGCCCGCCGTCACCGCGGGTGCGAGCCGTCCGGCCGTCACGGCCTCGGTCAGCACCCCGGCGGACAAGGCCGTGGTGAAGTCCTCGGTCCAGGACAAGGCGTCCGCTGTGGCACGCTCGTCCACATGACCGTCCCCGATTCCAGCGCATTCGGCCCCACAGGCCCCGGCTCAGGCAGTCCCGTACGCCTCGACGGCCCCTGGACCCACCGCGACGTGGCGGCCAACGGGGCGCGCTTCCACATCGCCGAGCTGGGTGACGGGCCGCTCGTACTGCTGCTGCACGGCTTCCCGCAGTTCTGGTGGACCTGGCGCCATCAGCTGACCGCACTCGCCGACGCCGGCTTCCGTGCCGTCGCGATGGATCTGCGCGGGGTGGGCGGCAGCGACCGCACGCCGCGGGGTTACGACCCCGCCAACCTGGCCCTCGACATCACCGGCGTGATCCGCTCGCTCGGCGAGCCGGACGCGGCGCTGGTCGGCCACGACATGGGCGGCTACCTCGCCTGGACGGCCGCAGTGATGCGGCCGAAGCTGGTGCGCCGGCTGGTGGTCTCCTCGATGCCGCATCCGCGCCGTTGGCGGTCCTCCATGCTGTCCGACTTCGCACAGTCCCGGGCGGGTTCGTACATCTGGGGCTTCCAACGGCCGTGGGTGCCGGAGCGTCAGCTCGTCGCGGACGACGCGGCGTTGGTGGGCCGACTGATCCGCGACTGGTCGGGGCCGCGGGCAGCGGAGTTCCCCGACGACGCGGCGGTGGACGTCTACCGGCGCGCGATGTGCATCCCGTCGACGGCGCACTGCTCGATCGAGCCGTACCGCTGGATGGTGCGGTCCATGGCGCGCCCGGACGGCATCCAGTTCAACCGCAGGATGAAGCGTCCGGTGCGGGTGCCCACGCTACATCTGCACGGTTCGCTCGATCCGGCGGTCCGTACGCGGAGTGCGGCGGGGTCCGGCGAGTACGTCGAAGCGCCGTACCGTTGGCGACTTTTCGATGGTCTGGGGCACTTCCCGCACGAGGAGGATCCGGTCGGGTTCTCGACCGAACTCATCAACTGGCTCAAGGATCCTGAGCCGGACCGGTAGCCCCGGCAGCCACGCGACCGGCTCTGCGGGCGGCCGGGCTGACCCGGCGCGGCCAATCGGTGGCCGGAACAGCACAGTTGTCTGACGAACAGCCAATTGCCCGGCGCATAGGCCAATTGGCTGGCGCATGGGCGATTACCGACCATGAGGCACGGGCAGACGTCGGGGTATGGGCTGGACGCACGACTTCGGTGACGCAGCACGCAATCGACGCTCGACCGCTACGGCGGATCCGAGCACTCATGAGGGGGACGGCCCCCAGGGCCGGGTGCGCAGTGCGCATGATCTACATGATCCCCGGCTGGGCATTCCGCGCATCCTCAGCCGCCGGGCCCGCTGGGTCTCGGCGCGGCTGCGGCATCCCCGCGGATGACGCGCCTCTCACCCGATCACACGGAGAAAGACGCCAGGGGGTGAGTGCGGGGCGGCTGCCCCGCACTCCCTCGCCTTCTCCGCGACCTACAGCGCGCACGCCTGGCTGTCGACCTGCTGGTTCGCGGTGCGGCCGGTCGTGATGTCCTGACGGATCTCGTCGGCGGTCAGGGCGTAGCCCGTCTGGGGGTCGTCCAGCGACTTGGCGAACACGACTCCGTACACCTTGCCGTCGGGGGTCAGCAGCGGGCCGCCGGAGTTGCCCTGACGGACCGTCGCGTAGAGCGAGTACACGTCGCGGCGGACCGTGCCCCGGTGGTAGATGTCCGGGCCGTTGGCGTCGATGCGGCCGCGTACGCGCGCGGCGCGTACGTCGTAGGAGCCGTTCTCCGGGAAGCCCGCGACGATGGCGCTGTTCCCCGAGGCCGCGTCGTGGTTGGTGTCGGTGAACTTCAGCGGCTTCGCGTCGAGGCCCGGGACGTCGAGTACGGCGATGTCGCGCTGCCAGTCGTACAGGACGACCTTCGCGTCGTACAGCCGCCCCTGGCCGCCGATCTGGACGGTCGGCTCGTCGACGCCGCCGACGACATGCGCGTTGGTCATCACCCGGCGGTCGGAGAAGACGAAGCCGGTGCCCTCGAGGACCTTGCCGCAGCTCGGAGCCGTACCGACGACCTTGACGATGGACTGCTTGGCGCGCTTCGCGACCGGGCTGCCGGCCAGTGCCGGGTCCGGGGCCTTGACCTCGGTGATCGGCTCGTTGGCGAAGGGGCTGAAGACCTGCGGGAAGCCGTTCTGCGCGAGGACCGAGGAGAAGTCCGTGAACCAGGTGGAGGCCTGGGAGGGCATCACCCGGGAGACGCCGAGCAGCACCGAGGAGTTGCGGACCTCCTTGCCCAGCGTCGGCAGCGACGTACCCGCGAGGGCTGACCCGATCAGCCACGCCACCAGCAGCATCGCGACCACATTGACCAGCGCGCCGCCGGTCGCGTCGAGTGCGCGCGCAGGCGACCAGGTGATGTAGCGGCGGAGTTTGTTGCCGAGATGCGTAGTAAAGGCCTGACCGACGGAGGCGCACACGATCACGATTATGACCGCGACGACCGCGGCAGTCGAGGACACTTCGGAGCTGTCCGTCAACTGGTCCCACAGGACCGGAAGCAGATAGACGGCGACGAGGCCGCCGCCGAGGAACCCGATCACCGACAGGATGCCGACGACGAAGCCCTGGCGGTAGCCGATCACTGCGAACCACACGGCGCCGGCCAGCAGCAGGATGTCCAGCACGTTCACCGTCTATTGCCCTCGCAGATTCGTCGCCGGACCCGTTCGTTCGGCTGAGGCCGGGCCGGCCCGGAAGGGCCCGGCACGGACGTCAGCCTGTCATGCGCGCCAGTCGAGCGGCACCTGTCTGGACCTGTCCCAGGGGCGCTCCCACCCTGCGAAGTGCAGAATGCGGTCGATGACCCCGGCCGTGAAACCCCAGACCAGGGCGGATTCGACCAGAAATGCCGGGCCGAGGTGACCGCTGGGGTGCACCGTCGTCACTCTATTGGCCGGATCCGTGAGATCCGCCACGGGAACCGTGAAGACCCGGGCCGTCTCCGCCGGATCGACGACTCCGACCGGGCTCGGCGCCCGCCACCAGCCGAGCACCGGCGTCACCACGAAGCTGCTCACCGGGATGTACAGCCGGGGCAGCACGCCGAAGAGCTGGACGCCGCGCGGATCGAGGCCCGTCTCCTCCTCGGCCTCCCGCAGAGCGGCCCTGAGCGGCCCTGTGGTCGCCTGATCGCCGTCCTCGGGGTCCAGGGCGCCACCGGGGAAGGAAGGCTGCCCCGCGTGGGAACGCAGGGATCCGGAGCGCTCCATCAGGAGCAGCTCGGGGCCGCGCTCGCCCTCGCCGAACAGGATCAGCACCGCGGACTGGCGCCCGGCGCCGTTCTCGGGCGGCAGGAAGCGGCTGAGCTGCCGGGGCTCGATGGTCCGCGCGGCGCGGACGACAGGGTCGAGCCAGCCGGGCAGCCCGTCGGCCGTGACGGCGATCGCGTCGTCACGGCCCGCGCCCGCGGTGCGGTTGTGTTCGCGCTTCTCCACGTCGCTCCGGTCGGGCGTCTGCCCGTCCGCCTGTACGTGGCTCTGTTCGTGCGTCTTCATCGGCACCCCTCGTCGTCCCACAACGCCTGTCGCCACGTATTTCGTTCCGGAGCGGACGCACCTGTCAGCCGGCCCCCGCCTCCGTCACCCGGCTCCCAGCGCGGGCGCGGGCCTGCCCGGGTAGTCCGGCGGCGGGCTGAGACGCTGGCCCGGCTGGCCGCCCATCTCGTACTTCAGGAGCTTCCGGGCCTTCTCCGGGTCCGTCTCGCCCTCACCGTACGAGGGGCAGAGCGGGGCGATCGGACAGGCGCCACAGGCAGGCCTGCGGGCGTGGCAGATGCGGCGGCCGTGGAAGACGACGCGGTGCGAGAGCATCGTCCACTCGCTCTTGGGGAAGATCGCGGCGATCTCCGCCTCGACCTTCTCCGGGTCCTCCTGCTCCGTCCACTTCCAGCGCCGGACCAGCCGGCCGAAGTGGGTGTCGACCGTGATGCCGGGGACGCCGAAGGCATTGCCGAGGACGACGTTGGCGGTCTTGCGGCCCACGCCGGGCAGCGTGACGAGATCCGCCAGCCGGCCCGGTACCTCACCGCCGAAGTTGTCCCTGATCGACGCGGAGAGGCCTATCAGCGACTTGGCCTTGGCCCGGAAGAAGCCGGTCGGCCGGATGAGCTCCTCCAGCTCCTCCGGGACGGCCGCCGCCATGTCCTCGGGGGTGGGGTAGGCGGCGAACAGCGCGGGGGTGGTCTGGTTGACCCTCAGATCGGTGGTCTGGGCGGACAGGACCGTCGCGACGAGGAGCTCGAAGGGGTTCCTGAAGTCCAGCTCCGGGTGGGCGTACGGGTAGATCTCGGCGAGCTCGCGGTTGATCCGGCGGGCGCGGCGGACCATCGCGAGGTGGGATTCCGGCTTCCCGGGCTTCCCGGACTTCGCCGCCTCCGCTGCCTTCCCGGGCTTCGCGGACTTCGCCGCCTCCGCTGCCTTCGCAGGCTTCCCGGACTTCGCCTCGGCTGCCTTCGCAGGCTTCCTCGACCTCGCCGACTTCACCGGCTCCCCCTGTTTCACCGACTCCCCCGAGGGGCGTTTTGTCGCTTTTGCCGAGCGACTGATACCCTGTTCGCCCACAGCGGAATTTCGGCCTTCCGACACCTCATCAGCCCCCTTGGCCTGCGCTCTCACCGGCGATTTGGACACCCGGCCAGCCTAGAGCCAGGCACTGACATCCGCCCCGGTCGCCGCGGATCCACCCCCAATCGGCCCCCTGCCGCACGGTGAGCTGCGCCCGTGCGTCAAACTGGTTTGTGATTGATCGCACTGTTTTACCGTCCGGCATGATGGGGACCACGGTTCCCTGAACAGGCCGACAAGGAGAGAACTCGTGGACGACGTTCTGCGGCGCGCCCCGCTTTTCGCGGCGCTCGATGATGAGCAGGCCGCGGAGCTCCGCGCCTCGATGAGTGAGGTGACCCTCGCACGCGGCGACGCTCTCTTCCACGAGGGCGACCAGGGTGACCGGCTGTACGTGGTCACCGAGGGCAAGGTGAAGCTCCACCGCACGTCCCCCGACGGACGCGAGAACATGCTCGCGGTCCTCGGCCCCGGCGAGCTGATCGGCGAGCTGTCGCTCTTCGACCCGGGCCCTCGCACCGCCACCGCCACCGCGCTCACCGAGGTCAAGCTCCTCGGCCTCGGCCACGGCGACCTGCAGCCCTGGCTGAACGCCCGCCCCGAGGTGGCCACGGCCCTGCTGCGCGCGGTCGCCCGCCGACTGCGCAAGACCAACGACCAGATGTCCGACCTGGTCTTCTCCGACGTGCCGGGCCGTGTCGCCCGCGCCCTCCTCGACCTGTCGCGCCGGTTCGGCGTCCAGTCGGAGGAAGGCATCCACGTCGTCCACGACCTGACCCAGGAAGAGCTGGCCCAGCTGGTCGGCGCCTCCCGTGAGACGGTCAACAAGGCGCTCGCCGACTTCGCGGGCCGCGGCTGGCTGCGCCTGGAGGCGCGTGCCGTGATCCTGCTGGACGTGGAGCGCCTGGCGAAGCGTTCGCGCTAGCCGGACACCATCTCCTCACGACGTGGAGGGCCCCGCCGCCAGGCGGGGCCCTCCACGCGTATCAGGACCGCGTATCAGGGCGACGTACGACCGCATCGCATCCGCGCGTCAGATCAGCCCGTGCTCGCCCAGGTACTCCAGCTGAGCCAGCACCGAGAGCTCCGCCGCCGGCCACAGCGTCCGGTCCACGTCCGCGTAGACCTGCGCCACCACCTCCGACGCCGTACGGTGCCCCGCCTCCACCGCCGTCTCCACCTGCGCCAGCCGGTGCGCGCGGTGCGCCAGGTAGAACTCGACCGCGCCCTGCGCGTCGTCCAGCACCGGCCCGTGCCCCGGCAGCACCGTGTGCACCCCGTCGTCGACCGTCAGCGAGCGCAGCCGCCGCAGCGAGTCGAGGTAGTCGCCGAGCCGCCCGTCCGGATGCGCGACGACCGTCGTGCCTCGCCCGAGGATGGTGTCGCCCGTCAGCACCGCCCGGTCGGCGGGCAGATGGAAGGAGAGCGAGTCCGCGGTGTGCCCGGGGGTCGGCACGACGTACATCTCCAAGCCGCCGACCGTGATCACATCGCCGGTGGAAAGGCCTTCCTCGCCCAGGCGCAGCGCCGGGTCCAGGGCGCGCACCTTCGTGCGTGTCAGCTCGGCGAAGCGCGCCGCTCCCTCGGCATGGTCGGGGTGTCCGTGGGTGAGCAGGGTGAGCGCGATCCGCCGGCCCGCACGCTCGGCGGAGTCGATGACGGCCCGCAGATGGCCGTCGTCCAGCGGGCCCGGATCGATGACGACCGCGAGGTCGGAGTCGGGTTCGGCGACGATCCAGGTGTTGGTTCCGTCGAGCGTCATCGCCGAGGCGTTGGGGGCGAGGACGTTGACGGTACGGGTGGTGGCGGGGCCGGACAGGACCCCGCCGCGCGGCTGTCCTGGAAGGGCTGCTGCCTGGCTCATACGGCCTCACCGCCCGCGCTGCCGGTCGGAATGTGTTTGGTGAACTCGTCGTGCCCCGGCCAGCTCAGCACCAACTCGTCGCCGTGGAGCCGGGCCTGTGCGAGTACGGGGGTGAGGTCCTGGGAGGACGCGGCCTTCAGGGCCTCGGCGGCGGTCCCGTACGGCCGCAGCTGACGCAGCGTCGACACGGTCGGCGGCATCATCAGCAGCTCGCCCCGGTCGTACCCGTCGGCGGCGTCCCCGGCGGCGATCCACACCGTTCGGTCGGCCTCGGTGGACGCGTTTCGAGTGCGCTGGCCCTCGGGGAGCGCGGCGACGAAGAACCAGGTGTCGTAGCGGCGCGGCTCGAACTCGGGCGTGATCCAGCGCGCCCACGCCCCGAGCAGATCGGACCGCAGCACCAGACCCCGCCGGTCCAGGAACTCGGCGAAGGACAGCTCGCGGGCGACCAGGGCCTCGCGGTCGGCCTCCCAGTCGGCGCCCGTGGTGTCGCTGACGACCGTGTCGGCGGTCGGCCCGGCGAGGAGGACGCCTGCCTCCTCGTACGTCTCGCGAACGGCCGCACAGACGATGGCCTGCGCCTCGGCCGCCGTGCCGACACCGAGCCGCTCGGCCCAGCTCTCCAGCGCGGGTCCGGCCCACTCGACGAGGCGGTCGTCGTCGCGCGGGTCGACCCCGCCCCCCGGATAGGCGTACGCGCCTCCGGCAAAAGCCATGGAGGCACGGCGACGCAGCATGTGGACGTCGGGCCGGCCGCCGATGTCAGCGGGGTCCCGGAGCAGCATCACGGTGGCGGCCCGCCGGGGAGTCGCGGCCGTCAGCTCGCCCGCGGCGAGCGCCCGGATCCGATCGGGCCATTCCGGTGGGTACCACTGACCATTGGACATGGCCGGAGGCTATCCGGAACCGCGCCGATGTTCGAGAGGTGCCGATCACGCATCCCGCGATCCCCCCGGGCAGGCCCGCGTTCCGGCCCGGCACACGCCCTGCCCCGTCCGCACACCGCCCACGATCCGGCCCGTACGCACGATCCCGCCCGGTCGTGTCGACCGGGCGGGATCACGGAAACGCTCGTCCTACGCCGTGGCGGCTCAGGCCCCGGTCAGCTCGACCTGGACCTCGACCTCGACCGGTGCGTCCAGCGGCAGCACCGCGACGCCCACCGCGCTGCGCGCGTGCACGCCCTTGTCACCGAGCACCGCGCCCAGCAGCTCACTCGCACCGTTGATCACGGCGGGCTGCCCGGTGAAGTCGGCGGCCGAGGCGACGAAGCCCACGACCTTCACGACCCGCTTGATCCGGTCCAGGTCGCCGGCGACCGACTTCACGGCGGCCAGCGCGTTGAGCGCGCAGGTCTTCGCCAGCTCCTTGGCCTCGTCCGGCGTGACCTCCGCACCGACCTTGCCGGTGACCGAGAGCTTGCCGTCCACCATGGGCAGCTGGCCCGATGTGTACACATACACCCCGGACTGGACGGCCGGCTGGTACGAGGCGAGCGGCGGTACGACGTCCGGCAGCGTCAGTCCGAGTTCGGCGAGCTTCGCCTCGACGGCGCTCGCCACTACGCCTTCTCCCGCTTCAGGTACGCCACGAGCTGCTCGGGGTTGTTCGGGCCGGGAACGACCTGGACCAGCTCCCAGCCGTCCTCGCCCCAGGTGTCCAGAATCTGCTTGGTCGCGTGCACGAGAAGGGGCACGGTCGCGTATTCCCACTTGGTCATAGGCCGACTGTAATGCCTGGCACGCACGGCCTCGTGCGTAGCCCACGGCTCGACTGGTTAGGCTCGAATACGTGAGCAGGTTCCAGGTCGTCAGCGGCAAGGGTGGTACCGGTAAGACCACGGTCGCCGCCGCACTCGCGCTCGCCCTCGCGACCGAGGGCAGGCGCACCCTCCTCGTCGAGGTCGAGGGCAGGCAGGGCATCGCCCAGCTCTTCGAGGCGGAGTCCCTTCCGTACGAGGAGCGAAAGATCGCCGTCGCGCCGGGCGGCGGCGAGGTGTACGCCCTCGCGATCGACGCCGAGCGCGCGCTCCTCGACTACCTCCAGATGTTCTACAAACTCGGCAGCGCGGGGCGGGCGCTCAAGAAGCTCGGCGCGATCGACTTCGCCACCACCATCGCGCCCGGTGTGCGGGACGTGCTGCTGACCGGCAAGGCCTGCGAAGCCGTGCGCCGCAAGGACAAGCAGGGCCGGTACAGCTACGACTACGTGATCATGGATGCGCCGCCGACCGGCCGCATCACGCGCTTCCTCAACGTGAACGACGAGGTGGCGGGGCTGGCCCGGATCGGACCGATACACAATCAGGCGCAGGCCGTGATGCGGGTGCTGAAGTCTCCCGAGACGGCGGTCCATCTGGTGACGCTGCTGGAGGAGATGCCGGTCCAGGAGACCGCGGACGGCATCGCGGAGCTACGGGCGGCCGAACTGCCGGTGGGCAGGGTCATCGTGAACATGGTGCGGCCGCATCTGCTGGACGAGGACGCACTGCGTACCGCGTCGGGCGGTCGCCGCAGGGAGATCGCGAAGGCGCTGACCCGGGCCGGTGTGACCGGTTCCGCGGCGCTCGTAAGACCGTTGGTCGAGCAGGCCGCCGAGCATGCCCAGCGGGTGGAGCTGGAGCGCGAGCAACGTGCGGTGCTCACGGATCTCGATCTGCCGACGAACGAACTCCCGCTGATCGGCGAAGGCGTGGACCTGCCCGGGCTGTACGACCTGGCGGTCGAACTCCGCAAACAGGGCGTGGGCGAATGGGCGGGGCAAGGGGTGGGTTCATGACAGCGAGTACGAAGACGGGGG
Source organism: Streptomyces sp. NBC_00353 (assembly GCF_036108815.1). Classification (NCBI taxonomy): domain Bacteria; kingdom Bacillati; phylum Actinomycetota; class Actinomycetes; order Kitasatosporales; family Streptomycetaceae; genus Streptomyces; species Streptomyces sp. NBC_00353. Next base: position 5,679,939 of record NZ_CP107985.1, on the reverse strand, counting down.
CCGTCAAGGGCACGGACACCGGCACAGCCGCGCCCGCACCGGCCGCCCCCGCCCTGGACGCCGACGCGTTGCTCGACGACCAGGACATCCGGATCGTCGTGTGCTGCGGTTCGGGCGGAGTCGGCAAGACCACGACCGCGGCGGCGCTGGGCGTACGGGCGGCCGAGCGCGGCCGGAAGGTCGTCGTCCTCACCATCGACCCGGCTCGCAGGCTCGCCCAGTCCATGGGAATCGACTCGCTGGACAACATCCCGCGACGGGTGCCGGGCATCGACGGCGAGGGCGCCGGGGAACTGCACGCCATGATGCTCGACATGAAGCGGACCTTCGACGAAATCGTCGAGGCGCACGCGGACGGCGAGCGGGCCCGCGCGATCCTGGAGAACCCCTTCTACCAGTCCCTGTCGGCCGGTTTCGCGGGCACGCAGGAGTACATGGCGATGGAGAAGCTCGGGCAGCTGAGGGCGCGCAACGAGTGGGACCTGATCATCGTCGACACTCCGCCGTCGCGTTCCGCACTGGACTTCCTGGACGCGCCGAAACGGCTCGGCTCGTTCCTGGACGGGAAGTTCATCAAGCTGCTGATGGCTCCGGCGAAGATGGGCGGCCGGGCCGGGATGAAGTTCCTCAACGTCGGCATGTCGATGATGACCGGGACCCTCGGAAAGCTGCTGGGCGGTCAGTTCCTGCGTGACGTACAGACGTTCGTCGCGGCGATGGACACCATGTTCGGTGGCTTCCGGACCCGGGCCGATGCCACGTACAAACTGCTGCAGGCCCCCGGCACGGCGTTCCTCGTCGTCGCGACACCGGAGCGCGATGCGCTGCGCGAGGCCGCGTACTTCGTGGAGCGGCTGGCCGCGGAGAAGATGCCGCTGGCCGGTCTGGTCCTCAACCGGGTCCATGGCAGCGATGCCGCCCGGCTCTCCGCCGAGCGCGCCCTGGCGGCCGCAGAAAATCTTGACGACATCGGCATTGTGGATCAGGCGACCGGGAAGGCTGGACTTCGTGACCCGGCCGGCTCGGCAGTCGCCTCTCCCGAAGACCCCGAGTCGCCGCCCTCCCCCGCCCGTTCCGCGCACACCGAAGCCCCTGAGCACGCACCCGAGTCCGAACCCGAGCCCGAGGCTGAAGCCGTCTCCGTGGAGCAGCTGACCGCAGGTCTGCTGCGACTGCATGCTGAACGCATGCAGGTCGTCGCACGCGAGCAGCGCACCCGCGACCGCTTCACCGCACTGCACCCCGAGGTCGCCGTGACCGAAGTCGCCGCGCTGCCCGGTGATGTCCATGACCTCGCAGGGCTGCGGGCCATCGGGGACCGGCTCGCGACCGGTTCTGCTCCGGCCGGAGCTGCGTGACCACCTGAAAGGCCTAGCCGCCCTCGTCGGCTACCCCACGGCGGCGTACGTCTCGTGCAGTTCGTCGTCATCCAGACCGATGGCCACCGGCAGGATGCCCGTGGACCGCTCGTACTCACTGCGAGCGGTCTCCAGCAGCCGGCGCCAGGACGTGACGGTGGGCCGTCTGCGCAACAGTGCGCGACGCTCCCGCTCGGTCATTCCGCCCCACACGCCGAACTCGACGCGATTGTCCAGCGCATCGGCCAGGCATTCGGTCCGCACCGGGCATCCGGTGCACACCGCCTTGGCCCTGTTCTGCGCTGCCCCTTGTACGAACAGTTCATCCGGATCGGTAGTGCGGCAGGCTGCCTGCGCACTCCAGTCGGTTACCCAGCCCATCACGGCGCCGTCCTCTCCCGAATCGAGGCTCCCCCACGGCGGTAGCGGCATATTCACCGCTGCCAGTTGAGGACGTTACGGAAAGTGGTGACAGCACAACACCCCCTTCGGGCCCAATCTTGAATGGCCCGAACGGACTATGCGTACGCGGCAGATCACCCAGGGGAGTGAGGTGGCGACATCCGTGACTATCCCGTCAAAATCGGGACAGTTCGCCTGGGTCACAACGGACGTTCGATGACACACCAGGCGAATTCGGGAGCGCCTCGGGTCGCGAACGGACCAACGCCGGGTCATGCACGGGGGTTGATACGCAACGGGACTGCTGTGACAGTTGGGAGCAGCTTAGGCCAACGCATATACGCCTGTCCGGCGAATGAGAACGTAGGCTGCCCCCATGCCAAAGAACCGCTCGGGCGGGGGTCTCACCGCGACCCAGCAGGCCGCCAAGTTTCTCGGTGTCGCCGCACTCTCCGGAGTCGTGCTCGCGGGCATCGCGCTGCCGGCCGCCGGGGCTCTGGGGCTCGCCGCCAAGGGGACGGTCGAGGGATTCGACGAGATCCCGGCCAATCTCAAGACGCCGCCGCTGAGCCAGCGCACCACGATCCTGGACAGCAAGGGCGGCGCGATCGCCACTGTCTACTCGCGCGACCGCACCGTCGTCCCGCTGAAGAACATCTCCCCGTACATGCAGAAGGCGATCGTCGCGATCGAGGACGCGCGCTTCTACCAGCACGGGGCGGTCGACCTCAAGGGCATCCTGCGCGCGATGAACCGCAACGTGCAGTCGGGCGGGACCGCGCAGGGCGCGTCGACCCTCACCCAGCAGTACGTGAAGAACGTCTTCGTCGAGGAGGCGGGCGACGACCCGGACAAGGTCGCGCAGGCCACCCAGCAGACGATCGGCCGCAAGGTCCAGGAGCTGAAGTACGCGATCCAGGTCGAGGAAGAGCTCGGCAAGAAGAAGATCCTGGAGAACTACCTCAACATCACCTTCTTCGGGCAGCAGGCGTACGGCATCGAGGCCGCCTCCCACCGGTACTTCTCCAAGTCGGCGAAGGACCTGAAGCTGGAGGAGGCCGCGCTGCTGGCCGGTCTCGTGCAGTCGCCGAGCCGCTACGACCCGGTCAATGACACGGAGGAGGCGACCAAGCGTCGCAACACCGTGCTCCAGCGCATGGCGGATGTCGGGGACATCTCGCAGGCCACGGCGGAGAAGGCGCAGTCGACGCCGATCAAGCTGAAGGTCAGCAAGCCGAAGAACGGCTGCATCACCGCCGTCAGCGGGGCCGGTTTCTTCTGCGACTACGTGCGCCAGGTCTTCCTCACCGACCCGGCCTTCGGCAAGACCAAGGAGGACCGCGCCAAGATCTGGAACCGGGGCGGCCTCACGGTCCGCACCACGCTCGACCCGCAGGCGCAGCAGGGCGTGCAGGACTCGATCAAGAGTCACGTCTACAAGACGGACAAGGTCGCCACCGCCGTGACATTGGTCCAGCCGGGCACCGGCAGGATCATGGGCATGGGCCAGTCCAAGCCGTACGGCCTCGGGCCGAACGAGACCCAGTACAACTACTCGGTCAACAAGGACATGGGCGGCTCGAACTTCGGCTTCCCGACCGGATCGACGTTCAAGCCGTTCCTCGCCGCCGCGGCCATAGAGGGTGGCAAGCCGGCGACGCAGATGTACTCGGCGCCGTACGAGATGGACTACCCGGACACGGTCCAGACCTGCGGCAAGCCGTGGGTCAACAACAGCGTGCCGAAGTATCACCTGGAGAACGAGAGCGAGTCGGAGGAGGGGCCGTACGCGCTGAAGGAAGCGATGGAGATGTCGGTCAACACCTACTTCGTCCAGATGCTCCAGGACATCGGCATGTGCCCGGTCTCACACATGACCGACAAGCTGGGCGTGGTGCAGGGCGACGGCACCAAGCTGCCGCAGAACCCGTCCGCGCTGACCCTCGGCTCCAACGGTCTCTCGCCGCTGACGATGGCCAGCGCATACGCCGCGTTCGCCAACCGCGGCACGTACTGCACGCCGATCGCCATCGAGTCGGTGAAGACGGCGAACGGCGACTCCCTCCCCGTGCCGAAGACCACCTGCACGCAGGCGATGTCGCAGACGACGGCCGACACCGTCAACACCCTGCTGCGCGGCGTGGTCGACTCCGGCACGGGCCGTGAGGCCGGTCTCCAGAGCCGCGACAACGCGGGCAAGACGGGTACGACCGACGCCCGCAAGAACGCCTGGTTCGTCGGCTACACGCCGAACATGTCCGGTGCGGTCTGGGTCGGCAGCCCGTCCCAGAGCGTCGAGATGGAGCAGATCACCATCGGTGGCGTGTACCGGGACAAGGTGTACGGCGGTGAGGTCCCCGGACCGATCTGGCGCGACGCCATGACGAACGCCCTCAACGGCCAGCCTGCACCGCCCTTCAACACCGTCGACATCCCGGACCCCCCGAGGGACGAGGACGAGGGCGGCGACGAAGACAGGGGCAGGGGCAGGGGCCGACACGACAACCGCGACGACGGCAAGAACAAGCCCGGCAACACCAACCCGTTCCCCGGCATCAGCATCACGCCGGGCACGACCGTCGGAGACAACGGGACCCCTCGCGGCCAGACCAACGGCGGCCAGACCGGCCCCTGACCTCTGGACGCAGCACCCGACCACGCAGAAGACAGAAGGCGGGGTGGACCGGAACATCCGGTCCACCCCGCCTTCGCGCAGGTACGGAACTGCCGCCTCAGCCCGCGAGGAGCTTCTTCACAGCGGCCGCCACCCGGCCGCCGTCGGCGAGCCCCGCGACCTTCGGGTTCACGATCTTCATGACGGCGCCCATGGCCCGCGGCCCCTCGGCGCCGGCGGCCTTCGCCTCGTCGACGGCCGCCGCCACGATCGCACCCAGCTCGTCGTCGCTCAGCTGCTTCGGCAGGTAGGCGTCGAGCAGCTCGCCCTCCGCCCGCTCGCGCTCGGCCTGCTCCGTCCGGCCGCCCTGGGCGAAGGCCTCGGCCGCCTCACGGCGCTTCTTCGCCTCCCTGGCGATCACCTTCTGCACCTCGTCGTCGGAGAGCTCACGCGCCGTCTTGCCGCTGACCTCCTCCTTCGTGATCGCGGTGAGGGTCAGCCGGAGCGTGGACGAGGTCAGCTCGTCACGCGCCTTCATGGCCGTCGTGAGGTCTTCCTTGAGCTTGGACTTGAGCGTGGTCATGTGCTGATTGTGGCAGGTGCGCGGTGCGGAACGCCCGCCGGTTTTCCGCGGACCGCGCGGTGTCTGCGACGATGGGCGCATGCGCGCACGCTACGGAGTACCCCTGAAAGTCACGGCAGTCGGCGCAGCGGTCGGCGCCGCCGGTCTCGTCTACGCGGCAGGTTTCGAGGCCCGATCGTTCCGGCTCCGCCGCGTCACGATCCCCGTACTCCCGCACGGGGCACGTCCGTTGCGCGTACTGCAGGTCTCCGACATCCACATGGTGAGCGGCCAGCGCAAGAAGCGCGGCTGGCTGCACTCGCTGGCCGGCCTGCGCCCCGACTTCGTCGTGAACACCGGCGACAACCTCTCCGACCCGAAGGCCGTGCCGGAGCTGCTGGACGCACTCGGTCCGCTGATGGAGTTCCCGGGTGTGTACGTCTTCGGCTCCAACGACTACTACGGCCCCAAGCTCCGCAACCCGGCCCGCTACCTCCTCGAGAAGACCCAGGGCAAGCACGGTCTCAACGGGAATGCCCCGGCGGTCGGCGTCGTCCACAACCCGTGGGAGCCGATGCGCGACGCGTTCGACGAAGCGGGCTGGCTGGGGCTGAGCAACACCCGGGGCCGCCTCAAGGTCGACGGCCTGGAGATCGCCTTCACCGGCCTCGACGACCCGCACATCAAGCGGGACAGGTACGCGGAGGTCGCGGGCGGCCCGGAGATGGGCGCCGACCTCTCGATCGGCGTCGTGCACGCCCCGTACCTGCGCTCCCTCGACGCCTTCACCGCCGACGGCTACCCCCTGATCCTGGCGGGCCACACGCACGGCGGCCAGCTCTGCATCCCCTTCTACGGGGCCCTGGTCACCAACTGCGACCTGGACACGGACCGGGTCAAGGGCCTCTCCTGCCACACGGTCGGCGACCGGCGCGCCTACCTCCACGTCTCGGCGGGCTGCGGCACCAACCGCTACACCCCGGTCCGCTTCGCCTGCCCGCCCGAGGCGACCCTGCTGACGCTGACACCCCGCGACTGACGGCCCCACGCCGCCTCCCGGGACGTGGCGCACGCCGGGGCAGAAACCGGATTTCGTCTCCGGCCGTGGGTGGGCTAAAGTAATCGATGTCGCCAGGACACCGGCGGCGATCGGGGTGTAGCGCAGCTTGGCAGCGCGCTTCGTTCGGGACGAAGAGGTCGTGGGTTCAAATCCCGCCACCCCGACAGCTGAAACACCAGGTCAGAGGCCCATTCGCTTGATCGCGAATGGGCCTCTTCCTTGTTCCGGGGCGCAGGCATCGAGGTCGGACGGTCGGCGCACGTAGTTCGGCGGATCCAGCCCGTAGCAAATGATGTCGGTCTGCCACACCGAGAGCACCGGATGCCCGAAGCCTCTGCGACCGGCGGGAAGGTAGCGACGGGCGCATGCGGGCACCCGTACCGGCACATCCGCAAGGTGACGCCGTGCCGACCGTTGACAGGACCTTGCGCGTCGGTCCAGGTCAAATGGCAGACGCACAAGGCCACTTGCACGCGCGATCGCGTTCGGGACGAAGAAGCCGTGGATTCATATCCCGCCACCCCGACAGCAGAGACGCAGGTCAGAGGCCGCCTCCTCGCTGGAGTAGGTGGCCTCTGCCGTATCCGGGAACCATTGCGCGGGGGAGACGGCGACGCCGGAGCCGGAGTCGGCGAAGCAGGACTCATCGGTCAGGCTGTGCGCGTCACGCCTGTCTCGTGCAACCCTTCAGCCCCCTGGGTCGTCTACGGAACTGTCTGGACCTGTCCCAGGGGGGAAACGCCGCCATGTCTCTGCAGCTCCGCACCGTCGTCGCCATCGCAGCCGCAGCCGCGCTGACCGGTGGCATGCTCACCGCCGTCACCGCGGCGCCGGCGGTCGCCGCCCCCGCCAAGTACGCCGACGACTTCAACGGCGACGGACACCGGGACCTCGCGATCGGCATGCCGTACAAGACCATCAACGGCGCCCCGGCCGCGGGCGGCGTGATCGTGACTTTCGGCTCCGCAACCGGTCTGACCACCAAGCGGGTCGGGCTCAACCAGAGTTCGGCCGGGGTTCCGGGGACGCCGGAGGACGGCGACCGCTTCGGCATCTCGATCGCCGGCGGCGACCTGGACGGGGACGGATACGCGGACCTCGTCGTGGGCGCCGATCACGAGGGTGTGGGCAGCAACGAGGGCCAGGGCAGCGTGACCATCCTCTGGGGCGGCACCAAGCCGTTCACCAGCAGCACCACGACCGTGGTGACCGACCCGCACCCGTGGCAGGCCCACGGCTGGGATGTCGCGGTGGGGGATTTCACGGGGGACAGCGGTGCGGACCTCGCCGTGATCGAGTCGGAGTCCGTCGCCGTGTACGAGGGGGGTTTCGCCCGCGGGAGCCAGCCGAAACCGACGTACACCGGCCTGACCGGGCCTGGGGGGCAGCTCGGCAACAGCGAGGCGGCCGTGGGCGACATCAACGGGGACGGCAAGGACGACCTGGCCGTGACCGGAAGCGACCCCGGGTACGACCGACCGGCCGTCGACGTCTTCTACGGGGCGGCAGGAAGGCCGCGGACGGGGCCGCGGGTGACCGGCGGTGGCACGGCAGTCGCCCTCGGCGACATCAACGGGGACGGTTACGACGACATGGCGGCGTCCCTCACCTGGCCCGAGTACTACTCCGCCGCCGATCCGAGCGCCGGCGCCGGTTATGTCACCGTGCGGTACGGCAGCGCGTCCGGCGTGGGCGATCCGGTGGTCATCCACCAGAACAGCGCCGGCGTGCCCGGCGCCAACGAGGACGCCGACGGTTTCGGCAGCTCGCTGGCGATCGGCGACATCACCGCTGACGGACGGGCCGAGCTGGTGGTCGGTGCCAACGGCGAGGACCTCGGCAGCACCAAGAACGCCGGCGATGTGGCGGTGTTCCGCGGCTCCGCCTCCGGAGTGTCGATGTCCGGGGTCGTGCGCATCTCCCAGGGCACCACCGGCGTGCCGGGCAGCCCCGAGACCGACGACCTCTTCGGCGGCCAGGTCCGGCTCGCCGACTACAACCACAACGGCAAGGCAGACCTGGCCGTCACGGCACCCTTCGAGAACGGCCGCAACGGAGCCCTGTGGACCCTGCTGGGCACCTCGTCCGGCCTCACCGGCTCCGGTTCCAAGGTCTTCGGCTCCGACGACTACGGCCTCGCGAACGGATCGCGGCTCGGGGAGTCGCTGCTCGACTGAGCCGGGCGAGCGTTTCCGGTTCGAGCGGCCCGGCGGACTCGCGCGGCCGGCTGTCCTACCGTTCCTTCTCCAGCCCCGACCTCAGCTGCACGAAGCCCAGTTCGGCCGCCCGCACCGCGTCCTCGTACACCTCGTCCGCGCTCTCCCCCGCGTCGATGCGCCGCCAGTTCTCCAACGCCAGGATCCGCTGTACGGCGATGATCTGCCCCGCCGCCAGCCGGTCCGGTACGCCGTCGCCCAGCGCGCGGGCGAGCGCCGCCTCCGAGCGGCCCTGGTAGCCGTACATGCGGGCCACCAGCGACGGTGTCCCGTACAGCATCCGGTGGAATGCCAGCACCTGCGGGTGATCGCAGAGCCCGGTCACCGGGTCGCGGCGCTCCAGACCGTCCAGGAAGTGGCGGCGCAGGGCGTCGAGCGGCGATTCGTCCTGCCCGCGGGCCGCGACCACCCGGGCCGCCTCGTCCTCGTGGTCGGCGAACCGGTGCAGCGCCAGGTCCTCCTTGGCCGGGAAGTACCGGAACAGCGTCGGCTTGGAGATGTCGGCGGCGGCCGCCACCTCCGCCACCGAGACCTTGTCGAAGCCCCGCTCCAGGAACATGGCGATCGCGGCATCGGAGACCGCCTGGTACGTCAGCTGCTTCTTCCGCTCACGCAGACTGATCGGTGCCTGCGCAGCCGGCCCGGTTCCGGTGTTCTCTCCGCTCATGACCATGAAGGGTACGCCCTTGACCTCAACCGGACTTGACGTCCGAGAGTGGTCGCACGGGCGCCGGACAGGCTGGCCGCCCGGCGACGGAGAGGTGTGATCCGCATGCGTGTGGCGCTGGTCAGGGAGCTGGGCGGCCCGGCGGTACTGGTTCCGGCCGAGATGCCCGACCCGGTGCCGGGGGCCGGCGAGGTGGTGATCGACGTGAGCCACGTTGACACGCTCTTCGTGGAGACCCAGATCCGGTCGGGAGCGTTCAGCGACTACTTTCCGGTCCGGCCCCCGTACGTACCGGGGGGCGGGATCGCCGGGACGGTGCGCATGGTCGGCGAGGGCGGCGACGCGGGGTGGGCCGGCCGCCGGGTCATCGCCTCCGTCGGCTTCACCGGCGGCTACGCCGAGCAGGCGGCGGCCTCAGCCGACCACCTGGTGCCGGTACCGGACGGACTGGGGCTGCGCGAGGCCGCCGCCCTCACGCACGACGGGGTGACGGCCGCCGCGCTGATGGAGGCGACCGCCCCCGGCCCCGGCGAACGCGTGCTGATCCTCGGCGCCTCCGGCGGCATGGGAACCCTCCTCGTGCAGCTGACGCACGCGGCCGGCGCACATGTCGTCGCGGTGGCCCGCGGCGACCGGAAGACGGCGCTGGTACGGGAACTGGGCGCCGACGACGTGATCGACGGAGCGGACGCGGGGTGGGTGGAACAGGCGCGTACGGCCCTGGCAGCAGCGGGCGGCCCGGCCGATGTGGTCCTCGACGGGGTCGGCGGTGCCATGGGAGCGGCCGCCTTCACCCTGACCGCCGACGGCGGCCGCTTCTCCGCCCACGGAGCACCGACGGGCGGCTTCGCCCCGATCGACCCGCAGGAGGCGGCGCGGCGCGGCATCACGCTGCGCGGCATCGGGGACGTACAGCTGACCGACGCGGAGTACGTACGCCTGGCCGGACACGCACTGGGGGAGGCAGCGGCCGGACGGCTGCGTCCGGTGATCGGGCACGTCTACCCGCTGGAGCAGGCGGCCGAAGCGCATACGGCGATCGAGGAGCGCAGCCTGCTGGGCAAGGTGCTGCTGAGCACACGGGAGGAGTGACCGGTCGGGGCCAGGGGACGGGACGCAGGAGAACGGCACCGCTCTCCCCCGCCCAGCCCGTCCTGCGCCCCTCCCTGCCCGCCCTCGGGCCGGTGCCTCAGGCAGTACGGTCTACGCCGGCCGGTTCGCGGCGAACCAGTGGACGTACGCACCAACGACCTCCTGGACCGTCGGCACGCGGGGCAGCCCCAGCGGCTCCGCGGCCGACGCCAGCACCTTCCGTATCCGTCGGGCCGCCTGCGACAGCAGCCGCCACTGCGGCTCCGGTCCGGGCCCCAGGGCCAGCGCGGTGCGGATCACATCCGTGTAGACGGACTGCGCACGCTTGTACGCCAGAAGCACCGGCAGGTCACGCTCCCACCCGTCCGAGCTGCCGGGCCGGGCGCGCTCGACCGCGTCCCGCCAGATCGCCGCGATCCGCCCCTGCTCCGCCGCCGGGTAGCGCATCAGATGAAGGTGCGTCGCCAGGTCGTACAACGGGTCGCCGAACATCGCCAGCTCCCAGTCGATGGTCCACAGATCGCCGTCCGGGTCGACGATGAAGTTCTCCCGGTGCAGATCACCGTGGATGAGGGCGAACGGGCGCGGCGTCAGCGCGCCGCCCACCCGCCGCAGCCGGTCCAGTCCGTCGTCGCGGAGGCCGAGTTCCCGGAAGAGGGAGCCGTATCGCGGTGCGTGCCGACGGTAGACCTGGTGCTCGGTGAAGTGGATCAGGCGCATCAGAAAGGCGGTGGAGTCGTCGCCGGGGCCCTCGGGCCACCGGCCCTGCCCCGGACCGCCCGCCCGGCTGATCCGGTCGGGGTCGACCGAGACCAGTTCGCGGAACAGCAGCCCGAGTTGACGCACATGGCGCGCCGACAGCGGTCGCCCGGGAGGGCAGACCTCGCCGAGTGTCCGCCCCTCGATGAATGTGTAGAGGGAGACCGCCTCGCGCTCGACGACCGCGGGGATACGAGTGATGCACCCCTGAAGGGCCCGGACGAGTTCCTTCTCCGAGGGGAACCAGCGGAGATCGAACCAGAGCAGCCCCGCCCGCGGATCCCGACACTTCCACCAGGTCTGCGCGGTGGAGCCGCCGCCCGCCGGAAGCGGAAAGGCGTACGTCTCGTGGTGGTAACCCTTCAATGGGCCCACCAGCAGGCTCTCGTCCGCGACGAGCGCGGCAGCACGCATCCGCGCCTCGGACGCCCGCGCCGGGGGCACCTGGGCCGCGGCCGCCCGGTCCGACGGCTGCGCGGCGACGGAAACCGGGAGCGCCGTCACGGGAGGACCCGGCCCGTCGCGGCTGCCGTGCGCCTGCCGCGGGCCCCGCAGCCCGGTGCGGCCAACTCGTCGCGATCCATACAAGGAAGGTACAACTTCCTGTTGTACTACCGCACTTGTGCCGACAGTCCGTTCGCCGCATCGGCGAGTACCTGCATCGAGTCGAGGACGGGAACCGCTCCGCCCCGCGACAGCGCCATTCGCTTCTCGGGCTTGCGGTGGAACCCGATGAAGGGCATCCCGACCGCGTTCGCGGCCTGCCAGTCGGTGGCCGAGTCACCGATCATCAAGTGCGCCGCGACCCCGGCCGCAGAGTCCCGCATGACCTCGTTCAGAGCCCATGGATTCGGCTTCATGAGCGCAGCGTCCCCCTCGTTCCTGCCGATCACCGAGGAGGGTGCGAAGTACTTCGACAGCGACTCACGCTCGAGGTAGCGCTTGATGGCGTCAGGGTGATTATTGGACGCCACCGCCAGCCGCCGGCCCGCTCCGGCCCATGCCTTCATGAACTCCGCGGCGCCCGGTGTCGGCTCCGCATGCTCGGCCGACTTGATCTCCCAGGCGGCGAGGACACCCTGCATCTCCGCGGCGGCTGAGCCCCACGCTTCGGACTCGACGCGGTGGGCGGCGCGCTCCGCGTAGCGGCTGAAGATCGCGTGGGGGTCGGTGCATCCGCGCGCCTCGTCCACTTCCAGACGGTGCGATGCGGCGATGTCCAGCAGCTCTTCGGCGATGCGGCCGGCCACGCTCTCCTTGCCTTCATGGCCACCGGCGAAGAGCCGGGCGACAGGTCCGTCGAAGTCGAGCACCACGCAGGTGGCGCGGGACAGCAGGTCCGTCGCTCTCTCGACGGACACGGCCGGCAGGGCCGTCTTGCTCAGGGGAGACGCAGGGGTGGTCGTGGCGTGCGGCACGATCAGAAATCCGCCCTTGTGGCTAGTTTGTCCCAGTTCGAGTCAAAAAATGCCTGAAACGTGCGCACAATGCCGGCTTGGTCGGGTGTGGAGTCGGCCGAGGCGCGATACGGAAAGAGGGTGGCCCCCGTACCGTAGGCGTCGTAGATGGCGACTTCCTCGCGGTCCGGAGGGAGCGGGATGGTGCCCTCTTCGGTCACGTAGAAGCCCTGCAGCGCCAGTCGGCGGTTCAGAATGTACAGCTTCATCTGCGGTGCGAACGGCACCAACCGCACCTCGACATCGACTTCGGGCACGAACCCCTGGTAGCGGAGTTCGAACAGGGCCTCCCGGAGCATGGTCGCGTGGCTCTGCAGGATCCCCTTCAGCCGCCGCCGCACCCGCGGATCGTCCGTCCCGTCCACCGGGCGGGGGATGGCGAGATGAGGGAAGTCGCAGTCGGGGAGCATCAGCCGGGCCGTGATGCTGCGGGGCGGCCTGATCTCCCCGGTCATGATGCGGTTCTTCTGGTCCGACACCCGGGCCGCCAGCGACTCCGTGGTCATCGAGAAGACATCGAGCTTCACCTGCGTGGCCTCGAACGCCTCTTCCAGGTAGGGCTTCAGCAGCACCGGAGGGACGCGCTCCGAGACGACCGCCCACACGTCGTCGCCGTCGTCGTCCCCGCCGTCGTCACCGTTCTCGACGGAGGGACTGTTGCGCTGCGGGACGACACCGGACTTCGGACCTTCGCTGACGAAGGTCCCACTGCCCTGCCGGGTGACGATCAGCCCCTTGCTGCTGAGCAGCTTCAGCGCCTCTTTGACCGTCGCACGCGAGACATCGAAACGGTCGGCAAGCTGCTCATGTGTGGGCAGCCGGTCGCCGGGCCGCCACACCTCGCTGTTGATCCCTTTCAGCAGCTCATCGGCGATCCGCTTGTACTGATGCGCACTGTTTCCACCTGGCACAGGTCCATGGCTCGTCACCTCTCAACCATACAACTACCAGCCACACAACAAGAGATGGAGCTCGCAACCAACTGAATCGTCATCGCACGGTCATCAACTTACCTACACAACCAGACAAGTTTGCGAACTCCACTCCACTGGGAACCATAGCCACAGGCCAACCAGTCAAATTCATAAGGGAGTTGAGTGGTTGCCGGGAGTCACAGGTATCGCGTCCGAGCGGCACAAAGGCGTGCGTGCGCAGACGCCCCTTCACCACCGGAGGAGTGACCGCCATGCCATTCATCACGCTGGGACTCGAGCAGTTCGTTCAGTGGAAGTACGGCCTCATGGGCACGGTGGGCTTCACCCTGCTGACCCTGGGCCTCAAGACCGGCAGCCCCAACTGCGCGGGGGCGGGAGCACTCATCCTCGCGCTGCTCCTCGTCCCGACCGATTCCTGATCAGAACACGTCCGGGCACCAGGCCCGCCGCCCCGCCCGGAACGCCCCGTCCGCCACCGCCGCCGCACCCGGCGTGAGCTCCTCGACCCGGCCCAGCGCAGCCAGCCGCAGCGCCGATTCGTCGCCGAGGCAGAGTGTCCCCAGCTCCCGTACGTCCAGGGCCAGATCCGCGCTCCGCGTCGTCGGCGCGCACGAGGCACCGTCCGGGGATGCGTCCAGGCGGAAGCGGCCGCCGGCGAGGCCCGCCGGGTCGTGGATGTCCAGGGTCAGGGAGGCCGGGGCCGCGTAGGTACGGGACTCCAGGGCTCGTACGACATCCAGGACCCGCACCCACATCCAGTCCGCCTGCGTCACGATGCGGGCCGCGCGCGGGTCCGGGAGGAGGAGGGGGAGCAGGTCGTCGGGGGCACGGTGGCCCGAGCGGACCGTGGTGATCCAGTCGATCGAGCAGACGAAGTGCCACAGCGCCCGTTCCGCCGCCGGGGTCTCGGCGATCAGGCCGAGGACGGACGCCCGGTTGAGCGGCTGCTTCGCATCGCCCCACTTGTCGTCGGCGCGGTAGACGAGCAGACCGTCGGCCTCACCGTGCGCGTTGCGGTACACCGCGTGGAACGGTTCCGTCCATGATCCCGGCACGGGCACGTCCTCGCCGGTGTTCAGCTGCCACCAGCGGTCGCCACGGCTGACCACGCCGTGCTGCCGGGCGCGCAGCCGGTCGTGCAGGGCCGGGCCGAGCTTGCGTACCTCCGCGCCGTCCACCAGGTCGATCCGGCCGCCGCCGTCCGCAGCGGACGGGCCCGACCAGCGCGGGTCCAGGCCCGCCCGGGGGACGTCGATCTCCCACTCGGTGGTCCAGGCGGCCGGGCCGAACCCGTACCGCCCGTAGATCGGGTACTCGGCGGCGATCAGCGTGGCGACGACGTCACCGCGGTCCTTGGCCGCCGCCAGGTCCGTGGCCATCATCCGGCTGAGCAGCCCGCGCCGACGATGCGTGGGCGACACCGTGACGTTGGTGACCGCGTCGGACGGCACCGCGGCACCGCCGACCATCGTCAGCTCCTGCGCGAACGAGCGGAACGTCGCCACACACCGGCCGGCGTCGAACACCCCTTGGGTCCGGGCCAGATCCATGTGCGGGAGGCGGCTCGCGACCTCCCCCTCCGTCACCGTCGGCGGGCGCAGAAAGCCGGTGTTCACGGCGCGCAGCCAGCCGGGGAACTCCGATGCGGTGACGGGGCGGACCTCAAGGCTCATGCCCCCACGCTAGGCATGCGGTCCGTGGAATGTCGCCCGGTTTTCCGCCGCCACGGAGCCGGTCAGAAAGCCGCCCGGATCTCGCCCACCTCCGCGCTGCCGCCCAGCAGCGGCGCCCGTCCGATCCGGTCCACGACCGGGCCGTCGACGCCGAGCAGTTCCAGCGCCCTGGCCAGCACCGGACCGAGTGCCCGGCCCCCGCCGTCGGTGATCTTGAATGCCAGCGCCCGGCCGTCCGGCAGCGCCACCGCCTGGACCGCCTCCGCCCCCATCTTGGAGAGCGTGCCCGGCACCTCGCGCATCAGCCAGGTGTCGGGCCGCCGGGTGCCCGCGACGTACTCGGGGTGGGCGCGCATCGCGTCCGCCACCCGGCGCTCCGCGGTGCCCTCCTCCGCCCGCACGAACGAGCGGAACGCCCGCGCCAGACCCACCAGGCTGATCGCCATCAGCGGCGCCCCGCAGCCGTCCGTACCGACCGCCGCGACAGGTTCGCCCGCCGCCTCCTCGACCACCTGGTGGATCAGCTGCTGGAGCGGGTGCGCCGGGTTCAGATAGGTCGCCCGGTCCCAGCCGTTGAGTGCGCACACCGCGAGCATGGCGGCGTGCTTGCCGGAGCAGTTCATGGTGATCCGCTCGCGGACCTGGCCTGCGGCGAGATACGTCTCCGCCTCTGCCGGGTCCAGCGGCAGATCGGGCGGGGTCTGCAGATCCTCGGGCGTCAGTCCGTGCTCGGCCAGCATCTTGCGTACGAGGTCGAGGTGGAACACCTCGCCCGAGTGGCTCGCGGCGGCCAGCGCCAGCCGCTCCCCGGAGAGGTCGAGCCCGGCCCGCAGCACGGCGGCGGCCTGCATCGGCTTGTTGGAGGAGCGGGGGAAGACCGGCGCGTCCGGGTCTCCGAGGGTCCGCTCCACACTGCCGTCCGCTGCCAGCACGACCAGGGAGCCCCGGTGGTGGCCCTCCACGAAGCCGGACCGCACGACCTCGGCCAGAACGGGAAGAGCGGGGCCGGCGGGCAGCGCGGGGGACGCCGGGGATATGAGAGGTGTGGAGGTCATGGGGGGCGGCCTTCCGGGCGGGGCGAGTGACCGGCCCCGCCCGGAAGGGTCGCTTCAGGCGAGCAGGTCGTCTACTTGTGCTTCCCCATCACGGTACCTGCGGGCGATCTCGGCGCTGCAATCGTCAGCGGTACGTTGCAGCTGGTGACGGCGGCGGGAGACCTGCCGCTCGTAGCGGACGAGCCGCCCCATCGCGCTGTACAGCTCTTCGTCCGTGCGGGCGTCGAGGTCGGAGAGTTCGACCTCGGCGAGCGTCTCGGCCGCCAGCCGGCGGAACTCGTCGCCGCGCGGTGTGGTGAGCGTGACATGCCGGGCGGAGGAACGGTGCCGGGACGGGGTGTCGGTGAGGATCTCGGAGAGCCGGTCCACGACCGGTGTCTCGGGGTCCCGGCGGCGGGCCAGCTCGGCCCGCAGGATGTCGATGCGGCCCTGGACCAGACGGCGTACGTAACTGAGGTCGGCCTCGTCGCGCTGCGAGTCACGGCGCAGGTTGCGCAGCTCCGGCAGCCGGAGGGCACCCAGCTCGGGCGGTGACTGCCCCGGCAGGCCCTCGTCGATGCCTGGACCGGTCCGTTGCACGGGTGGTCGCATGGCGCCGGCGGTGGTACCGGTACTGGTTGTGACACGCGTGACCGGTACGGCACCGGCTGGCTGCCTGGCTCCATATGTACTCATGCTCTGTCCATCCCCTCGACCGGTGCGTCGGCACACCGCCTCCGTGCATCGTGCCATTCCGTACGGTGACTACGCAGGTGCTCTGTACCCGTTCAGCCCAAGATAGGTTGGTCTGTATGCGTGCAGTGATACAGAGGGTGTACGGCGCGAGCGTCACGGTGGCCGACGGCGCGGGCGACGGAAGCGGGCCCGCGGTGGTGGGCGAAATCGTCGGCGAGGGACTGTGTGTGCTGGTCGGAGTCACCCATGGGGACACCGTGGAGAAGGCGGCGCAGCTCGCCCGCAAGCTCTGGTCGGTCCGCATTCTGGAGGGCGAGAAGTCCTGCTCCGACGTGAATGCGCCGCTTCTGGTGATTTCGCAGTTCACTCTCTACGGGGACGCCCGGAAGGGCCGCAGGCCCACCTGGAACGCCGCGGCACCCGGCGAGGTCGCCGAACCGCTGGTCGACGAGGTGGTGGCGCAGCTGCGGGCGCTGGGGGCGCATGTGGAGACGGGCCGGTTCGGAGCGGACATGAGGGTCTCACTCACGAACCATGGCCCGTTCACCGTCCTGGTCGAGGTCTGAGCGGACTCCGGCGGGGAGCCGGACGCGCGCGCAGAAACCCGCGGAAGATCTACGGTTCGACGACCGTCTCCTGGGCCGCAGCGGTGTCCCCCGCGAGCAGTTCCGCGTCCACCGCCACGTTCCGCTTGACCAGCGCCAGGGCGATCGGGCCCAGCTCGTGGTGGCGGGCGGACGTGGTGATGAAGCCGAGCTGGCGGCCGTCCGGCCCGTCCGCGGCGAGCCGCACCGGCGTGCCGTGCCCGGGCAGCAGCACATCGCTGCCGTCCAGGTGCAGGAAGACCAGCCGGCGCGGCGGCTTCCCCAGGTTCTGCACCCGGGCCACGGTCTCCTGACCGCGGTAGCAGCCCTTCTGGAGGTGGACGGCGGTGCCGATCCAGCCCAGCTCGTGCGGGATGGTGCGGTGGTCGGTCTCGAAGCCGAGCCGGGGGCGGTGTCCTTCGACGCGCAGCGCCTCGTACGCCAGGATGCCGGCCACCGGGCCGTGCTCGGCCGCGTACTTCTCCAGGTCGGCACGGGGCAGGAACAGATCGCGGCCGTGCGGCGCCTCCCGCACGACGACGCCTTCCGGCACCTCTTCGATGGAGCCGGCCGGCAGGTGCACGACGGCGAAGTCCTCGGTACGGTCGGCGACTTCGACCTGGTAGAAGAACTTCATCGACTCCAGATAGGCGACCAGTTCACCCTGGGTGTCCGGTTCGACGTGCGCCCACACCGTCTCGCCGTCGTCGACGAGGTAGAGGGCGTGCTCGATGTGCCCGTTCGCGGTGAGGATCAGCGCCTCGGTGGCCTGTCCGGGGGCGAGTTCGCTGACGTGCTGGGTGAGCAGCAGGTGGAGCCAGGCCAGCCGGTCGCTTCCGGTGACGGTGACGACGCCACGGTTCGAGAGGTCGACGAGGCCGGTGCCGTCGGCGAGGGCACGCTGCTCGCGGAACAGGTCACCGTAGTGCGCGGCGACGCCTTCGTCGCGGCCTTCGGCGGGAACGGCGCCGGGCAGGGACAGCAGAGGGCTCTTCATGCGACCAGCGTACGACTCGATTTACTGCTCGGAACCAGGAGCAGGGGCAGGTCCGGCCGCCGCCGCCTTCGCCGTGCAGTCGGCGCAACGGCCGAAGATCGCGAAGTGCTTCATATCGGTCTCGAACCCGAATGTGTCCCGCAGCTTCATGGTGAACTCGGCGACGACGTCGACATCGGCCTCGATGACATTCGTGCAGTCCCGGCAGACCAGATGGATGTGGTGATGGCGGTCGGCCAGGTGGTACGTCGGTGCCCCGTGCCCCAGATGGGCATGGCTGACCAGCCCCAGCTCCTCCAGGAGCTCCAGGGTCCGGTAGACGGTGGAGATGTTCACACCGGACGCCGTCCTGCGCACCTCGCAGAGGATGTCGTCCGGCGTCGCGTGTTCCAGTCTGTCGACCGCTTCCAGGACAAGCTGCCGCTGCGGCGTCAGCCGGTAGCCGCGCTGCCGAAGGTCGCTCTTCCAGTCGGTGCTCACCACAGGCCCAGTGTAGGACCGGACGAGCACCCGCCCGCAGGCCGCACGACTACTCGGCCGTCCGGCTGCGTGCGGGTGGTGCGCCTACTTGAAGAACGCGATGCCGTCGTCCGGCAGGTCGCCGAGGCCCTTGGCCATCTTCTCGACCTCTTCGGGGGTGACGACCTTCTTCAGGTGCGCCGACATGTAGGGGCGCAGCTCCACCTCGGGGGTGGCCTTCTCGCCGACCCACATCAGGTCGCTGTTCACATAGCCGTAGAGCCGCTTGCCACCGTTGTACGGGCCGGAGGCCGCGGTCCGGGCCACCGCGTCGGTGACCAGGTCGATCTGCGGCTTCTGGTGGGCGAGCTCGCCGTACCAGATCTCGATGACGCCCTGGTCGCGGACCATGACGACCTCGACCTTGCGGTCCTTGTCGACGCGCCAGTAGCCGGACTCGGACTCCAGCGGCTTGACCTTGTTGCCCTCGGCGTCGAGCACCCAGGAGTGCGAGGCGTATTCCAGGAAGTCCCGGCCGTCGTGGCTGAAGGAGACTTCCTGGCCGAAGTTGCACTTCTCGGCGCCGGGGAAGTCGGACACGCCCGCGCCCGTCCAGTTGCCGAGCAGGAAGGCAAGCGGGACGAGGTCCGGGTGGAGGTCGGACGGGATCTCGATCATGAGCGGCTCAGACGATCTGTGAGGGGGTGATGAGCGGTGCGGACGCGGGTCAGCGCTGGCCCTGGTACAGCTTCTTCACGGTCAGGCCGGCGAAGGCGAGAACACCGACGCAGACCAGGACCAGCAGGGTGGAGAAGAATGCCTCAAGCACGGGAGCTCCTCGGACGAGCGATAACGAGCGGTATGGCGGCAGTACAGGGCCGGGCCCCAGCCTAATGGGTAGGGGCCCGGCGCGATGGTTCGGGGCTTGCCGAGGAAGCGGGGCTCCCCGGCGTGCGGATCAGCCCAGCAGCTGGTTCTGCAGGATCAGCGTCTGGTGGAACGGGATGCGTTCCGTACCGGCCTTCCCCTTGCGGGACTGGACCACGAGGGCGAGCGTGTCGCCGGAGAGCACATATCCGTGGCGGACCTGCTCGGAGCCGTACGGCTTGTCCTCGGCGTACGCGTAGGTCGCTGTGTTCTCCACCCGCCCGCCACTCGACCAGGTCTCGTCGAGGTCCGTTCGGGGCGCCCCGATGAGCTGAGCACCGATGGACGTGTTGTCGGAGATCTCGTCCCGGAACGCCTCGGCGAAGGCCGTCGAATTGAACTGGAGCAGATAGATCCGGGACGAGGTGCCGTCCGGCATGGTCCAGCCGCGCGCCGTGATGTGCCGCAGCGCGGAGTCCTTCAGCACCTGCCCCAGCTCGGCACGCTTGCTCTTCTGGTAGACGGAGAGGTATTGCGATGTGCTCACCCAGCCACCGGCGAGTTTCTTGTCCGCCGTTGCTCCGGCCGGGGCCGGCAGCAGCAACTTCCGCACGTCCGCGTGGTGGACCTCGGCGACATTGGCCTCGTTGAACGGGCGCGGCAAACCGGCCGGCAGTGCGGGCAGGCTGAGTTCCGGGTAGTCCCAGCGCCCGTCGCCCTCGGTGGCCAGGCCCGGTACGTCGGTGCGCTCCATCGAAGTGATGCCGAGGGCCGTACCGGTGCCGAGACCGCCGAGCACCAGCACGGCGGCGGTCCAGCGGGCGACGGCCCGCAGGACGCGGCGGGACGACTTCGGAGCCGGTACGGACTCCGCCACCGCAAGTGCTTGCCCGGGGGCCGCCGGGGGCTCGGCGGCCGGGCCGGGCTGCGTGGCCGCTACGGGCTCCGCGGCCGGGACGGGCCCGGCAGCCGCTGCGGGCACCGCTCCCGTCGGCGGAAGCTCCTGCTCCGGGCCGGCGGGCTCCTCGGTCGGCGCGGTCGGTGTCGCCGTCTGCTCGGTCATACGTACTCCCCCGGGGACTCGATGTGGTCGAGCTGGTCCTTCACGAGATCGGCGACGTCGGACGCGCTGAGCGGCTTGGTGCCGTACGCGTCGACGGTGAGGAACAGCTCCCCGTCGTACGCGAAGCAGGACAGGGCGTCGAGCTTCACCTTGGTCTGCGGCTCCCGGAAGCACCTGGCCTTCTTGTGGCCCTCGATCTTCGGCCCCTTGCGGCCAACGGTGTCCATCAGCTCCGTCTGGAAGCCGAACATGTCGTGGACAGCCCTCTTGTCCTTCATCTTCACGATCTCGATCTCGACCGTCAGATCGTTGTCGTCCGAGGTGTACGAGCGCTGTGCGACGCCCTGGAGGTGGAGCCGGTCGATGCGCCGGTCCCGTTCGCGACGCTGCTTGCCCGCGATCCCCCGGCCGCCCTCCTTCATCTGGGCCGTGGCCTTCTTGCCGCTGATCTCGTCGTCGTTTCCGTACTCACCCATGTCCGGGCCGAGACGGTAGTTCTCGGGGACCGGCAGCAGCAGCTTGCTGAGCTCGGTATCGGCCCTGCCCCGGCCGACGTCCCCGGCGGGGTCCTTGGCGGGCTTGTGCGCGCCCTCGCCCCACACCTTGGTGGTGACGGTGCGGTCGGCGCTGTCCACGGTGACCTTGGTGTAGGCGGCCGCACCGCCGACGGCGCCGAGGACCAGGACCGCGGGAAGCACGGCGAGCACCACGCGCCGGGTCCGGCCCTTCCGGGCGGGCGGGGCCGACTCGGCGGGTGGGGCGGTGTCGGCGGGCGGGGCGGTGTCGGTTGTCATGTTGTCGTCGTTCACAGCCGCTCCAGCTGTCGCTCGGCCAGGGTCCGGATGTCCTTCTTGCTGATCGGCACGGTGTCGAAGATGTTGATGTCCAACATGACGTCGCCGCGCTGGGCGATGGCCCGTGCCTGGTAGACAGGCAGGTAGCCCGGCTTGTTCACGGCCTTGTACAGGAAGTAGCGGCCGTTGCCGCTGCCCTTGATCGGATCGCCCGCGTTGCCTGCGCCTTCCTTGGCGTAGGGCATGTAGTCCAGCTGGTCGTTCGCATGGTCGGACGCCCCGAGCACTGCGCCGGAGCGGAACTGCACGAGGCGGATGCCCACATCGCGGTACTGCCCCTGCAACCAGTTGGCGGCCGCTATCCGGCGGACGTCGGCCTCCGCGAGCGTTTCGAACATGTAGTCCTCGCTCTTGAACTCCCGCGCGTACGCGTCAAGGGACATCCAGCCCCTGGTCGGGAACGGGAACCTGGCGTTGCGCGCCCCCGACGGCTTGCTGACGAGCAGCTCGCGCAGATCGCCCTCCGTCTTCCGCTGCCGGTCCTGCGACACGGGCAGCGGGTCCGGGACCTTGTCCGCGGGCAGCGCCTTCGCCGGGTAGGCCAGGTTCGGCTGCGACAGGGCGGGCAACGGGGTCGGGGCGCGGTCGGCCTGCACGCCGTAACCGACGGCGGTGCCGCCGGCGATCCCGAGCACCGCGGCGGCAGCGATCAGCAGAGAGGTGCGACCACGCGGCCGCGGCTTGCCCGGTGTCGCCGGCGCACCGGACTCGGCCACCGGAGCGGGCGCGGGCTCGACGACCGGCTCGGCCACCGCCACCGGCACGGGCGCGGGCTCCACGACCGGCTCGGTCGCGGGCGCGACCACCGGCGCGGGCGCGGACGGCTCTACGGCCTGAACCTGCGCCTCGACCTGCACGGGCGGCTCGGCCGGCCCGTCAGGAATGGTGTCTTTCGGTTCCAAGAGGGTCCCCCCACGAGACCTGAGGCGCAGATTCCATTACCTGCGCACACAACTGACCCCTCGCAAGGGGGTGGGGTTGTACCGGCGGCGATTACAGTTCGGCATATGCAGAAGAAGCTCGTGATCAAGGTGACCGCAGGTGCCGACTCCCCCGAGCGCTGCTCACAGGCGTTCACGGTGGCGGCGGTCGCCGTCGCCAGCGGTGTGGAGGTCTCGCTCTGGCTGACCGGCGAATCCTCGTGGTTCGCCCTGCCGGGCCGCGCCGCCGAGTTCGAACTGCCGCACGCCGCACCGCTGCCTGATCTGATCGAGTCGATTCAGGCGGCCGGCCTGATCACCCTCTGCACGCAGTGCGCCGCGCGTCGCGACATCACCGAGAACGATGTCCTCGAAGGCGTACGGATCGCGGGCGCCCAGGTCTTCGTCAGCGAGATCATGGCCGACGGCGTCCAGGCCCTCGTCTACTGAAGCAGCTGTCTACTGGCGCTTCTTGCCGTCGAGCTCGTCCCACCACTCGTCCGACTTCGGGTCGCCCGAGGGGTCGTCCCACCAGCGGTCCTCCGGTCCCCGCCGGTTGGCGACCATCGCCGCGATCGGCGGGATGACCATGGCGACCACGCACATTCCTATGGCGACGGGCATCGACCAGAGCCGTACGACGGCCCAGGCGGACACGAACAGAACGATGCATCCGCCCATCAGCAGGAAATAGCTGCGACGGCGCCGGGCGTACATAACTCAAGCGTAGGCCCGATCCGGGCGCACGCGAACAGCGCGGACGGCCCTGCGGACCGCGCTGCGCACACCCCTGCGAGCACCACTGCGCCCGGGCCCATGAACGCCACCGCCGAGACCACCGTGAACGGCGCGAAGGGCCGTACCCCGGTTCAGAAGGCGTCCAACCCCCTGGGGTACGGCCCTCCGGCCGGTCTGTGCCGCGAATCAGACGGCGATGGCCACCTCGGAGAGGCCACCGGTCTGTGCGACGACTGTGCGGTCGGCGCTTCCGCCCGGGACGAGGGCGCGTACCGTCCAGGTGCCCTCGGCCGCGTAGAAGCGGAACTGCCCGGTCGCCGAGGTCGGGACCTCCGCGGTGAACTCGCCGGTCGAGTCCAGGAGGCGGACGTAGCCGGTGACGGGCTCGCCGTCGCGGGTCACGCTGCCCTGGATGGTGGTCTCACCGGGCTTGATGGTCGAAGCGTCGGGGCCGCCGGCCTTTGCTCCACACATGGTGTTCTGTCCTTCTGGTCGGGGGTCGTGCTGGTCCAGGTCGTGCGGAGTTACTTGTTGGCGCCGAGCTCGATCGGCACACCCACGAGGGAGCCGTACTCGGTCCAGGAGCCGTCGTAGTTCTTGACGTTCTCGACTCCGAGCAGCTGGTGCAGCACGAACCACGTGAGCGCGGAACGCTCACCGATGCGGCAGTACGCGATGGTGTCCTTCGCCAGGTCGACCTGCTCGGCCTCGTAGAGGGCCTTGAGCTCTTCGTCCGACTTGAACGTGCCGTCGTCGTTGGCGTTCTTCGACCACGGGATGTTGCGGGCGCTCGGCACGTGGCCGGGGCGCTGCGACTGCTCCTGCGGGAGGTGCGCCGGGGCGAGCAGCTTGCCGCTGAACTCGTCGGGCGAACGCACGTCGACCAGGTTCTGGTTGCCGATCGCGGCCACGACGTCGTCGCGGTAGGCGCGGATCGACTCGTCCTGGGCCTTGGCCTTGTACTCGGTGGCCGGGCGGGACGGGATCTGGTCGCCGTCGACCAGGTCGCGGGAGTCCAGCTCCCACTTCTTGCGGCCGCCGTCGAGCAGGCGGACGTCCTGGTGACCGTAGAGCTTGAAGTACCAGAACGCGTAGGACGCGAACCAGTTGTTGTTGCCGCCGTAGAGGACGACCGTGGTGTCGTTCCCGATGCCCTTCTCGGACAGCAGCTTCTCGAAGCCGGCCTGGTCGATGAAGTCACGGCGGACCGGGTCCTGGAGGTCCTTGGTCCAGTCGATCCGGATGGCGTTCTTGATGTGGTTCTTCTCGTATGCCGAGGTGTCCTCGTCGACCTCGACGAGGGCGACCTTCGGGTCGTCGATGTGGGCCTCGACCCAGTCGGCGTCTACCAGGACGTCACTGCGGCTCATTCTGTTCTCCTCCGGGGCAGTCTGCGGCGAGATGGTGCGTGATGCGAGATGTACGGGGCGCAGTATTTGCGCGTACACACATGCACGGGGGTGGGCCCTGACAGTGGTCGAAGGGCCGGGAATGCGGGATGCGACGATCCCGCTCAGATGGTGCGACAGAGCATGGCGGCGATGCGGCACAGGTCTACTGCCCGCCGCTTCGTGAGATCCGCCTGTCGCTTCATGGGTCCGATCGTAGGGACGTACCGGCGGGCATGTCACCGTTGTGTCGTATCATGAGACACGATCGTCCACAATGCGGGACAAGAGCAAGCTTGCCGCGCCGCGCGGACCGGACCGGGGCCGAGCGGACCCCTCGGTCATCTACGGGCCGGACGCGTCCGTCTCATTATGTGGCGCAGTGACTGTCGGGGCTCCTACCCGGCCGCGGCACGCCTTACGTATCGGACCGCCTATCCGCCGAGCGGGATGTCCGAGCCCGTCACGGAGATCTCCAGGCCTGTCTTCGTCGGCTCGATCCTCTGCAGCTTCAGGCCGTTCGGCAGGGCCCCGATCTCCCGCTCGAAGTCGGTTTTCCTGCGCACCAGGCCCTCGAGGCCGGGGATGCCTTCACCCGGCACCTTGTCCGCGTGCACCCGGATGGTGTGGCCGTCGACCAGGGTGACGGTGGAGGTCACGCTGCGCGTGAGCGTGCGGCCGAGGATCTCGACGGCGCCGGTCACCTTCACCTTGCCGTTGCCCCCGTACTGGACGACGACGCCGTCGTCGGCCGCGTGCGTCAGGTCCTCGTACGAGACGGTCGCCGTGCCGGTGGCCCGGGCGGCGGTGGCGCTGGAGAAGCCGTCGGCCAGCGTGACGTCGTGGAGTTCGGCGTTCATCTCGCTGATCCGGATCCTGCGGCCGCCGGCGTCGGTCTCGATGCCGGTGAGCTTGATGTCGACCTCGTCGAGCGCGGATCCGGCGACCTGCGTCAGAAACGGGAAACCCTTGATGGAGATGTCCGTCGAGTCGACCGTGGAGCCGCTGATCTCGACCCTGCCCTCGGCCTCCGACTCGGCGAAGTACACCGCCGCCCGGTCGACGGCGATGAAGATGCCGCCCAGCACCACCACCATGACCAGCAGTATTCGCAGTGCGCGCATGCCTGTTCTTCCCCCACCCTGCATCCGATCCGGCCGGACCCGCCTGGTGTCCGTGAGCCTACTGCGGCTGCACGGCACCCCCGGGGTGATCGACGAGCCGGGGCTCTCCCCGGTTCCCGGGCCGATACACAGGTATCGGCCCGGGACACGCCGGGGCGTGTGGGACGCAGGGGTCGTGCCGGGTCAGGAGAGCGCCCGGCCGATCAGATAGACGGCGGGCGCCGCTGCGGTCAGCGGCAGCGCCACGCCGGCGGTCATGTGCACAAAACGTGACGGGTAGTCATAGCTGGCCACCCGCAGCCCGATCAGCGCGCAGCCGCCGGCCGCGAGCCCGAGGAGGGCACCCTTCGCGCCGAGGTCCGTGAGCCCGCCTGCCGCGGCACCGGCGCCCGCGGCGGCGAGCAGCGCCACCACGACCGAGACCGGCCCGGGCAGCGGCAGCGCGCGGGCGAGCACGGCGACCGCGACGGCCGCACCGCCCACCGTCACCGCGTCCGGCACCGCCGCGAGATGCCCGGCGGCGAGGATCGCCAGGGCCGCCGAGGCCACGGTGGCCATCAGCCCGTACATCCGCTCGTCGGCGCCCGCGTGGCTGCGGAGCTGGAGGACGACGGTGAGCAGCACCCAGATGCCGAGGGTGCCGAGGATCGCCGCAGGGGCGTTGGCCCGCCCTGCGGCGAGCAGTACGACATCGGCGACGAACCCACCGGCGAAGGCGAGTGCGATGCCCTGCCGGGCCGGCCACATGCCGTTCAGCCGGAACCAGCCCGCCGCGGTCACGGCCTGGAGCAGCACCAGCGGCACGAACAGGGCGTACTGCCCGATCGCGGCACCGAGGGCGAGCAGCAGCCCGAGACCCGCGGTGATCGCGGCCGGCTGCATGCCCGGCGCGATGATCGGCGAACGGCCCTCGGCGCGGGCGCGCTGGGCATCGGTGACACGGCTGTTGCCCAGAGTGGTGGGCGCGCTGTAACCGGAGGTGTCGGGCCCCGCCGCGGTGTCCGGGGTGACATCGGCCGCGGCCGCCTCGGCAACCGCGACAGCCGGGGCCTCGGGGGGCAGCGGATACGAGCCCGAGGCGCCCTGCGGAGTGGGACGGGCGTCGGCGGCGGCCGTGGCGACCGGCTGCTGCGGCTGCGCCGGCCGGACCGGGTACGGCTGCTCGTAGTGCTGCTGGGCATACGGCTGCTCGTACTGCTGCTGCCCGTACTGCTGGTCGTGCTGCTGCTGGTCGTACGGCGGCTGCTGGTACTGCGGCCGGTGCTGTGCGGGCCGGACGGTCGGCTGGTACTGGGTGTCCCAGGTCTGCCCCTCCCACGTCTGCGTGGCACCGGGGTCCTGGAACGCCTGGTTGTCCGGGTCGTACGGGGCCTGCTGCCCGTACGGCTGCTCGCCGTACGTCTGCGGCCCCTGCCCCTGTCCGTACGCGTGACCGTACCCGGCCCCGGACTCCTGTCCGTACGGCTGCTGCTGATCGCTGCTGGTCATGTTCTGCGGTTCACCCTCCTGCGAACGGCGGGAGCACCTCGACCGTGCCGCCCTCGGCAAGGCGTACGGTCTCATGGCCGCGGGTCCCGACGGGGTCACCGTCGATCAGGAACGAGCACCGTTGCAGCACTCGGGTGAGCTCACCGGGGTGCCGCTCACGCACCGCGTCGAGCGCCTCGGCGAGCGTCGCAGCCGCGTACGGCTCCTCCGCGGTTCCGGCGGCCGCCTTGGCGGCGGCCCAGTAGCGGATCGTTCCCGCTGGCATGGCGGCGCTCCCTTCGTCTCGCGTCAGCTGTCCATCATGAATCACGCGGCGACCGACCAGTCCGCGATACGGGTGAGCAAGTTCTCGTCCGCTGCGTTCTCGGCGTGCCCCATGCCCCGCTCCAGCCACAGCTCGGCGCGGCCCTGTGCCGCGTCCACCAGCATTCTCGGGTGGTCGAGCGGGAAGTACGGGTCCTTGTCGCCGTGCACGATCAGCAGCGGGGCCGGGGCGATGAGCGGGACCGAATCGACCGGGGAGAGCGGCACGGGGTTCCACTCCTTGTGGTCGATCCGCGTGCGGAATCCGTACCGGCCGACCAGCCGGCCGGTGGGCCGGGTCACCACCCAGTGCAGACGTCGCATCGGAGCCGTACCCCGGTAGTACCAACGGGCGGGAGCACTCACAGCAACCACTGCATCCGCGTGCGCTTCTGTGCGCCCCCCGTGCGCGGGAACCGTACGGGGCAGCTGTTCCGTGGCCGCAGTCGTGCCCGGTGCCGTATACAGCGCGCCGTGCCGAAGCACTACAGAACCACCCATCGAGAATCCGACCGTAACCACCCGGCGGTGCCCGAGGGAGCGCGCCCAGGCCACCGCGGCGGCCAGGTCCAGCACCTCGCGGTCACCCACCGTCGACCGGCCGCCGGACCCCCCGTGCCCCCGGAAGGAGAACGTGACCACGGCCGCACGCTGGGAAAACACACCCGCCGCGCGCCGCACGGCGGGCCGGTCCACCGATCCGGTGAAACCGTGCGCGACCACGATCGCCGTATCGGCGGCGGCCGGGTCGGCGGCAGGTCCGGCACCGGCCGTACACGGTTCGTACACCGCCTCGATCGACAGCCCGTCATCCGTCCGCAATGTCGTACGCCGGGCTCCCGGGGTGATCAAGCAAACAGAAGAACTCCGAAACGAACTCTCGGACACAGAACTCATGTGGGCTATTCTGCTGGGAAGAGGATCCGGGCAATGCAGCCCCCGGGTCCTTTTGTGCTTTCCGCGCGTTGTTACGACGACGTTTCGACAAGCTCAGCGGTCCCAGGGCGTGGGGCCGCACCGTAAAACCCGTATGACAGATGTCGTACGGCCGCACCGAACCGTACGAAGAAGTGCCGCATACTCCCCCGGGCCCCGCCCGGGAGTGCCCCTCTCGCAGGGAACGAGGAGGACCGACGTAATGGGCGAGCAAGGCGAGCAAACCGTGCACGATCATCGACCGACGACCCGGGCAGGTGGGCGGCGATGAGTTCACTGCTGCTTCTGACGAATGCCCTCCAGCCGTCGACGGAGGTGCTTCCCGCCCTCGGTCTGCTTCTGCACAGCGTGCGGGTGGCCCCCGCCGAAGGACCCGCTCTCGTCGACACCCCCGGTGCCGACGTCATCCTGGTGGACGGCCGCCGCGACCTGCCGCAGGTGCGGTCGCTGTGCCAGCTGCTGCGGTCCACCGGACCGGGCTGCCCGCTGATCCTCGTCGTGACGGAGGGCGGTCTCGCGGCCGTCACCGCCGACTGGGGCATCGACGACGTGCTGCTGGACACGGCGGGACCGGCCGAGGTGGAGGCCCGGCTGCGGCTCGCCACCGGCCGGCAGCAGCTCACCTCCGACGACTCCCCGATGGAGATCCGCAACGGCGACCTGTCGGTCGACGAGGCGACGTACAGCGCGAAGCTGAAGGGCCGGGTCCTCGACCTGACCTTCAAGGAATTCGAACTCCTCAAGTACCTCGCGCAGCACCCGGGACGGGTCTTCACCCGCGCCCAGCTGCTCCAGGAGGTCTGGGGCTACGACTACTTCGGCGGTACGCGGACGGTCGACGTCCATGTCCGGCGGCTGCGCGCCAAGCTCGGCCCCGAGCACGAGTCGCTGATCGGCACGGTCCGCAACGTCGGCTACCGCTTCGTCGCACCGGAAAAGGTGGAGCGTGCGGCCGGCGAGGCCAAGGCCCAGGCGGCGGAGAGGACTGCGGCGGCCGCACCGGCCGAACCCGTCACCCGTCCGGGGCACTCGGAGGTAGCCGAGGTCACGGAAGAAGCCCCGGTCCGGCCTGCCAAGAGGTAGTTCCATCCGCGTAGACTGCCGCGCGTGGCCAAGGTGACGCGGGACGATGTGGCGAGACTGGCGGGGACGTCGACCGCGGTCGTCAGCTACGTCATCAACAACGGACCCCGGCCGGTCGCCCCGGCCACGCGCGAGCGGGTACTCGGCGCGATCAAAGAGCTGGGTTACCGGCCCGACCGGGTCGCGCAGGCGATGGCTTCGCGGCGGACCGATCTCATAGGAATGATCGTTCCGGACGCCCGGCAGCCGTTCTTCGCAGAGATGGCGCACGCCGTCGAACAGGCCGCGGCCGAGCGCGGCAAAATGGTCCTCGTCGGCAACTCCGACTACCGCGACGAACGCGAGGTCCATTACCTGCGGGCCTTCCTCGGAATGCGGGTCTCCGGGCTGATCCTGGTCAGCCAGGGCCCCAGCGAGCGGGCGGCGGCCGAGATAGAGGCGTGGGACGCGCGGGTCGTGCTGCTGCACGAGCGGCCGGAGGCGATCGACGACGTCGCGGTCGTCACGGACGACATCGGCGGCGCACAGCTGGCCACCCGGCACCTGCTCGAACACGGCAACGCGTACGTGGCGTGCCTCGGCGGCATGGAGACGACCCCGGCGGTCGGCGACCCGGTCGCCGACCACGTCGAGGGCTGGCGGCGGGCGATGCACGAGTCGGGACGGTCGACGGAGGGCCGGCTCTTCCAGGCCCCGTACAACCGTTACGACGCCTACCGGGTGGCGCTCGGGCTGCTCGCCGGCCCGGACCGCCCGCCGGCGATCTTCTGCTCGACGGACGACCAGGCCATCGGGGTGCTGCGGGCTGCGCGCGAACTGCGGATCGATGTGCCCGGGGAGCTCGCGGTGGCGGGCTTCGACGACGTGAAGGAAGCGGGTCTGACCGATCCGCCGCTGACCACGATCTCTTCGGACCGCCCGGCGATGGCACGGGCCGCGGTGGACCTGGTGCTCGACGACTCGCTGCGGGTGTCGGGGTCCCGGCGGGAGCGGCTCAAGCAGTTCCCGTCGGCGCTGGTGGTGCGGCAATCGTGCGGGTGCGGGGAGCCGGCGGCCGGTCAGGGGCGGTAGGCGGCGACGCCTGTACAGCCTTTATATCGGGCATACGAGGTTCTGCCGGGCTTCTCAGGACGTGCTCAGGCTTCTCTCATGTTCGCTGGACACAGTCGGGGACATGACTGAGAGCCAGCGCCCGAGCGGCGAGTACCCGATGTACCCCTCGTACGGCAACGGCGACGCGGCCTACCCGCCGCCGCCTGCGCACCAGCCCGCGCAGCCGATCTCCACGGGCCCCGGAACGACCGTGTGGCCCGGCAGCGGCGGCGCCGGCCACGGTGGTGGCGACGGCTACGGCAGCTTCGGTCAGGGGCTGCCGCAGCCCGCCCCCCAGCCGTCCGGGCACAAGCGCCGGGCCAAGCGGCCGGTCGCCCTGCTGGCAGCCGTGGCCGTCGCGGCGGCGGTCGTCGGCGGTGTCACCGCCACCGCCGTCGGTCAGTTCACCGGCACCGGTTCCAGCGGCACCGACAGCAGCTCGGTGGTCAGCGGCACGACCGTCTCGCAGAGCAGCGCGGGCACCGTCGCCGGTGTCGCGAAGGCGGTGTCGCCGACGATCGTCGAGATCGGTGCGACGTCGACCGCGGGCGAGTCCACCGGCTCCGGCGTGATCATCACGTCCGACGGTGAGATCGTCACCAACAACCACGTCATCGCGGGCGCCTCGTCGATCAAGGTGACGCTGAGCACCGGCAGGACGTACACCGCGAAGGTCGTCGGCACCGACGCCGACAAGGACCTGGCGCTGATCGATCTGGAAGGCGCCAGCGGGCTGAAGACGGCCACGCTCGGCGACTCCTCCGGGATCAAGGTCGGCGACCAGGTCGTCGCGATCGGCTCGCCCGAGGGCCTCACCGGCACCGTCACCAGCGGCATCGTCTCCGCGCTGAACCGTGATGTCACCGTCGCCAAGGACAGTGAGGACGGTCAGGGGCAGGGGCAGCAGGGCGGCGGCAGTGACTGGCCGTTCGAGTTCGGCGGACGACAGTTCAACGGCGACACCGGCAACTCCACCACCACGTACAAGGCCATCCAGACCGACGCCTCGCTCAACCCCGGCAACTCCGGCGGTGCGCTCATCAACATGAACGGCGAGATCATCGGCATCAACTCCGCTATGTACAACGCGAGTTCGTCCGGTGGATCGAGCAGCTCCGGCGCGGGCAGCGTGGGTCTCGGCTTCGCCATCCCGGTGAACACGCTCAAGGCCGACCTGGACACACTGCGGGCCGGCAACGGCTCCTGAGGAGATCAGCCATGAACCACCCGTCCGACACCCCCATCGGCCCGGCGGACCTGGCGCTGCCGCTCGCGCCGACGGCCCGGTCCGCCGCGACGGCCCGGCACGCCCCGGAACCCCGTGCGACCACCACGGTCACCACCGGCCGCAGGCGCCGGGCCGCGCGACGCCGCGCCACGGCCGTGACAGGCTGAAGGCACCCCGGCAGAGCAGAGAGAAGAGGACGACGAGCGATGAGTCCCGCCGAAGACGATCCGCAGCGCATCCTGATCGTCGACGACGAGCCGGCCGTGCGCGAGGCCCTGCAGCGCAGTCTCGCCTTCGAGGGATACGGCACGCTGGTCGCCGTCGACGGAATCGACGCGCTGGCCAAGGCGGAGTCGTACGCCCCCGATCTGATCGTCCTCGACATCCAGATGCCGCGGATGGACGGCCTGACCGCCGCCCGCCGCATCCGTTCCACCGGCGCCACCACACCCATCCTGATGCTCACCGCCCGCGACACCGTCGGCGACCGCGTCACCGGGCTCGACGCCGGCGCCGACGACTATCTGGTCAAGCCCTTCGAACTGGACGAGCTCTTCGCCCGCATCCGGGCCCTGCTGCGCCGCAGCTCGTACGCGGCCGCGGCGGGCGGCGACGTCCCCGACGACAATGTGCTGTCCTTCGCCGATCTGCGGATGGACCTCGCCACCCGCGAGGTCACCCGCGGCTCGCGCCGCGTCGAGCTGACCCGGACCGAATTCACCCTGCTGGAGATGTTCCTGGCCCACCCGCGGCAGGTGCTGACCCGCGAGCAGATCCTGAAGGCGGTCTGGGGCTTCGACTTCGAACCGAGCTCCAACTCCCTGGACGTGTACGTGATGTACCTGCGCCGCAAGACGGAAGCGGGCGGTGAACCGCGGCTCGTGCACACGGTGCGGGGCGTCGGGTACGCGCTGCGGGCCGGCGGGGGTGACGGGTGACGGGCCCGCTGCACCGGATCCGCGCGCTGCCGCTGCGCTCCCGGCTGGCGATGCTGGTCGCGACCGCCGTGGCGGTCGCGGTGGCGGCGGTGGCCCTGGCCTGCTGGCTGACCACGCGGGACCGGCTGATCGAGCAGCTCGACTCGAGCCTGCAACAGGTCCGTCCCAGTGGGGCCGACGTCGACGTTCTCACGCGGGCCTGCGCCGAGCCGGACGGAGTCCGGATCCTGCCCACGCCCTACACGCTCCAGCTGGTGCTGGCGACGAGTACGACGCCCTGCACCCAGCCGGAGAAGTCCCCGATCCCGGTGCAGCTCGCCGACCGGGCCGTAGCCGCCGGGGTGCGGACCGACGCGGTGCACACCACCGAGGCGAAGGACGGCACCGAGATGCGCGTCTACACCTCGACCGTTCACGGTCCGGGAAGTCAGCCCGGGATCGCCGTATCCGTGGCCCTGCCCATGAAACAGGTCACCGACCCCCTCGACCAGCTGGCGCTCGTCCTCCTCTCCGTCTCCGGCATCGGTGTCATCGGCGCGGGCGCCGCCGGGCTGTGGGTCGCCCGCACCGGCCTGCGCCCCGTCGACGAGCTCACCGAGGCCGTCGAGCATGTCGCCCGCACCGAGGACCTCACACTCCGCATCCCGGTCGAGGGCGAGGACGAGATCGCCCGGCTGTCCCGCTCCTTCAACTCGATGACTGCCGCCCTCGCCACCTCCCGCGACCGGCAGGCGCAGCTGATCGCGGACGCCGGGCACGAGCTGCGCACGCCGCTGACCTCGTTGCGTACGAACGTGGAACTGCTCGCCCGCAGCGAGGAGACCGGCCGGCCGATCCCGCCGGACGACCGCAGGGCGCTGATGAAGTCGGTCACGGCGCAGATGACCGAGCTGGCGTCGCTCATCGGCGACCTTCAGGAACTGGCCCGCCCGGACGCGGCCCAGCCCGGCCCGCTCCAGGTCGTCGGCCTGCACGACATCGCCTCGGCCGCGCTGGAGCGGGCACGGCTCCGCGGCCCGGAGCTGACCATCACCGCGGACCTCGAACCCTGGTACGTACGGGCCGAGCCGGGGGCACTGGAGCGGGCGGTCGTCAACGTCCTCGACAACGCCGTGAAGTTCAGCCCGCAGCACGGCACGATCGCCGTGGCCCTGCACGGCGGGGAGCTGACCGTGACGGACCAGGGCCCGGGCATCCCCGAAGAGGAACTCCCGTACGTCTTCGAACGCTTCTGGCGCTCGCCGTCCGCCCGCCAGCTGCCGGGCTCGGGGCTGGGCCTGTCGATCGTGGCGCGCACGGTCCAGCAGGCGGGCGGCGAGATCGTCCTGCGCCCGGCGTCGACCGGTGGCACTGAGGCCTCGATCCGCCTGCCGGGCGCCCCGCAGCCGCCGCCGGAGTTTTCCTGAGCCGCCCCGGCGACCGGTCAGGCCCCGGGGTTGTGCCGGATCAGTGATGCGACCAGGCCGGGCCGGGTGGCGGGGAAGTCCAGCGGGACGATCCCGAGCCCGGTCCAGCCGGACGCCGCGGAGCCGTCGAGGAACGACTGCACCTGCGGATTGAGCCGGTCCGCGTTCCAGCGGGGCGGCATCAGGGCCGCCGTGCTCACGTAGTTCATGAACAGCTTCCCGGGCTGCTGCGCGGCCTTGCGGAACTGGGACTCGATCTTCGGGTACTTGGCGAACGGCTCCGCCATGTAGTCGTCCTGGATGTCGAAGAGTGCGGGATCGGCATAGCGGACGCCGGGCAGTCCGCCGTTGTCGGCGAGCAGCACGACCTTGCCGCGGGCCTCGCCCAGCGCGGGCAGCGCGGGGTCGATCCGGAACAGCGGCCGCCAGCCCTTGGCGTCGAGGTACAGGTCGAAGATCCGCCGGAACGCGGCGTCGCTCTCCTCGGAGTACTCCTGCTTGACCCGCATCAGCACGGTCTCGGTGGGGTGCTCGGCCAGGAAGTCCCAGCAGGCGCCGAGGACGTCACCGAACATCAGGTTCTGGTACGAGGCTCCGTGGTGGATCGCGAAGGAGTCGCCGGTGATCCGGCACCGTACGTCGAGGAAGCGGATGCCGCTGCTGAGCTGTTCGGCGACGGTGGTGTTCTGGCACTCGGTCCACGGGCCGCCGTAGCGGGCGCCGGAGTCGTGCGTTCCGGGGATGGTCAGACGCTGCACGGGGATGGCGTCGGCGAGGCCGGCCATCCAGTCCTGCGTGGTGAGAGCTGCCCGGCGGGCTGCGGCGGTCGCGGGGTCCGTCCCGACGAGAGCGGTGGCGGAGAGGGCGAGTGCGCCGGTTAAGAAGGTTCTGCGGGTGCTCATGCGGGTGCCTCCGTCGGCTGTGTGGGGGGTCAGCCTTCGGAGTATGACGGGTACACGCCATAACGGGAACGGGGCCGCATCGCCGGGACAGGGGCGCCCGGCCGCCCCTAGACCGTGGCCGGGCCCGTCGCCTGGCGTACCGCCGCCACCGTGCTCGCCTCCACCGCGGCGACGCCCGCTTCGCTCGCCGGCCCCAGGCCGTGGCGGGCGGCGAGCCATGAGGCGTCGTTGCACGTCACCCAGGTGTCGCCGGCAGCGTCCTGCCAGGCCAGTGCCTTCGACGGGAGGTCGATCCCGGCGGTCTGCCGGTCCTGCATCAGCTGCGTGCCGCCCTCCGGCTTGCCGAAGATGAGCAGTTCGGTCGGCCGGAGTTCCAGGCCGATGCGGGCGGCATGGTCCGCATGGTCGATCCGTGCGAACACCTGGAAGCCCGAGGCGGTGATCGCCTCCTGGAGCCGGTCGATCGTTTCGCGGACGGACCCGTTGCAGGCGACGGTGACCAGGCCGTCGTCTGCGTCTGCTTCGGCTTCTGCAGTCATGTTTCCGACACTAGGCGAGGCCCGGGCCCGAACCCGTGACGACAGCGGGGCGGTGGGCCGGATGGCCCACCGCCCCGCTCACTCGATCGCCGGAGCTACTGAATGACCGTGATCCGGTCCGTGGCCGGCGGGGCCAGCGGCGCCGCGGCCGACGAGTGCGCCGCCAGATACGCGTTGAACAGGTCCAGGTCGGATGCGCCGACCAGCTTGTTGGTGCCCTGTCCGAGCGCCGCGAAGCCGTCGCCGCCGCCCGCGAGGAACTCGTTCATCGCGACGCGGTACGTCTTGGCCGGGTCGATCGCCGCACCGTTCAGCTTGATCGTGTCGACGACGACGCGGGCCGCGCCCGTCTTCGTCATGTCGAGGGTGTACGTGAGGCCCTTGGACACCTGAAGGATCTTCGGGCTGGCCTCGTTGGCGCCGCTGACCTGCTGCTGGAGCGCGCTGATCAGCTGGGCGCCGGTCAGATCGACGACATTCATCATGTTGGTGAAGGGCTGCACGGTGAACGACTCGCCGTACGTCACCACCCCGTCGCCCTCACTGCCGGTCGACTTGTACACGAGGTCCGCGCGGATGCCGCCCGGGTTCATGAAGGCGACGACCGCCCCGCCCTTGTCCGCCGGGGCCAGGCCCTCCAGCTGCGCGTCGGCGATCAGGTTGCCGAGCGGCTTCTCGGGGGCAGTGGAACCGCGGCCGTTGATGTCGGCGCTGATGAAGCCCTGCGGCTTGCTCGCGATGGGAGCCGCGAGGGTGTTCCAGCGGGCGATCAGGGCCGTCATGTCGGTGGCCTTGGGCTGGTCCCGGGTGACGACGTGATTCGCCGAGGTCGGGTTCGAGGAGCTCGACGACTTCACCGACGTACGCACGATGTCCTTGGTGCGGCGGTCGTACGTGAGGGTCGTGTCCGTGTACAGCTTGCCGAACGACGACGCCGAGGTGACCAGGCGCGGGTTGCCCGCCGGGTCCGGCACGGTGCACACGTAGGCCTGGTGCGTGTGGCCCGTGACCAGCGCGTCGACCTTCGGGCTGATGCCCTTGGCGATGTCCACGATCGGTCCCGAGATGCCGTCACCGGCGCCGGGGCTGTCGCAGTTGTAGTTGTACGAGGAGGAGGCCGGGGCCCCGCCCTCGTGGATGAGCGCGACGATGGACTTCACGCCCTGCCGGTCGAGCTCCTTGGCGTACTTGTTGACCGTCTCGATCTCGTCGTGGAACTTCAGGCCCTTGACGCCGTTGGCGGTGACGATGTTCGGCGTGCCCTCCAGGGTCACCCCGATGAAGCCGATCTTGACGCCGTTCTTCTTCCACACCGTGTACGGCTTGAGGATCGGCTTGCCGGTCTTCTCGTCCGTCACATTGGCTGCGAGGTACGGGAAGTCCGCGCCCTGGAACGTCCTGTCCTTCTCGTAACACCCCTCGACCGGGTGGCAGCCGCCGTTCTGGAGGCGGGCCAGCTCGACGGCGCCCTCGTCGAACTCGTGGTTGCCGACGGTCGTCACATCGAGGTCGATCTTGTTGAGCGCCTCGATGGTCGGCTCGTCGTGGAAGAGCCCGGACAGCAGCGGGCTCGCGCCCACCATGTCGCCGCCGGCCGCGGTGATGGAGTACGGGTGGCCCTTGCGCGCGGTGCGCAGCGAGGAGGCGAGGTACTCGACACCACCGGCCGGGATCGTCTTCGTCGTGCCGTCGGCCTGCTTCTCGGTGACGTTGCCGGCCGAACCGGCCGGCGGCTCCAGGTTGCCGTGCAGGTCGTTGAAGGACAGCAGCTGCACGTCGACGGTGCTGGCCGGCGTGTGGTGCCCGTGACCGCGGTCCTGGGCGCCGGCCGGCATCGCCGCGACGAGCGCGCCGACGGTGGCCAGCCCGGCCGCGGCGGCGAGCACCCGCCGTGACGCACGGTTCTTCTGCGGTGTCGCTGACATCGGTCCCCTTGTGAGTTCAGCGGGAGGGTTCGGCCCGCAGCCTAGAGTCAACGCGCGTAGCGCGACAGGTGTTTCGCGTTACGAACCGGTTGCCATGTGGTCGGTAAGGGGATCAACTCCCCCGCACCGCCCGCATCTCGCACCTATCCGGTCGAAAACGTCACGGCAATGGCCGAGCCCCGCGACACCTCACTGCCCCCCTCACGGCCCCGCCCCGCCGTACGCTCGTACGCATGACGACTGATGTACCCCTCCCCGCCCCCGGGCGTGAGATCCGGACGCTCGACGTGCTCTCCGCCGACCAGGCCGGAGCCGTCCTCGATCTGCTCGACGAAGCGACCCGCGCCGACGGCAGGCCCGCGGTCTCCGAGCAGGGCCGGCTGCAGCTCAGGGGCGGGCGCCGGGAGGGTGTGCGGCACCTTCTGCTCACCAGCTCCGGCACCCTCGTCGGGTACGCGCAGCTGGAGGACACCGACCCCGTCGAGGCGCCGGCCGCCGAGCTGGTCGTACACCCCGCACACCGCGGCCAGGGGCACGGACGGGCACTGGGCGCCGCGCTGCTCGCCGCGACCGGGAAGCGGCTGCGCGTCTGGGCGCACGGCGGGAAGTCCGCGGCGCGCCACCTCGCCCAGGTCCTCGGCCTCTCGCTCTTCCGTGAACTGCGTCAGCTGCGCCGCACCTTGAGCCCGCTGGACATGGCGGAGCCCGTGCTGCCGCCGGGCGTCACCGTCCGCACCTTCGTGCCCGGCCAGGACGACGCCGCCTGGCTCGCGGTGAACAGTGCCGCCTTCGCCCACCACCCCGAGCAGGGGGCGCTCACCCAGCGCGACCTGGACGACCGCAAGGCCGAGCCGTGGTTCGACCCGAAGGGCTTCTTCCTGGCCGAGCGCGGCGGCGAGCTGATCGGCTTCCACTGGACGAAAGTGCACGCCGAGGAGCAGCTGGGCGAGGTGTACGTCCTCGGCATCCGGCCCGACGCACAGGGCGGCGGCCTCGGCAAGGCGCTCACCGCGATCGGGCTGCGCCATCTCGCCGCCGAGGGGCTGCCGACCGCGATGCTCTACGTCGACGCGGACAACAAGGCGGCCCTGACGGTGTACGAACGGATGGGCTTCGCCACCCACGAGGTGGACCTGATGTACCGCACGGAGTCCTGAGCAGCCGGTACGGAGTCCTGAGCAGCCCGCCCGGAGTCCTGGGCGGCACAGCTCTCCCCGGGGCGGCGTCGCTTGACGCCGCCCCTTCTTTCCGACACCCTTTCACTACTCAATTAGTGAAAGGGGTGAACATGGCAGAGTCCGCAGCGGTCGAGTTCCGCATCGACCGGCGCAGCGGCGTCGCCACGTACCTCCAGATCGTCCAGCAGACCAAACAGGCCCTGCGTCTCGGCCTGCTGGAGCCCGGCGACCGGCTGCCCACCGCACGCGAGGTCGTCGAGGCCACCGCCATCAACCCGAACACCGTGCTCAAGGCCTACCGCGAGCTGGAACGCGAAGGTCTCGTCGAGGCCCGGCGCGGGCTCGGCACGTTCGTGCGCCGGACCCTCGGCTCCACGGCCACCACGGACACGCCCCTGCGGGGGGAACTCACCGACTGGGCCCGCCGAGCGCGGGAGGCGGGGCTGGAACGCGACGACATGAACGCGCTCTTCACCGCCGTACTGGACAGCACGTTCAAGGGGGACAGCCACACATGACAGGCGCTGCGATCGAGGCGAACGGCCTCGGTATGAAGTACCGGCGCGGGGCAGGGGGGTGGGCGCTGCGAGACTGCTCCTTCCGGCTGCCCACGGGGCGCGTGTGCGCGCTCGTCGGGCCCAACGGCGCAGGCAAGTCCACCCTGCTCGCCCTCGCCGCCGGGTTCCTGCGGCCGGTCGAGGGAACGGTCCGGATCCTGGGCACCACGCCCGCCGAGGCGCGTTCCCGGATGGCGTTCGTGGCCCAGGACAAGCCGCTGTACCCGCAGTTGACGGTCGCCGAGACGCTCTGGGCGGGTGCCGAGCTGAACCCCGCCACCTGGGACCGGGCCACCGCCGAGCGCGTCATCGGGGACCTGCCCAAGGACGCCAGGGTCCGTACGCTCTCCGGCGGACAGCGCACCCGCCTGGCGCTCGCCCTCGCACTCGGCAAGCGTGCCGAACTGCTGCTGCTCGACGAGCCGATGGCCGACCTCGACCCGCTCGCCCGCCACCAGCTGATGGGCGTCCTGATGGCGGAGGCGGCCGAGCACGCGACCACCATCGTGATGTCCTCGCACATCCTGACCGAGCTGGAGGGCGCCTGCGACTACCTCCTGCTCGTCGACGGCGGCCGGGTCCGCCTCGGCGGCGAGACGGAGGACATCCTCGCCGCGCACGCCCTGCTGACGGGTCCGGTACGGGACCTGGCACCGCACACCGTCGTCGAGTCCCGCACGACGGGACGGCGGCTGACCGCACTGGTACGGAGGGAGGGCCCGGTGGACGACTCGGCCTGGGAGATCGCGGAACCGTCGCTCGAGGAGCTGCTGCTGGCGCATCTGCGGTCGCCGCAGGCACCTGAGCTGCTGATGCCGAGCGCCGAGGCCGGCAGGGAGGTGGCTGCCGTATGAGCACCATCGGTCTGCGTGTGCCCGTCACACCCGCCGCCGGGTTGCGGGGCCCCGTCCGCGTCCTCCTCCGCCAGCACCGCCGTTCCCTGTGGGCGGCCTGCGCGCTGCTGGTGCTGGGCATCGGCATCGTGGTCGGGCTCCGGATCTGGGTCGCGGTCGCGAGCTCGGCCGAACGCTGCGCCGACGGCGACACCACCCGCTGTGGCGACGGCTCCTACCTGCCCACCTACGCCCGCACAGCCACCGAGACCTATCTGGCGGACGGCGGTACCGCTGTCCTGCTGCTCGCCGGGCTCATCGGCGTCTTCGTCGCGGGACCGCTGATCGCCCGCGAGCTGGAGAGCGGTACGTTCCGGCTCGCCTGGGCCCAGTCGGCCTCCCCGGCCCAGTGGCTGGCGGCCCGGCTCGCCCTGCCTGCGGCCCTGGCGACCGCCGGGATGACCGTTCTGGTCCTCGTCTACCGATGGGGCTGGTCGGGCATAGGGAGCAACCCGCGCGCCTCCGGACTGAGCTGGTTCCAGAGCGGTATCCACCCCGCGCTCGGCCCGACCGCCGTCGCCTACGCCCTGCTGGCCGTGGCCGTCGGTGCCCTGTGCGCCGTGGTGGTACGCCGTACCGTCCTGTCCATGAGCCTCACGGCCCTCGTCCTGGGCACGGTGATGCTCGGGTTCGGCAAGCGCCGCTACGAGCTCTGGCCGACCGTCCGCGCGCTCGGTGGCGACTACCCGAGCGGTGACGCCTGGTACACCGAGTCGGGCATGCTCACCGCCTCGGGCAAGGAGATCTACTCGAAGGACTGCATCCCGGCCGGTTCGGCGGAGTCCTTCACAAGCTGCCTGCGCAACCGGGGCGGCATCAAGGGCTTCATCGACTACCACCCCGCCTCGCACTTCTGGCCGCTCCAGCTGGTCGAGACCGGCATCCTGCTCGTCCTCGCCGCCGCTGCCGTCGCGCTCGCCTTCCGCGTGCTGCGCCGCCGCCACGGCTGATCCGCCCCGACCACCGGGGTCCGGGCCGCACAGGGGGCGGCCCGGACCCCGCACAGGCGCCCCGTCGCCGCAACTGCGCACCCGCACACCGCTTCCTGCACGTCATGTCGCCGTTACCGGCCATTCAGACGCGCTTGCGACCCTCTCAGGATGCAGCCAGCTGTGCCGACCCCCCGCAACGGGAGAAATCCCGGCGGAGACCGTGCGATTCCCGCGATCTCCGCACTGTCCGACGCGCCCCACGGGCCTTCCGCGCGGAACAATAGGGCCATGAGCCAGCACCCCAGCTCCGAGGTCCCGGTCCAGCCCGCCGCGCAGCCGTCCATCGGCTCTCTCGCCGCGCACCGCCCGCATGCCGTCGCGTCGGCGAACGGCGGTATTTCCACCGCCGCCGACCTCGATCCGGATCTCGACGCCGACGCGGATGCGTACGAACCCGATGTCGACGGCGACGAGCTGCCCCATGGCCGGTTCCTGGACCGGGAGCGCAGTTGGCTCGCGTTCAACGAACGCGTACTGGAACTGGCCGAGGACCCTGCTACGCCCCTCCTCGAACGGGCGAATTTCCTCGCCATCTTCGCCTCTAACCTGGACGAGTTCTTCATGGTCCGGGTGGCGGGTCTCAAGCGCCGTATCGCCACCGGCGTCGCCACCCGCTCCGCCTCCGGTCTGCAGCCCCGCGAGGTCCTCGACCTGATCTGGACCCGGTCGCGCGAGCTCATGGCCCGGCACGCCGCCTGCTACCAGCAGGACATCGCGCCCGCACTTTCCGACGAGGGCATCCAGCTGATCCGCTGGCCGGAGCTGACCGAGAAGGAGCAGGCCCGCCTGTTCACCTTCTTCCGGCAGCGGGTCTTCCCCGTACTGACGCCGCTGGCCGTCGACCCGGCGCACCCGTTCCCGTACATCTCGGGCCTCTCGCTCAACCTCGCGGTCGTCGTACGCAACCCGGTCAGCGGCCACCGGCACTTCGCCCGCGTCAAGGTGCCGCCGTTGCTGACCCGGTTCCTGGAGGCGTCTCCGCAGCGGTACGTCCCCATCGAGGACATCATCGCCGCGCACCTGGAAGAGCTCTTCCCGGGCATGGAGGTCCTTGCCCACCACATGTTCCGGGTCACCCGGAACGAGGACCTGGAGGTCGAGGAGGACGACGCCGAGAACCTCCTCAAGGCCCTGGAGAAGGAGCTCATGCGGCGCCGTTTCGGCCCGCCGGTGCGCCTGGAGGTCGAGGAGTCCATCGACCCGTACGTCCTGGACCTGCTGGTCCGCGAGCTCAAGGTGTCCGACGCCGAGGTCTACCCGCTGCCCGGACCGCTCGACCTCACCGGACTGTTCGGCATAGCGTCGCTGGACCGGCCGGAGCTGAAGTTCCCCAAGTTCATCGCGGGCACCCACCGCGATCTCGCCGAGGTCGAGTCCGCCTCCGCACCGGACATCTTCGCCGCGCTGCGCGAACGCGATGTGCTGCTGCACCACCCGTACGACTCGTTCTCCACCTCCGTCCAGGCGTTCCTGGAGCAGGCGGCGGGCGACCCGGACGTGCTCGCGATCAAGCAGACGCTGTACCGGACCTCGGGCGACTCGCCGATAGTCGACGCACTGATCGACGCCGCCGAGTCCGGCAAGCAGGTCCTCGTACTTGTCGAGATCAAGGCCCGCTTCGACGAGCAGGCCAACATCAAGTGGGCGCGCAAGCTGGAGGAGGCCGGCTGCCATGTCGTCTACGGCCTCGTCGGGCTGAAGACGCACTGCAAGCTCTCGCTCGTGGTCCGCCAGGAGGGCGACACGCTGCGCCGCTACTCGCACGTCGGCACCGGCAACTACCACCCGAAGACGGCGCGGTTGTACGAGGACCTCGGCCTGCTGACCGCGGACCCGCAGGTCGGGGCGGACCTCTCCGACCTCTTCAACCGGCTCTCCGGCTACTCCCGCCGCGAGACGTACCGCCGGCTGCTCGTCGCCCCGAAGTCCCTGCGCGACGGGCTGATCTCCCGCATAAACAAGGAGATCGCGCACCAGCGGGCCGGGCGCCCCGCCTACGTACGCTTCAAGGTCAACTCGATGGTCGACGAAGCGATCATCGACGCCTGCTACCGGGCCGCCCAGGCGGGCGTGCCGGTGGACATCTGGGTACGCGGCATCTGCGCGATCCGCCCCGGCGTCCCCGGCCTCTCCGAGAACATCCGGGTCCGCTCGATACTGGGCCGCTTCCTCGAACACTCCCGGGTCTTCTCGTTCGGCAACGGCGGCGAACCCGAAGTGTGGTTCGGCAGCGCCGACATGATGCACCGCAACCTCGACCGCCGGATCGAAGCACTGGTCCGAGTCACCGACCCCGCCCACCGCGTCGCGCTCAGCCGACTCCTGGAGACAGGTATGGCCGACACCACCTCCTCCTGGCACCTCGGTCCCGACGGGAACTGGACCCGGCACGCCACGGACGCGGACGGCCAGCCGCTGCGGCACGTACAGGAAATGCTCATTGACGCCCGGAGGCGCCGGCGTGCGACGCCCTGACCACCAGACGACGACCCGGACGGACGTGTCCGCGGGCGCGGTCCTCGGCCCCTACCTGCAGGAACAGGCCGCGGACTTCCTGCGGAGCCTGCGGCTGCACCACGAGAACAGCGCCCCCACGGACGCCGGGACACTCGCCGCCGAAGAGGCCGCCGGCGCCCTGCGCCGGTCGGC
Organism: Streptomyces sp. NBC_00353; assembly: GCF_036108815.1. Classification (NCBI taxonomy): domain Bacteria; kingdom Bacillati; phylum Actinomycetota; class Actinomycetes; order Kitasatosporales; family Streptomycetaceae; genus Streptomyces; species Streptomyces sp. NBC_00353. Next base: position 5,636,311 of record NZ_CP107985.1, on the reverse strand, counting down.
CCGCCGCATCAGCGGCACCCTGCACACCTTCCGCTCGGCACTCGAACCGGGCTGGGCCGAACAGCTCCGTACGGAACTGGCCTGGCTCTCCGGCACCCTGGCCCGCGAGCACGCGTACGCGACCCGGCTCACCCGGCTCCTCGATGCGCTGCACGCCCTGTCGGGCACCGCGCTGCCCGCGGCCCGGGCGAAGGCCACGGGCACCGCACCCCGCGATACCGATGCCGCCCAGCACGAGCCCGCCCAGCAGGCCGTCGTCCACGCCAAGGAACGTGCCGCGCTCGACGTCGGCGCGGCGCGGGCCGGGGCGCTGCTGGAGCGGCAGCTGACCCTCGCCAGGACCCGCGCGCACTCGGCGGCGCTCCAGGCGCTCGGCTCGTCCCGGTTCCACGCGGTCGCCGACGCCGTCGCCCTGCTCGCCTCCGAGGTCCCGCTCTCCGCCGCGGCCGACGCCCCGGCCGTCGAGATGCTGCACGGGCCCGCCGACCGTGCCGAACAGCGGCTGCTCGGCGCGGTGGCCGCGCTCCCGTCGGACGACGCGGTCGAGCCGTACAACGAGGCGTACGACGCGCCCTGGCACCAGACCCGCCTTCTGCTGCGACTGCACCGGTACGCCCACGAGGTGGTACGCGGCGCCCCCGACGAGGTCCTGGCCGCGCCGGGGCACGCCCTCGACCTGCACCGGGACGCGGCGGAGGCGGCAGCGGCGGCGGCATCGGCGGCCCGCACACCCCGGATCGCGCCGGCCACGGCGTACGCCCTGGGGGTGCTCCACGCCGACCAGCGGCACGAGGTGGAGGCGGCCCGCGGGGTGTTCCGGGAGACCTGGCCGTACGCGGCGGCCGTGACCGCGCCATGACCGGCACCACCGTGCAGGCCGCGGGATGCGTGCTGTGGCGCCGGGCGCCGCACTCCGGAGAGCTGGAGATCTGCCTGGTCCACCGGCCCCGCTACGACGACTGGTCGCACCCGAAGGGCAAGCTCAAGCGCGGCGAGCCGGCGAGGGACGCCGCCCTGCGCGAGGTCCTTGAGGAGACCGGGCACCACTGCGTACCGGGTGCCCCGCTGCCCACCGTCCGGTACGTCGCGAACGGCCGTCCCAAGGAAGTCACGTACTGGGCGGCCGAGGCGACGGAGGGCGCGTTCATCCCGGGAGACGAGGTCGACCGCATCCTCTGGCTCTCCCCGGAAGCGGCCCGCACCCGCCTCACCCAGCCCCGCGACCGCGCCTTGCTGGACGCAATGCTGACCGCCCTGCCGACGGCATAGGGCGCTTTCGAGCCGGTCCGGCGCACTTCGGCACCGCCCGGCGGATGCGAGCCCGCCCGGCGGTCGACGGCACTTTTGAGCCACCCGGCGATTGACGGCAGAGGGGCCACCAACCCCCGGTAACCACACGCTCCGCGCACATCACGCAACCGCAGCGCGAGCGCCGCACCGCACCGCCCGCCACGGTTCACCTTCCGTTCACTCTCCCCCGTAGGCCGCTTCACCTGTTCTGCCTAATTTCGGCAGTGCACGGTGCGCGGCGAAACGCCGCACCACCCACCACATCGCACGCCGTCGTAGAACGAACAAGACTTCGGCGGCTCCTGGAAGGAAAAACCCGAAAGTGAAGCTTCAGCGCAAGAACCGGCTTCGTGCCACCGCGCTCGGTGCCCTCGCCGTCTCCAGCGCCCTGGTCCTCACGGCGTGCGGTTCGGACAACAACAGCGGCAGCAGCGCCACCGGTGGCACCGGCGAGAAGACGAGCGCCGCGTCGGACGTCAAGTGTGACGACGCCAAGGGTCAGCTGCTCGCCTCCGGCTCCAGCGCACAGAAGAACGCCATGGACCTCTGGGTCAAGAACTACATGGCCGGCTGCAAGGGCGTGGAGATCAACTACAAGGCGTCGTCCTCCGGTGAAGGCATCATCGCCTTCAACCAGGGCACCGTCGGCTTCGCCGGCTCCGACTCGGCGCTGAAGCCCGAAGAGGTCGCCGACTCGAAGAAGATCTGCAAGACCGGCCAGGGCATCAACCTCCCGATGGTCGGCGGTCCGATCGCGATCGGCTTCCACCTCGAGGGTGTCGACAGCCTGACGCTGGACGCCCCCACTCTTGCCAAGATCTTCGACGGCAAGATCAAGAAGTGGAACGACACCGCGATCGCCAAGCTCAACGACGGCGTGAAGCTTCCGAGCAAGGCGATCCAGGCCTTCCACCGCTCCGAGGACTCCGGCACCACGCAGAACCTCGGCAAGTACCTCGCCGCCACCGCGCCGAGCGACTGGAAGTACGAGCCCGAGAAGAAGTGGCCGGCCCCCGGTGGCCAGGCCGCGTCCGGCTCCGCCGGTGTCGCCGCCCAGGTGAAGCAGGTCGACGGCTCGATCGGTTACTTCGAGCTCTCGTACGCCTCTTCGCAGTCCATCTCCACGGTCGACATCAACACCGGTGGCTCCACCCCGGTCAAGGCCTCCTCGGAGAACGCCTCCAAGGCCATCGCCGCCGCCAAGATCGCGGGCACCGGCAAGGACCTGGCGCTCGACCTCGACTACACCACCAAGGCCGAGGGTGCCTACCCGATCGTCCTGGTGACGTACGAGGTCGTCTGCGACACGGGCAACAAGGCCGAGACGCTCCCCACGGTCAAGTCCTTCCTGAACTACACCGCCGGTGACGAGGGCCAGAAGCTCCTCACCGACGCCGGTTACGCGCCGATCCCGGCCGAGATCAACGCCAAGGTCCGCGAGACCATCGGTTCCCTCTCGTAACCAGAAGCAACACCCGTAACACCAGCTGAATCAGCTCCACAGGCAACACACGGCAGCCGGCCCGGTGCACCCCTCCGGGCCGGCCCGCCGCCCCACCCCATCCGGTGCACCGCCGCCAGGGGAGCGACACCGCTCCCCCACACAGACCGGAAAGACCATGGCTTCCACCACACCGATAGACACGCCACCGGCGCGCCCGGTGCAGCGCAAGCGCGCCAGGCCCAAGGCCCCCGGACGCGCAGGCGACAAAATCTTCCTGGGCCTCTCACGGGGTTCAGGCATTCTGCTGCTCGTGATCATGGCGTCGATCGCCGTGTTCCTGTCGTACCGCGCGACCCTCGCCGTCTCCAAGGACCAGGGCAACTTCTTCACCACGCTGGACTGGAACCCGGTCGGCGACAAGCCGGTCTTCGGTATCGCGGTCCTGCTCTTCGGCACGGTCGTCAGCTCGATCATCGCGATGGCCATCGCGGTTCCGATCGCTGTCGGTATCGCCCTCTTCATCTCGCACTACGCACCGCGCAGGCTGGCCGCGCCCCTCGCGTACGTCGTCGACCTGCTCGCCGCAGTGCCGAGCATCGTGTACGGCATCTGGGGCGCCCTCTTCCTGGTCCCGTACCTGGAGGGCCTGAACCTCTGGCTCGACCAGTTCTTCGGCTGGACGTACGTGCTGGACAAGACCGAGGTCGGCGTCGCCCGCTCGCTCTTCACCGTCGGCATCCTGCTCGCGATCATGATCCTGCCGATCGTGACGAGCGTCAGCCGCGAGGTCTTCCTCCAGGTCCCGAGGATGAACGAGGAAGCCGCCCTCGCCCTCGGCGCCACCCGCTGGGAAGTCATCCGCCTCTCGGTGCTGCCCTTCGGCCGCTCCGGCGTGATCTCCGCGTCGATGCTGGGCCTCGGCCGCGCGCTCGGCGAGACGATGGCCGTCGCCACGGTCCTGTCGCCGAGCTTCCTCATCTCGGCGCATGTACTGAATCCCGGCGGCGGAACGTTCGCCCAGAACATCGCCGCGAAGTTCGACGAGGCCGACCAGTTCGGGCGTGACGCCCTGATCGCCTCCGGTCTCGTCCTCTTCATCCTCACCCTGCTGGTCAACGGCGCGGCCCGGCTCATCATCGCCCGCCGCAAGGAGTACTCGGGGGCCAACGCATGAGCCAGGCAGCCAACACCGGCATTCAGGAACGCCCCAACCCCACGGCGGCCGCTTCCAGGAACAGCCTCAGCAGCCGGGCGCTCCCCCGCTGGGCCCCGCTCGCCTTCGCGGCCGCAGCGGTCGTGCTCGGCGTCGGCATCGGCGCGGCGGCGGGCTGGCAGAGCCGCATCCAGTGGGGCCTGTTCTCCGCGGTGCTCTTCGTCGTCATCTCGTACGTCACGACGTCGGTCGTCGAGAACCAGCGCCAGGCCAAGGACCGCCTCGCCACCAGCATCGTCTGGGTGTGCTTCCTCCTCGCCGTCGTTCCGCTGGCCTCGCTGGTCTGGACGACGGTCAGCCGCGGCGCGAAGGTCCTGGACGGCTACTTCCTCACCCACTCCATGGCCGGCGTGCTCGGCACGGAGCCGGGCGGCGGTGTCTACCACGCACTGATCGGCACCCTGGAGCAGGTCGGCCTCGCCACCCTGATCTCCGCCCCGATCGGCCTGCTGACCGCCGTCTACCTGGTGGAGTACGGCAAGGGCGCGCTCGCCAAGGCCGTGACGTTCTTCGTCGACGTGATGACCGGTATCCCGTCCATCGTGGCCGGCCTCTTCATCCTGTCGATCATGCTGCTGACGCAGCTCCAGCCGTCCGGCCTGATGGGTTCGCTGGCGCTCACGATCCTGATGATCCCGGTCGTGGTCCGCTCCACCGAGGAGATGCTCAAGCTCGTCCCGAACGAGCTCCGTGAGGCATCGCTCGCCCTCGGCATCCCCAAGTGGCGCACCATCCTGAAGGTGGTCCTGCCCACCGCGATCGGCGGCATCACCACCGGTGTGATGCTCGCGATCGCCCGGATCGCCGGCGAGACCGCACCGATCATGCTGCTGGTCTTCGGCAGCCAGCTGATCAATCCGAACCCCTTCCAAGGCGCACAGTCGTCGCTCCCCTTCTATATCTGGGAGCAGTACAAGATCGGCAGCGAGGCGTCGTACGACCGCGCCTGGGCCGCTGCTCTGGTCCTGATCGCCTTCGTCATGATCCTCAATCTGGTGGCCCGCGGCATCGCCCGCTGGAAGGCCCCGAAGACCGGCCGCTGACGCGGCACGAAAGAAGCAGTGATTCAGATGGCCAAGCGCATCGACGTCAGCGGCCTGTCGGCCTATTACGGCTCCCACCTCGCCATCGAGGACATCTCGATGACCGTGGAGCCCCGCTCCGTGACCGCCTTCATCGGCCCGTCCGGCTGCGGCAAGTCCACCTTCCTGCGCACCCTGAACCGGATGCACGAGGTCACCCCCGGTGGCCGCGTCGAGGGCAAGGTGCTGCTGGACGACGAGAACCTGTACGGCTCCCACGTCGACCCGGTCACCGTGCGCCGCACGGTCGGCATGGTCTTCCAGCGCCCGAACCCGTTCCCGACGATGTCGATCTTCGACAATGTCGCGGCGGGCCTGAAGCTGAACGGCTCGTACAAGAAGAGCCAGCTGTCGGACGTCGTCGAGAAGTCCCTTCGCGGCGCCAACCTCTGGAACGAGGTCAAGGACCGCCTGAACAAGCCCGGCTCCGGCCTCTCCGGCGGCCAGCAGCAGCGCCTGTGCATCGCCCGCGCGATCGCGGTCGAGCCGGATGTGCTGCTGATGGACGAACCGTGCTCCGCACTGGACCCGATCTCCACCCTCGCCATCGAGGACCTGATCGGCGAGCTGAAGGAGCGCTTCACGATCGTCATCGTGACGCACAACATGCAGCAGGCGGCCCGGGTCTCGGACCGTACGGCGTTCTTCAACCTCGCGGCGGTCGGCAAGCCCGGCAAGCTCGTGGAGATCGACGAGACGGAACGGATCTTCTCCAACCCATCGGTCCAGGCCACGGAGGACTACATCTCCGGCCGCTTTGGGTGATCAAGGACAGCCTTGGGGTGCTGCATGGCGGTGCCACCCACAAGGCAAAGGGTCCGCCCCCGCTCCTCACAAGGGAGCGGGGGCGGACCCAATTACGAGACCCGAACCACCCGACCGGCACATCGAGGCCGACCGGCCATTCGTCCAAGCCGGGCCGACGGGCGGATCAAGCTCTTCGGCAGACCGGCCAGGACCGATCGGAGACCGGTCGGAGGGGCACATCATGCCCGTCCGGGGACCGGGGACAGAGCGGCCACGGGACGACCCCGGTGCCTACCCGCCCTAGCCGAACATCAGCACAACGAGCCCATAACTGGCCGCGGCCACCAACGCCGCAGCCGGCATCGTGATGAACCACCCGAGGATGATGTTCTTCGCGACCCCCCACCGCACGGCGTTCACCCGCTTCGTCGCCCCCACACCCATGATCGCCGAGGTGATCACATGCGTCGTGGAGATCGGCGCGTGAAACAGGTAGGCCGAGCCGAACATGATCGACGCCCCGGTCGTTTCGGCGGCGAAACCCTGCGGCGGGTCCAGCTCGATGATCTTCCGGCCGAGCGTCCGCATGATCCGCCAGCCACCCGCGTACGTACCCAGCGAGAGCATCAGCGCGCAGACGAGCTTCACCCAGACCGGGATCGGGTCGTTCGGACCCTCGACATCGGCGATGACCAGCGCCATCACCACGATGCCCATCGTCTTCTGCGCGTCCTGCAGACCGTGCCCGAGCGCCATCCCGGCAGCCGAGACCGTCTGCGCGATCCGGAAGCCGCGCTTGGCCTTGTGCGGGTTGGAATTCCGGAACATCCACATGATCGCGACCATCACCAGATAGCCGACGATCAGACCGACGACGGGCGAGACGAACATCGGGATGACGATCTTGTCGAGCACCCCGTCCCAGTGCACCAACGTTCCGCCGGCCAGCGCCGCACCGACCATGCCGCCGAACAGGGCGTGCGAGGACGACGACGGCAGCCCGAAGTACCAGGTCACGAGGTTCCAGATGATCGCGCCGACGAGCGCGGCGAAGAGGATGCCCATCCCCTTCTGCCCCTCGGGCGTCGCGATCAGGCCCTCACTGACGGTCTTGGCGACCCCCTGGCCCAGGAAGGCGCCGGCGAGGTTCATCACGGCGGCCATCGCCAGGGCCGCCCGCGGGGTCAGTGCCCGGGTGGATACCGAGGTGGCGATGGCGTTCGCCGAGTCGTGGAAGCCGTTCGTATAGGTGAAGCCGAGCGCGACAGCAATGGTCACGACCAGCGCAAAGGTGTCCACGTGGTTCAGGACTCCTTGACCGCAATGGTCTCCACCGTGTTGGCGACGTGCTCGAACGCGTCGGCCGCCTCTTCCAGCACATCCACGATCTGCTTGAGCTTCAGCACCTCGATGGCGTCGTACTTGCCGTTGAAGAGATGGGCGAGCAGCTTCCGGTGGATCTGGTCGGCCTGGTTCTCCAGACGGTTGACCTCGATCCAGTACTCGGTGAGGTTGTCCATCGTCCGCAGACTCGGCATCGCCTCGGCGGTCAGCTCGGCCGCCCGCGCCAGCACCTCGATCTGCTGCTCGACACCCTTGGGGAGTTCTTCGACCTGGTACAGCACGACCAGGTCGACGGCCTCCTCCATGAAGTCCATGATGTCGTCGAGTGACGATGCGAGGTTGTAGATGTCCTCGCGGTCGAACGGCGTGATGAAAGAGGAGTTCAGCTGGTGGAAGATCGCGTGGGTGGCATCGTCCCCTGCGTGCTCCGCTGCCCGCATACGCTCCGCGATCTCGACTCGGGAGGCAGAGTCCGCCCCGAGCAGTTCCATCAGGAGTTTCGAGCCCGTGACGATGTTGTCCGCGGATGCGGAGAACATGTCGTAGAAGCTCGTCTCCCTGGGGGTCAGACGAAAGCGCACGTGGGGTCCTCGGGATGCTTTGGATTCGGTCAGGCTGATGCTAGGCGCATCATCCGGCCACGGCTAACCGGCGTTCTTCAGTGTCGCGCATCGGACACAGTGATCAGCACGGGCCCCCGGTCACGTTTCAGCTCAATTCGTTAGGATATACCCACCAGGGGTATATAAAACGGCAGGGTAAAGGGAAAACGGGAGGCAGCAATGAGCACCACCGAGGCCACAGAGGCCACGGGTCCTGCGGAAGCGACGGACCCCACATCGATCGTCACCGACCACGACCGCGGCATACATGGCTACCACCACCAGAAGGCCGAGCACGTCAAACGGCTGCGCCGGATCGAGGGCCAGATCCGCGGCCTGCAGCGGATGGTCGACGAGGACGTCTACTGCATCGACATACTGACGCAGGTCTCGGCGTCCACGAAGGCCCTCCAGTCGTTCGCGCTCCAGCTCCTGGAGGAGCATCTGCGGCACTGCGTCGCCGACGCGGCGGTCAAGGGCGGCGAGGAGATCGACGCGAAGGTCGAGGAAGCCACGAAGGCGATCGCCCGCCTCCTCCGTACCTGAGGTGACCCCACCTGACGCGGGCTTCCGTCACCCCTTCTGCACCGCTCTCCCGACCGGCCCGCTTCGTCTCATCCCCGGTGGTCGGTCTGCCGGGGGACGGTGGTGCGTTCGGCGGTGGCAGTCACCTTGACGTTGAGCACTTCGTCGATACGGTCCGCACTGAGCCGTTCCCCGATCGCCGCCGATGCCGCGATCATCAGCTCACCACACAGCTCGATCTCGGCAAGGGCCACATGGTCGTGATCGGTCCGAGCGCTGAGCGTCACCACGTACGTCACCTCTCACTGCCGTCGCCGACTTCCTAGCGTAGGGAGCGGAGCACGCGCCGCGCATGGCACGGACGGACCATTTCGGCCCCGCCGGATGCCTACGCGCCCCGACCGCGCCGCCGACCCCCGGTGCCACCGACCCCGCCCGCACCGCTACCGCTGCCCCTGTTGGATCTTCCCGGTGTAGATGTCCCGATCGTCCGGAAGCTGTACGGTGACCGGCGCCCCGAACCCGGACAGCAGCGTCGTCGACACCACCTGCACCGTCGGGCCGCCGTTGCCCCCGTTGGCGAAACTGAACCGGTGCCGTACCTTCCGCAACCGCCCCGCCTCGTCCAGATACACGTCGAACGGCACCGCGTTCGTGCGGAACCCTCGCGCCGCCGCGGCCAGCGCATCGCGTGATCCCGGCGAGGCGGCCCGCGCCGCCCGCCCGATGTCCGCGGTCCCCCGGTAGTGCCGGACCGGCACCCCGGCCAGCTCGCTCCGCCCCACGTACGTCACCTCGCGCGCCCCGCGCAACAGTTCGGCGGCGGCCATCGGGTCGGTGGCCCCGCCGGTGACCAGGTTGCCGTCCTCCAGAGCCGTCGTATCAACCCTGACCCACTTGCTGTCGGGCACTCCGGCGCCACGGTTCTTCATGTACAGCGCGCCGGGGGTGAAGAGCTCGGTGATGGGACGGTGTTCCTCCTCGCCCGCGGCGTCCTTCGGCAGCACGAGCGTGAGCCGGCCCAGCTGCTCGCGGAAGTCGTACGTGCCGCGGCCGGTGATCGTCACCCGCGTCCCGCCGGCCGCGGTCTCCATCGACGTACGCACCTCGGCGCTTCCGGCAACGGCCCGCCCCCCTGGCTGGTTTCCGCCCCTCCCGTCGCCTCCGGCGAGTACCTCGGCCGCCCGGCGGACGACATCGACGGAATCGGCCCCGCCCCGCTCGTCCGCGACGGCCCGGCCACCGACGACACCGCCGCTTCCACCGCCGGCCGAGCATCCGGCGGTCGCCGCCATCACGCCCACCACGGCGAGGGCGCAGACAGCGCGCGCCCCGCCTCCGGACCTGTGCTGCTGCACCACCATCGCCTGCCAACCCCCAACGACGTAACTGCTTGCCCGAGCACCCCGCCCGCTTCGCATAACGACCACCCGTGTCCCCCGTCACGCCGTGCCCGTCGGCCTCACCGCCAGGTGGCCGTCCCCAGTACCGTGGACGCGTGTATGACCAGCACACCGACGAGGCACCGCCGGCCGCTCCCAGCGCAGCGACCGCACCCCCCGCACACGAGCCGTTCACCATCGATCGCGGCTCGTTCTGCATAGCCCGCTGCAGCTGCGGCTGGACCGGTCCGGCCCGTCGCTCGCGCGACCGCGCCCGCACGGACGCCGAAGAGCACCGCTCCGCCCTTTGATCACCGATCACCCCTCTGATCGCCGATCGCTTCCCCGGTCGCCGATCACCTCCCCGGTCGCCGATCACCCCGACCCGCGACGAGGCCATCACCCGGAGGTCCGATGAACCTGCCGAACCGGCGCACCCTGCTCACCGTGGGCGCGGCAACAGCCCTCGCCGGCGTCGCCGCATGCAACAAGGTCAACTCCAGCTCCGGCTCCGACTCCGGCAGCAGCTCCACCACCACGACCCGCACCCCGTCGAAACCACCCGCCTCATCCGCCTCCGCCACTCCGAAGGGTCCGGCGAACTGGTCCGCCCTGGCCAAGAGCCTCGAAGGCACGCTCGTACGCCCTGGCGACGCCACCTATCCGACGGCCCGCCAGCTCTACAACACCCGGTTCGACAACCTGAAACCCGCGGCCGTCGCCTACGTACGGCACGAGGCGGACATCCGCGAGTGCCTGGCCTTCGCCCGCCGCAGCGCCACACCCGTCTCCATCCGCAGCGGCGGCCACTCCTACGCGGGCTGGTCGAGTGGCAACGGCCGCCTGGTCATTGACGTCTCGTCACTCTCCCGCGTCGACCGGGACGGCACCATCGGCGCGGGCGCCAAGCTCGTCGACGTCTACCGGGGTCTCTCCCGGCACGGCCTGACGATCCCCGGCGGCTCCTGCCCGACGGTCGGCATCTCCGGCCTGACCCTCGGCGGCGGCCACGGTGTCGCGTCCCGCGCATACGGCCTTACCTGCGACAGCCTCACTGCGGCCACCCTCGTCACGGCCGACGGCAAGACCGTGACCGCCGATGCCAAGCACCATCCGGACCTCTTCTGGGCGCTGCGCGGCGCGGGCAACGGCAATTTCGGTGTGGTCACCGAGCTGAAGTTCCGCACCCGCCCGGCCCCGCAGACCGTGATGGCGTACATGTCGTGGCCCTGGTCACGCGCCCAGTCCGTGATCACGGCATGGCAGGCATGGGGCCCGGACCAGCCGGACGAGATCTGGTCATCCGCACATCTGGCGGCCGGTCCGGGCGGCGGCAGACCGACGGTGTCGATCGCCGCCTTCAGCCTCGGCACCTACGGCGACCTGCAGAATGCCGTCGACCGCCTCGCCGACCGGATCGGCGCATCGGCCACCTCGGTCTCGCTGCGCCGCCGCAGCTACCAGGACTCGATGCTCGTGTACGCGGGCTGCTCGACCATCACCGAGGCCCAGTGCCATCTGCCGGGCAGGACACCCGGCCGCACCCCGCAGGGCACACTCCAGCGCGAGACGTACGCCGCCGCGTCCGACTTCTTCGACCACTCCCTGCCCCCGGCGGGCGTTCGCGCCCTGCTCCACCGGGCCGAGGCGTTCACCCGGATCGGCGTGCACCCGAGCGGTGGCGGCGGATCGATCGCGCTGACGGCGCTGGGCGGGGCGATCAACCGGGTCGCCCCGGGCTCGACGGCCTTTGTCCACCGGCGCTCCCGGATGCTCGCCCAGTACATCGGCTCCTGGCGCCCCGGCACGGCGGGCACCGCCCAACAGAACTGGCTGAAAGGGACCCACGCGGCGCTCCACCCCTACGCGTCCGGGGCGGCGTACCAGAACTACACCGACCCGAAGCTGAACGACTGGCGGCAGGCGTACTACGGCACGGCGGCCGGCCGTCTGACCCGCCTGAAGAGGCAGTACGACCCCGGGCGGCTGTTCACGTTCCCGCAGGCGCTGTGACGTGGGGCGGCGGGCCGCGGAACGAACCGCGGCCCGCCGTCGGACGTCTGCATCTACCGCTTACGCGGCCAGATCCTTCTCGCCGCCGCCCGATCCCGGGCGCGGCTCGGGGATCCCGAGCGCCCCGCCCCGGCCCTCGGCCTTGGCCGGCACCGGCCGGCGCGACCGCACCAGCCGACCCACCCGTTCCGACCGGGAGACGGCCGTCACCACCGGAGTCAGCAGCGCCATCGCGAGCGGCGCGAGCAGCAGCGCGGTGGCCGTGCCGAGCGCGAATCCGCCGACGACGTCGGTGGGGTAGTGGACTCCCATGTAGATCCGGCAGAACCCCTCCAGCAGCGCGAGGGCGATCGCCGCGAAGCCGAACCTGCGGTTGGCCACGAACAGCCCGACGGCCAGAGCCATCGCCATGGTCGCGTGATCGCTCACAAAGGAGAAGTCGTCCTTCCCCGACACGAGGACGTCCAGCCCCTGGTGGTCGCGGAACGGACGCGGCCGCTCCACGAAGCCCCGGATCGGAATGTTGACGAGCAGTGCGATACCGGCGGCGAGCGGCGCCCAGACGATCCCGGTGACAGCCGTCACCGAGTCCTCGGCCGTGCCGCGCCGGCGAACGCTCCACCAGCACCACAGGACCACCAGGACCATGCCGAGCATGATCCCGTACTCGCCGACGAACTCCATGACCCGGTCGAACCAGGTCGGAGCGGACTTCGCGAGCCCATTGATGTCGTAGAGCAGGCTGACGTCGGGGTTCGACCCATCCAGTGCGAGTCCAGCCATCTGCTGCGGCCCCTTGCCTTGTCTGCTGCCGCGGTGCACGCCCGTGTGCACCGCTTATGACGAACCCCCGTGTTCGGTTCGACCACTGCGTCGATCGCTACTTCGATCCCTGCAGCGATCGCTACTGCGTGATGCGTGTGACTGTGCCGGTCAGTGCCACATGGTCAGTGCGCATGCTGTCCCAGTCCAGGGAACGACACGCTCCGGGCGTACGTTCCACTCTCCACCGAATGATCACCATGACGTTATCGAAGAGTGACTCATCGTCGCAGCTCAGGGCCCAGACTTCACAGAGAGTTCCGGCCACGTCCGACCCTGCGTCATACCGTCGGAAGCGCCGTCGGAAGCGCCGCGGCCCCGTCCTTCGTGACGCGTGTCGCACCGAAGTAGTCGGGCGTGTCGATCTTGTCGAACCGGATCACGGCCCCTGTGTACGGCGCATTGATCATGTATCCGCCGCCGACGTACAGCCCCACATGGTGGATGGCCCGGGAGTTGGTCAGGTCGTCCGAGAAGAACACCAGGTCACCGGGGAGCAGCTCGTCCCGTGACGGGTGCGGGCCTGCGTTGTACTGATCGTTCGCCACGCGCGGCAGCTCGATGTCGACGGTCCGGTACGCGGCCTGCGTCAGCCCGGAACAGTCGAACCGCCCGCCCTGCTCGGCCGTGCCGTTCCCGCCCCACAGGTACTTCGTACCGAGCTTCTTCTGCGCGAAGTAGATCGCCCCGGCCGCCTGCCGCGACGGCTCGACCCGCCCGACCGGCCGGGCGAAGCTCTTCTCCAGGGACCGGATGATTTTGACGTAGTTCTGTGTCTCGGAGATCTGCGGTACGCCGCCCGCCCTGATCACCCGGTACGCACCGGCGTTGTACGCGGCGAGCATGTTGTCCGTCTGATCCCCCGGCACCTTCTTCACGTACCCGGCGAGTTCGCAGTCGTAGCTGGCGGCGGACGGGATCGCGTCGGCCGGATCCCATACGTCCCGGTCCCCGTCGTTGTCCCCGTCGATCCCGTGACCGGCCCAGGTCCCGGGGATGAACTGCGCGATTCCCTGCGCCTCGGCCGGACTCTGGGCCCTCGGGTTCCACCCGCTCTCCTGGTAGAGCTGGGCGGCCAGCAGAGCAGGGTTGATGGCCGGGCAGAGGTTGCCCCACTTCTGGACGAGCGGCTGGAACTTCGCCGGCACCGCCCCCTTGGCCAAGCCGACGGCCCCGTTGCTGCCGGCGCCGCCGAGGCCGGCGGCAGCGGAGTACGTACCGACGACGAGCAGCGCCATGAAGCACATGGCCAACCCGATGCCGATCCCACCGGCCACCCAGAATTTCCGCACCCCACAACCATCCCCCATCGGGGCAGGGTTCAAGGGCAGTTTCGCGGGTGTGTGCGAGTTGTCCGGATCACCACGGTCAGGGGTGCCGTCGGTGACACTGACCGGCCATCAGGACGCCCCGGCGGACCAGTAGTCGGAGCGGACGTCGGGACGCGGCAGTGGGTAGACACCTTCGTACGACGGGCCGTTCGGCTCGGAGGTGGAATCGGCGACCTTCGACTCCTTCACGCAAGGGCTGTCCGCCTCGAAGAACGCCTGCCCCTCTCCGCGGAAACTCAGACTGATGCCGAACCCGGCCTTCGTCTGCGCGTAGACCGCCGGGAACTCCTTGTCGTTGTTGATCCCCTTGATCCGGTAGTCGTTCTTCCGCCAGAACTTCTCCACCGTGTCGAGGAATTCCTCGCGCCGCCCGGCCGACACGATGGTCATCACGGTGCGCCTGCGGGTCACGTCGCAGCTTCCCGTCGTCGTCGGGCCGTGCGCCCACTGCACCTCGGGCTCGATGGCCTTCAGCACGGCGTCGAGCATGTCGTCGGACCGCTCGGCCGCTCCCTGCATGTCCATGGCGCCCTTCTTCCCTCCCGCTCCGCCCGTCCGCAGGGGATCGTTCCCACAGCCGGACAGCGAGAAGCCGAGAGCCAGGGCCACCGCAACGATCTGGAACATCCGCTTCATCGCTGTTCCTCCATCTTGAGCCGGTTGGAGTGGCCCGACACGATCAGAGCGATGCTGTCCGCCGACATGGCGTCCCGCACCGGATCAAAGTACTGGGAGTGCGCCTCCACGCTCAGGCCGTAACCGCTGATCACCGGTGGTCCATCGGCCACGGGGAAACGCCTGGCCCCGAACGCCTTGCTCGCCGGGTCCTTGCCGAACCACAGATCGTCGTCCCCCGGGTCCGCCAGATCCCCGGCGAGGTACGCCCCGGCGGGCCCCGCCAGCACCAACCCCGCGGCGCCCACGGCCGACTGCAGCTTGGACGGAAGCTTGGTCACCGGGTCGTTCGCCGCGGCCCCGACGAAGACATGGCCGGCGCCCACCCCGAGGTCCACGGCATGGTCCACACCCACACCGGGACTGCCGACCAGGATGATGTCGTCGACGCCCGGAATCCCACCGGGCCGCTGCGTCGCAGCGCCCACGGTCCGTGAGCCGTAGGAATGGCCGATGGCCGTCAGATGGGGATCCTTGTTCTGATTGGTGGCTGCGATGCCGCCCATGAAGTCGCTGTAGGCGGCCCCGCCCTTCACCGCCCGGCCGTCGCCCATCACCGCCAGGCTCCCCAGCCCGTCCGGGGTCTGCGGCGCGTCGTAACCGAGCCAGACGATCGCCGCGCTGGACCGGTCGTACCCCTGGGCACCGATCGCCGTGTCCCGGGCCCGCTTGAGGTCGTTCTTCGCGAACTCCTCGTCCAGGGAGGTATTCAGCCCCGGCACATACGCCGACACGTTCTTCGACGTGTCCGGATTCCCGTACGAGACGATCGCCCGCCCGTTGCCCTCGTCCCCGATACCGAGCAGGAACATCGGCGGCTGCTTCCCGTTCTCCTTCAACTGCCGGTCGATCTCCCGCAACCCCGCCAGCCGATCCTTCGACTTCGCGTCGTCCTGACCCTCCAACTTGCCCATCAGGTCACGCAGGTTGTCCCGGTTCGCCGCGTCCCGTGCCGTCGCCGGGATCCCGTCCAGATTGCCTATCCGGTCCGGGGAGACCGCGAGGTACCGATCGCGCTGATCCTGCGTCAGTCCGTCCCACCACGCCTTGCGCCCGGCCGGCGCGGCATCGAGCGGGATGCGGGCGTTGAGGTAGTCGCGCTCGGCCTGCTGCACCACCGCCCCGACACGGGAACCGGAGCCGGGCAGCCCCACCCCCACGCGACCGGCGCCGGTCGAAGCCCTGATCAGGTCCCCGGCCGCACCGGCACGGTCGCCCCGGGACCACTTGTCCTTAGCGCTCTGCGCGTACCGGACCACCTGGTCACCCAGGTTCCTGCCGCTTGCGACGGGGTGACGAACGGTATCGGCAGCGCCGGTGACATCACCCCACAGGCCGTCACCGACGAGCCCAGTGAAGAACCCACCGCCCGCGGCGGCCCGCTCGGTCCCGTTCGGCCGGCCACTGTCCTTGCCGGCCTGGGTGGCTAAGTCGCCGCTGCCGGGACCACTGCCGGTCCCCCCGGCGCCTCCTGAGGCGGCGCCGCCACCGGAGTCCGTACCCCCGGAAGCAGTCGACCCCCCGGAGTCGGTGCCACCGGACGAGACCGATCCACCTGAGTTCGACCCGCCCGAATCCGACCCACCGGATACTGCGGAACCGCCCGAGTCCGCATCACCGGAGCCCGTTCCACCACCACTCGATGTCCCACCGCCGACACCGGCACCATGGCCGGCCACCACGTCCCCGCCCGATGCCGGGCAGGCGCTCCCGGTCAATTGGCAGATCGCACTCCGGATCTCGCCGGTCAGCTGTCCACCGACCTCCGTCACCATGAGTGCGCCGACCAGAGCGACGACCACCAGGACCGTTCCCAGATACTCCATCGCGCTCTGGCCGCGGTCCCGGCGGGACGTGATCAACCGCAAGAGGATGAAGGGCTTCTGCGGGCCACGCTGTTCGACACCGAGTTCGAACCACGCGCGTAGACTTCGATGAAAAAGAAGAACGGCGACGACGATCGGCATCACCAGTTGAGGCACGCCTTGGCCGTCGCCGTCTCCGCTCAGCGATGCCAACGCGCCAATGGCAAGCCAGACATGCACGGCAAGAAGGCCACGCCAGATCCAGACGCCGCCGGTCCGTACATACAGCGACAGTACGAATCCGGCGGTGCCCGGCAACGCCGCGTACAGCAGCATCCCCAGCAACCGGCCGTCCACCGCATCGACCGAGGACGCCACCGTCAACACGTCGATCGTGCCCACCACGGTGACCACGAAGAGCACGCGGACAAGGATCAGCACCGCTTGCAGAACACTCGGCGGCGGCCGCCTGCCCGGGCGGGCGATCACAGCACCCGCACCAACACCACCCGGAACCGCTAACCCTTGAATTCCAGACACGGCAATTCCCCTACCTTGTGAGTGGGCGCAGTGATCAGCGGCCGGTCCGCCACTGCACGTATGCGACCACACAGGCACCGGACGGGGCATGGGCCCCAGGGCCCAAAATGAGTCTCAAATTCCGCAACGTCAGGAAGCGCCGGCCGACCAGAAGTCGGAGTGGACGTTGGGACGGGGGAGGGGATAAACGTCCTCGTAGGCGGGACCGTTGGGCGGGGTGGTGGACTCGGCCACCTCAGACTCCTTGACGCAGGGGCTGTCAACTTCGAAGAAGGCTTGGCCTTTGAAGCCGATGATGAGGCTGACCCCGAAACCATCCTTCGTCTGAGCGTAGATTGCCGGTGCGTCCACGTCGTTGTTGATCGCCTTGATCCTGTACCCACTCTTCCGCCAAAAGCGGTCAACCACGCCCAGAAAGCTGCCCCGGCGCTCTGCCGACACGATGGTCATGACTGTGCGCCTTCGAGTCACATCACAACTTCCCGTGGTGGTCGGCGCATGCGCCCACTGAACTTCCGGTTTGATCTCGTTAAACACGGCATCAAGGATTCCGTCGGAATGGTCGGCTGCTCCTTGCATGTTCATATCTGTCCTCTTTCCATGAATCACACAGCCTGCGAGCAATACACAAAGCGTTAGCGCTACAGCCATGGTCACGAAACGGCGACTCATCGGTACTCCTCCACCTGGACCCTTTGCGAGTGTCCAGCAGCGATCAGCGCAATACTGTTCGCAGACGAAGCGTCCTTGCGAGGATCGAAGTACTGGGAATGTGCATCGATAGAGACCCCCTCACTGCCGATCAGCCGTGGGCCGTCGTCTACGGGGAAACGTCTCGCACCGAATCCCTCGCTCGCCGGGTCTTTCCCGAACCAAAGATCGTCATCGCCTCGGTCAGCGAGGTCTCCAGCAACGTAGGAGGCGAGAGGACCCGCGGCGACGAGACCCACAGCACCAAAAGCAATCTGCCGCTTTGAGGGGAGCATCGTCACAACGTCGTGCTCCGCCGCCCCGACGAACACGTGTCCCTTCCCGACCCCGAGATCTTCGGCGTGATCCACGCCGACACCGGGACTGCCGACCAAGACGATGTCGTCCACTCCGGGAATTCCTCCACCCTCCTGCGTGGCGGCGCCGACAGTGCGCGATCCATACGAATGCCCAATGGCCGTCAGGTGCGGGTTCTCATTCTCGTTCGTAGCCACCAAGCCACGCATAAATCCGTTGAATGCACCACCACCCCTCTCGGCCCGCTCGTCTCCCATAACCGCCAGGCTCCCCAGTCCGTCAGGCGTCTGAGGCGCGTCATAACCGAGCCAGACAATCGCTGCACTGGAAGGGTCGTGATTCAGGGTGCCCATCGCAGTGTCGCGAGCCCGCTTAAGGTCCCCCTTCGCGAACTCCTCATCCAGAGACGTATTGAGTCCCGGCACATACGCCGACACATTCCTCGCCGTATCCGGATTCCCGTACGAGACGATCGCCCGCCCATTCCCCTCATCCCCGATCCCCAGCAGGAACATCGGCGGCTTCCGGTCATCGTGCAGTTGCCGATCGATCTCCCGCAGCCCGGCCAACTGCGTCTCCGCCATCTCGTCGTCCCGCCCCTCCAGCTTCCCGATCAGCAGCTGAAGGTTGTCCCGGTTGGCCGCATCCCGTACCACCGCCGGGATCCCGTCCAAGTTGCCGATCCGGTCCGGGTACACCGCGAGGTACTCCTCCCGCTGTTCCTGCGTCAGACCGGCCCACCACGCCTTCCGTTCGGCCGGGCTCGCATCGAGCGGGATGGCGTCTTTCAGGTATCCGCGCGCCGCTCCCCGTACGGCTGCCGCGTCCGTCGCCGCGTCCGTCCAAGTGGCGTCGGGGACCTTCAGACCCGCCTCGGCCTTCAACTTCCGCAGGATCCGCGCGTACCGCCAGTCGATCTCCCTGGCCGTCCGTACGGCCTTCCCCACGCGGTCCGCGATCTCCTGCGCTTTCGCCGCATGCGGGTTGGGTGCGACGAGCCCCGAGGGCGGCACCAGTCCCGGTAACCCCCGCCCGGTCGCGGTCCCGCCCGGCAACGGCTTCCCGTTGATCAGGCCTTCGCCGGCCTCGGGGTATGTCACCGACCCGTCCGCGTGCACCGTGAACTTCAGGGCATCCGCATCGCCCAACGCCTCTTGCAACGCCCGCTGTTGGACTCGCATCTCGTGCGCGAGGCTGTTCAGTGCGGTACGGAGGAGGCCGCACTCCGTGTACACGTACTGGAAGTTCCGGCTCAGCTGCCGCAGCCGCGCCACAGCCGCATCAGCAGCCTCGCCCTGCTGCGTACCGCGCAAGCCGTTCATCAGCTGCTTGTCGATACTGTCCCGGCCCGCATCGGCCCGGTTACTCGCCCGGCCCCACCCGTCGGCGGCGCCCTCCAGCTCGGCGCACTTCAGATCACGTAACTGCGCCCAGGTGAGCGCCGAAGTCACTGCCCACCGCCGCGCGCCGCCACCGGCGCGAAGGACTGCCTCACGGCCTCGTTCGTCTCACCCTGGGCGCGTGCGACGTCCCGCAGATTCCCGGCGAGGCTCCGGCACTCACCGCGCGCGACCTCGATCCGCCGCTGCCACGACTCCCGTACGGCGCCCAGTTCGGTCAGCGCCTCCAGCCCGGCGGTGCCCGCCACGACGCCCTCGTGCGCGGTCTCCAGCTCGGCCTTCACCGGACCCAGCTGCGTGTGCAGCGCCTGCGCTCCCCCGGCGGCCCGCATCCAGGGTCCATCGCTGTGCTTCAGCTCATCCCCGCCACCGCCACCGCCACCTCCCCCTGCCCCGCCCAGATCACGCAGCCTCTGCCTCTGCCCGCCCACCACGGCCACGCCGCTCACCCCGCTCCTTGATCGTGGAGCGGCACTGTGCCAAATCCGGCGTGCCCGACACGCCGACCGCAGCAGCCCCCGTGGCGGGCTTGAGGCCCTGAATTCCAGGGCCGTAACCCCGCCACGCCCGTAGCCACATTCACCCGAATGATGGGCCGTCGGACCGCGGCCGAGGACCCGGGACCAGTTCAGAAAGAAACATATAGCCCATCTAGTCCCACTTGCTGGCGAGATACCCCGTTTCACACTGTCTCGCATGGTTCCATCTCGCCATGGAGGAGATCAGATGATGACTGGAGACCGACAGCAGGACACCTACCGACAGGCGGCCACGTCCCGGCGGCGGCTGCTGGCCGCTGCTGCCCTGGCACCGGTGCTGGGCGGGCCGGGCTCGGCCGTCGCTCGCGCGATGCCCGCCGGGGGGCATACTCACCAGCGGGTCAGGCCGGTGACCACCACCCAGGCGGACTGGGCGGCCGTAGCGAAGGTACTGGGCCGCAGCGGCAACCTGCTGCGAGGGACGACGTACCACACCCCCTTCCCACGCGACGATCTTCGCGTCGTCGTCGAGGACGACATCGTCATCACACCGGAGCTCGCACTGGGTGCGCACGTGGCCTTCGTCCGCTACGCCGACGGCAGCACGATGTGCATGGGCGATGTGGCGGTCACCGAGAGCGAACTGCAGCGGGTGATCGACGCCTGGCAGGCGAATGGAATCGCGCAGACCGCGCTCCACAAGCATCTGCCCGCCCATTGCCCCGACATGTGGTGGGTCCACGTCCACGGACACGGCCATGACGAACTGGCCCTGGCGCGCGGCCTGCGCGCAGGGTTCGAACGCACCGGCATCCCGCCGGCAAGACCGTCCGGCCCGCCGAGCCCCGTCGACCTGGACATTGCCGGAATCGAAGCTGCGCTGGGCGCCAAGGGTTCCAGCGACGGCGTGGTCTACAAGGCCGTCTTCGCCCGCCGCGAGACGATCTGCGACGGCCATCTGGTACTGCCCTCCGGTCTGGGCGCGACCAGCGCGTTCATCTTCCAGCCGCTGGGAAACGGCAGGGCAGCGCTCAGCGGCGACTGCGTCATGCTCGCCGAGGAGGTCCAGAACGTACTGGGAGCCTTGCGGCGGGGCGGGATCGATCTCGTCGAGCTGCACAACCACCACCTGACGGAGAGCCCCCGCCTGTTCTTCACCCATTTCTGGGCCGTGGGCGACGCTGTCGAGCTCGCCAAAGGGCTGCGTCCCGCATTGGATGCCACCAACGTGGTGCCGACCAGCGGCGTGTGACGAGGGGACGGCGGATTGCCGCCCCCACGGCATCCCTGCACTGCCGGTGACGGTTCCTCGCTGTCGGCCGCCCCGCCCCCACCGGCCCTGCGGGCCATATCCGGGGGCGGGGCGCGACCCCTACATGTGGGCCAATTACCCCACAGCGGTGCGTGCCCCGGCAGTCGGCGGGGTACCCACGACATACCTATGCCCTACTTCATCCCGGTAGGTGCTGCATCACCCCTCAGAACCCATATCTGGAGCTCCGTATGGAACCAGTCACCACCCCGCGGAACTGCCCGTTCGACTATGCCGAGGCCCTCGAATTCGACCCGCTGCTCAGGCAGCTGCAGTCCGAAGAACCCGTTGCCCGCATCCGGCTGCCCCACGGCGACGGAGAGGCATGGCTCGTCACCGGCTACGACGACGTGCGCACAGTGACCACCGACCGGCGTTTCAGCCGCAGCGCCATCATCGGCAAGGACTTCCCGCGCATGACTCCTGAACCCATCGTTCAGGACGAGGCGATCAACGTGATGGACCCACCGGCCAGCAGTCGCCTGCGCAGCCTGATCTCCAAGGGTTTCGCGCCGCGCCACATGGAACGCATGCAGGTCCGCACCCAGCATGTCGTGGATGAGCTGCTGGACCGGATGGAGGAGCACGGCTCGCCCGCCGACCTCTTCGAACACCTGGCCGCCCCGCTGCCCCTGACGACCATCTGCGAGGTCCTCGACATTCCCGAGGACGACCGCTCGCAACTGCGTGCTCACGCGCGGACCATGATGGACACCACCATCGACAACAAGGACGACGCGGTACGGGCCAAGGCCGACCTCCGCGCCTACTTCAAGACGTTGACGGCGGACCGGCGCGAGAACCCGGGCGACGACCTGATCAGTGCGCTGGCCACCGCACGCGACGGGGACGAGCTCCTCAACGACCAGGAACTGACCGTCATGGCCATGGTCCTGCTCATCACCGGCCAGGACACCACCACGTATCAGATCGGGAACATCGCCTACACCCTGCTCACCCGTCCCAAGGAACTCGCCATGCTGCGCGAGCGTCCCGAGATGCTCCCGCAGGCCATCGAGGAGCTGTTGCGCTTCATCCCCTTCCGCAAGGGCGTCGGCATTCCTCGCGTCGCCCTGGAGGACACGGAGCTGAGCGGGGTGAAGATCCGAGCCGGGGACATCGTGCACGTCTCCTACCTGACGGCCAACCGCGACGGCCGGAAGTTCGACCGGCCCGACGAGCTGGATCTGGAACGCAACGGTCCGTCCCATATGACCTTCGGCTGGGGTGGCCACCACTGCCTCGGCGCCCCGCTCGCCGCCACGGAACTCCAAGTCGCACTCGGAACCCTCCTGGAACGCTTCCCGGACCTCAGGCTGGCGAAGCCGGCCGAAGAAGTCCGTTGGAACAAGACGTCGATCTGGCGCTATCCGCTCGCACTTCCCGTCACCTGGTGACGTCGATATTCCAGCAAGGCACCGCCCCCTCACGTCCGGCAACGAGGGCGGCGCCGATCAGGTGAAGCAGCACCACAACGACATGCGGACACCGGCGGGGCCGCCCCGCCGGTGTGGTGCCCGCCCCGCACGGCGCGATGTGTCCCCGCCCCGCACGGGACGCGTCGCCAGGGGCGGCGGGACAGGTCGCGTGCGGGCCGGACAGCACCCGGTGCCGGGGCTCGCTCGCCGCGACCGGGGAAAGGGCTCTCATCGACCCCGGAAGGGGCCGTGACCGGCCCGGTGTCACCCCCGGGAGGACGGCAGACCCCGGAACAATCAGGGCTGTCCCGACAGCGCGTTCTGCCCGAAATGCGACCCTCATCGGCCTGCCGTAGCGTGATGCGAGGGCCAGCCAAGGTGTGGCGGAAAACCCTCTGTCCATACGGTGAGAACTTGGCCTTTCGTCGGTCGGCCCGTCCGCGCCCACTCCAGGGGCATCGAATCGCGGCACCGCAACCACCAACGACCCGCTTCGCGCAATCCCGCGCGTACCGCGCCGCAGTGGCGGCCGTCCGCCGGCCGATGTCCCGGATCTGTTCAGGGCTCGGCCGTGTGGACCACCGTCCGCTAGGAGGAGATCCATGGCGGTACTCTGCAAGCCGGCAATCGCAGTTCCCGAGTACGTCATCACCAAGGACGAAACTCTGGAACTGGCACAACGATTGCACGGCGACCATCCGCAACTCAGTCTCGTCCTCCGTCTGATCGAGAACACCGGTGTGCAGAAACGGCACCTGATCCAGCCGATCGAAAAGGTTCTGGAGCACCCGGGGTTCGACGCCCGCAGCATCGTCTACGAGGCGCAGACCAAGGACCGAGTGCCGGCCGTTGTCCGCCAGGCACTCGACCAGGCGGAACTCGAGCCGTCACAGATCGACTTGATCATCTACGTCTCCTGCACCGGCTTCATGATGCCTCCGCCGACTGCATGGCTCATCGGCAAGATGGGCTTCCGGCCGGAGACACGACAGATGCCGATCGCCCAACTCGGCTGCGCCGCAGGCGGTGCGGCCGTCAACCGGGCCCACGACTTCTGCACGGCCTACCCCGACGGCAACGTCCTCATCGTCGCCTGCGAGTTCTGCTCGCTGTGCTATCAGCCCACCGATCTGGGTGTGGGATCCCTGCTCTCCAACGGCCTGTTCGGCGACGGAATCGCCGCGGCAGTGGTACGGGGCCACGGCGGCACCGGGATCCGCCTGGAACGCAACGGCTCGTACATCATCCCGGACACCGAGGACTGGATCTCCTACGCCGTCCGGTCCACGGGCTTCCACTTCCAGCTCGACAAGCGCGTGCCCGGGACCATGGAGCCACTCGCCCCGGCCCTCAAAGCCGTCGCGGAGCAGCACCAGTGGAACGCCAGCAAGCTGGACTTCTACATCATCCACGCGGGTGGTCCGCGCATCCTGGACGACCTGAGCCTCTTCCTCGACGTGCCGCCCGAGGCGTTCCGCTTCAGCCGGGCGACGCTCACCGAGTACGGCAACATAGCCAGCGCGGTGGTACTCGACGCCCTGGCCCGCATGTTCGACGAGGCATCAGCCCTCCACGGCCAGCGCGGCATGATGGCCGGCTTCGGGCCCGGCATCACCGCCGAGATCTCCCTGGGCACCTGGACCTCGGAGCCCGAGGCGGAGGACTGAGCCGCACAACAGCATGGTGTGCGCGCCCGGCAACCCGGCCTGGAAGCCCCGCAACCACACCGCCCCGACCCCCGGTCCTCAAGCGCCTTCCGCAGCCTGAGGACCGGGGGCAGTACGTGCGGGACAGCCCATCGCCTGCGGGCTCGGGAGCCCCGTTCCGGCAGCCATCCTGCCGAAATCCGGCTGGTCCCGATGGTCTACATTCACCGGCCATGACAAGACCGTCCGATGCCGTCCCCCGCAGCCCTCAATCGCTCGCACGGGCTGCACAGATCCTCATAGGGCTGTACGCCCTGCTCGACCCCACGCGGCCGAAGCTCTTCGACGCGACCGACGACGGGCTCTTCTACTCCCGCTACGTGTCGGCCTCCTTCCTGGTGGGGCTCGCCACGTTCGTCACCTTCCTGCTCTGGTTCCGCCGGTGCCGGTACAACGCCCAGGCGCTGTCGGTCGGCCCGTTCGCCCACACACCGGGCTGGGCGGTGGGCGCCTGGTTCACGCCGGTACTGATGTGGTGGCGGCCCCGTCGTACAGCTCTCGACATCCACCGGGCCGTCGGCCACGACCCCGCCCCGGACACCACTGTCACGCTCATCAACGCCTGGTGGGCGGCGTGGATCGCGCACATGGTGGGAGCCGTGATGGCCACCTCCGCGAGCTACGCCGACTCCGTCGTTCTCTCAGTGGCGAGCCAGGCTCTGTATCTGATCGCTGCGGTGCTCGTCATCCTGGTCATCCAGCGGATCACCGCCGCGCAGACGAGGGCCGTCGCCACGTACGTACCGACCCGGGTACCGGCTGCCTGAGCGCCCTGCAACGGTTACGCGTCGGTCGGCACCGAGTGCTGGGCCGACCGGCCCGAGGGCCGCATCTGACACCCGCCGGCACCTGCGTAACCCGACTTCACGGGTTCGGATTCAGTCGCGCGGAAGCCGCATCGCGAGGCCGTCGAGGACCACTTCCAGGCCGTAGGCGAACTTGGTTTCGCGGATCTCGACGGGGTCGAGGGCCACGGGAGCGGCGTAGGCGTCGGCGAGGTGATCGTGGTCGGCCGCGGCCCGCTGGGCGGCGGGCATGAGGCGGGCGATGAAATCGGCCTCGGTCTCGCCGGAGCGGGCGACCGTGGTGAGCCAGGCCGCCTCCGTGGTGCTCATGCCGATCACGTACGACAGGACGGTGTCGATCGCACGGCTCGGCTCGGGAAAGCCGGCGGCCGTGAACAGGGCGGCCAGTCGCTCGGAGAAGGACATGAGGTTGGGGCCCAGGTAGGCGAGGCCCGCCTGGCCGAGGACCGAGGACAGCCACGGGTGGCGCAGGGCCGTCGCCCGGAAGGACCGGGCGGCCTCCGTGGCGGCGGCGCGCCAGCCGGGGCTGTCGGCCTCGGGGTCCCCCCGGACGAAGTCCGGGGAGGGGACGGTGATCTCGGCGGCGACCTCGTCCACCGCGAGCTCCATCAGCTCGTCCTTGGTCGCGACGTGCCGGTAGAGGGAGGTCGCGCCGGCGTTCAGACGGGCGCCGAGCTTGCGCATGCTCAGTGCCTCGATGCCGTCGGCGTCCAGCATGGCGATCGCCTCGCGGACGATCGCGGCCCGACTGAGTGCGGGCTGGTCGGGCGCGGGCTGCTGCCGGGCCCACACGGACGGGATCGGGTTCGTCCTGGCGGTCATGGCGCCTCCTAGTGCGTACACCGTTCGCATCCAGCGTACATGAAGAAGGGTTGCGAACACCGTTCCCTGCTGCGTACAGTGTTCGCACCGAAGGAACAGCGTGCGCAGCCGAAAGGAAATCCCATGGAAACCCGCAATCCCCGCCGCTGGTGGATCCTCATCGTGCTGTGCCTGAGCACGCTGGTCCTGGTGATCGACAGCATGGCGCTGACCGTCGCGGTGCCGTCGATGACCGAGGACATCGGCGCGAGCGCCCAGGACATCCAGTGGATCCTCGACTCCTACATCCTGGTATTCGCCGGGCTCCTGCTCACCTCCGGCAGCCTCGGTGACCGGTTCGGCCGCCGAAAAATCATGATCATCGGCCTGCTGCTCTTCGGGGCGGCGTCGCTGGCCGCGACCTTCTGCACGAACCCCGGCGAGGTGATCGCAGCGCGGGTCGCGATGGGCGTCGGCGGGGCGCTGATCATGCCCTCGACACTGTCGATCCTCATCACCGTCTTCGACGAGGAGGAACGCCCCAAGGCGATGGCGGCGTGGGGCTCGGTGTCGATGCTCGGCCTGGTCGGCAGCCCGGTGCTCGGCGGCGTACTGATCGACCACTTCTCCTGGCACTCGATCTTCTTCATCAACGTCCCGGTCGTCGCGCTGGCCGTCCTGGCGGCCCTCGTCCTCATGCCGGAGTCGAAGGGGCCGTGGCAGAAGCCCGACCCTCTCGGCGCGGTGCTGTCCGCGGCCGGCATGACCGCCCTCATCTGGTGGATCATCGAGCTCCCGCAGCACGGCGCCTTCGGCGGCCGCTCCGCCATCACCCTGGCCGTCGCGGTGATCGCCCTCGGCGGGTTCGTGGTCTGGGAGAACGTCACCCCCGCGCCGATGGTGCCGCTGGTCCTGTTCAAGCACCGCAACTTCAGCGGCGGTTCGCTCTCGTTGACCCTCGTGCAGATCGGCAACGGCGGCCTGCTGCTGGTGCTCACGCAGTACCTGCAGTTCGTTCTCGGCTATTCGCCGGTCAAGGCGGGCCTCGCGTTCGTGCCGCTGGCCGTCGCGGCACTGATCGGCAACGGCGCCGGCGCCGGACTCGCCGCGAAGATCGGCAACCGCTTCCTGGTGCTGGCCGGGATGCTCGTCATGGCCTCCTCCTTCGCGCTGCTGACCACCGTCTCGGCAGACTCCGGCTTCACCGTCCCTGCGGTCGCGCTCGGATTGCTCGGCCTCGGCGCCGGCCTCGCGATGCCGGCCGCGGTCGGCGCACTGATGGGCACCATCCCGTCGGAGAAGGCCGGCGTCGGCTCGGCCCTGAACGACACCATCCAGCAGTCCGGCACCGCGCTCGGCATCGCGATCCTCGGCTCGCTCCTGACGAGCGGCTTCAGAAGCGAGATGCCCGCCGACGCACCCGAGCAGGCCAAGCAGTCGATCGCCGGCGCACTGGCCGTCGCCCAGGGCGACGCCGGACTGGTCCACGCCGCCCGGGAGGCATTCGCCGCCTCGATGTCGGCCACCTTCACCGTCAGCGCGATCGGCGTCCTGGCCGCCGCCCTCCTGGCCACCCTGGTCATGCGCGACACCAAGCCCGAACCTGCCGCAGCCGCCCCGGCCGAGGAGTCCGAACTCGTCGCCTGACGTCGCCAAACGGCCGGCGCCCACCAGCGGGGTCCCATCCACTTCACCGGATGAGACCCCGCTGTCCGTGCTCCCTCTCTCCCTCCGCCTTCGCTGCGCACTCCACCCACAGCAGCTTCCCGCCCTGACCCGGCAGGCCGCCGCACATCGGGTGCGCGCCCCAGCTGTCCGCCCAGAGGGTCACGAGGTAGAGCCCACGCCCACGTTCGACGAGCTCCGCCGGGGCCTCCGCGCTCCATTCGAACGGTGCCGGGATGTGCGGGTTGGTGTCCCAGACGCTCAGCCTGATCCGATGCCGCCCGGCATCGCGCAGACGTAGGGAGTACGGGCCCTTGGAGTGCAGGTACGCGTTGGTGACCAGCTCGCTCGCCAGGAGCTCGGCAGTTTCGGTGAGTTCACTCATGCCGTGCACGCGCAGGACGGTACGGAGGGTGGTGCGGGCTACGCCGGGGGCACGGGGATCCTGTGGGAGTTGCAGGGTGTACGTCCAGGGCGGCGTTACGGTGGCCGGAACCATGGAAGTCTCCGATCGCGGAGGGAAGTTGGATCGTGCGTTTCTGGTTGCCCGGTGACGAGGCCGCTCCGTCGAGCGGGGTACTTCCGGGCGGGTGGCCTGGATCAGAGACTAGGCTTCGCAAGGATTCTTTGCACCCGTTGACCGGAATCCTTGAAGAGATCCACTCGTGTGAGTGACAGACCAACTCGATAGATTTCTGAGGAGAGTTCGAGATGGCAGGCAGGGCCGCCCCTACCGCGCGCCGCACCCGACTCGGCGCCGAGTTGCGCAAACTGCGGGAGCGGGCCGGGATGACCACCACGCAGGCAGCAGATCTCCTCGGCACCAGTTCCGGGCAGTTGAGCAACATCGAAGTGGCGCGATTCGGGGTGAGCGCCGACCGCGTACGGGTCATGGCCCAGACCTACTCGTGCACGGATCCAACGCTGATCGAAGCTCTGGTCGCCATGACTGGTGACCGCAAACGTGGCTGGTGGGAGGAGTACCGGGACATCCTGCCGCCCAAACTCCTCGACCTCGCCGAGATCGAGCACCACGGCACCAGCCTCCACGCGGCGCACAGCATCCACATCCCTGGGCTGCTGCAGACGGTCGATCACGCTCGGGAGATCTACCGGCAGGCCGTGCCCGAGATGTCACCGCCTGAGATCGAGCACCGCGTCTCGTACCGCATCAAACGCCAAGCGGTGCTGTACGGGCAGGACGCCGCCCCCTACCACGCGGTCATTCATGAAGCTGCGCTCCGCATGCGGTTCGGGGGCCCAGATGTGGCCCGCGCCCAGCTTCAGCACTTGCTGAAGGTGAGCGAACAAACCCACGTGACCATGCGCGCGATCCCGTTCGAAGCCACGTACTACCCCGGATCGGGACAGTCGCTGTACTACGTACGCGGACCGGTGCCCGCACTCGATACCGCCCAGCTCGACCAGTCCCACGGCCCGGTGTTCATCGACTCCGAGGCCCAGCTGTCGCAGTACCGCCTCCTACTCGATCGGCTCGACGCGGCTGCGCTGAGCCCTGAGCAGTCGCGAGAACTTGTCCACAACATCGCCCAAGACCTGTGAAAGGAACAGAGATGGCCACATCCACCTGGCAGAGGTCGTCCTACTGCGCGCAAGGCGAGGCCTGCATACACGTCGCCGCCCACGACGACACGATCAATGTCACGGAGAGCAGCGACCCCACCGGCGCGATACTCCGCACCACCCCCGCCGCCTGGGCCGCCCTCGTCCGGACGGTCAAGGACACCGCGCACCATGACTGACCGGGCGATTCCCGCCGAACTCGCCTGGGTCCGCGCCGCCCCCGAGGGCGAAGAGGGCCCCGGCCCCTGGATCGAGCTCGCCTTCGGCCCCGACGGGCTCGTCCACCTTCGAGAGACCAGCGACCCGACCAACATCGTCACGACCACCCGGACGAAATGGGAGGCCTTCACCAAGGGCGTCGTAGCCGGCGAGTTCGACCACTTCGCCGCACTCGACAACCAGGGCCCGGCCGAGCCGTCCTGATTGCTCGGCGCCGGCCTGCCGGACCGCGCGAACCGGCGTGCGGAACAGCTTGCCGGGTGGCAGCGTGCCCGGGTCCGATCGCCGAGTCCCGGCGGCAGGGGTACCGGTGGTACCAGGAGCGTTACTTCTCCTGACGGCAATGCGCCACCCACTGGCTGCGTCTCCGGAACTGTTCGGGACTGTTCCCTGTTCGCCCGACCAGCGCATATTCACTACGCAACGAACCCGTCCGCGCATTGAACTCGCTGCTGTCCGGGCACAACAGAGCACATCGTCACCGTCAGGCCCCGGCAGCAAGGACTGATCCATGAACCGTCTCGCGCGCTCGATAAACATCACGGAAGACGTACCGGGCCAGATTCTGCACTGGAACTTCTTCATCGGCGGGCACTTGAGTGCCTCGGTACCCGTACGCCTCGTCGAGCGCACGGACGAGGGCCAGCTGGTGTGGATGGAGACAGGCGCGCCCATGTGGCGCACGGAGCTCCCGGGCGGCGCACATCTTCGCGACATCGCCCCGGACGACCGACCCGCCGCCGGATACCCAGTGGTCCCCGGCCGCTGGCCGATGGGCAGCGCCCTGTTCTACCAGCCCACCGGAGCCGCACATTCCGTACTCTGGCTCTTCGGCCGCAGGGGGAAGTTCCGTGGTTGGTACGTGAATCTGGAGCGCCGCGTCCACCACGGCGACGACATCGACATCGCCGACCACGAGCTCGACATCAATGTGGCGCCGGACCGGTCGTGGCAGTGGAAGGACGAGGAGTCCTTCGCCGAGAAGACCGGCCACCCCGTCTACTGGTCGGCCGATGAAGCGGCGGCCATCCGCGCCGAGGGCACACGAGTCGCACGGCTCGCCGAGGCCGGAACCTTTCCCTTCGACGGCTCCTGGTGCGACTTCCGGCCGCCGAGGACCTGGACGACACCGCCCCGTCCGCCGGGTCCCCGCCGCCCCATTCTCTGACCACCCCTCAAACTGCCTGCCCTGATGGGTGCAGTTACGGAAGGGAGGGGGGCCTCGGCCAGGGTGGCGGGATGCCGATCGTTGCCCGGGGTCACCCTCCGTGATACACAGAGTAACCATATATATGTGGTCACACACGGATTCGATCCGCAGGTCAGAGCGGTCGGACCGGTCAAACGTGCGAGATCCCATGAAAGAGAGCCGCCAAGTCGTCGTACCAGGACGGTTTCATCAGCGAAGATAGAGAGCGACCCGTGCCATGTGGCAGGGGCAGTGAACTACCCAACAGGGGCGGTGACTTACATGGTCCTGGCAGCTGACACTGATAAGGGCGGTATCAGCACCATCATCAACGGCATCGCACCCAAGTGGGGGCCGTTCGGAGCCCTGGGCGACGAAGCCAAGGTGATGATCGAGGTCGTCATGGCCGTTGCCATCCTGCTCTGCTTCGGCATCGCCATCTGGGGAGCGGCCAAGCAGCGCATCGGCGCGACGGCACTGCGCGACACGTTCAGCGCGGAGCAGGGCAAGGGTCTGATTGTTGCCGGTTTGACCGGTGTGTTCATCATCGGATCGCTGGGGACCCTGTTCACCATCGTCTACGGCATGGCCATCTAACCACCCGTCAGCCTGCCCGGGTGCTCCGTCCTCGCCCCGGTTCCGCTCCCACACCACCCGTCCGTCGTGCCCACCGACAAAGGTTGCGTCTCCCTGATGTCGAGTCACCACACCGCGCCCACGCGGGAACCAGTACGGCTACCGTCGTACCACGCGGAATCGCACATGGTTGAGGGGGCCTACGCGGCATGAGTCTCGGCGACGACGGCTACGGCAGCGATTCGCGCTCGGGCCGTACAGATGATGGATACAGCACCCTCGGCGGTACGCGCCAGACTCGTACCCGATTCGCCGACGGCACAGGCGGCGACGGATACGGCAGCCGCCGCCCGGCCCGCAGCTCGCGATCCCTGATCACGGTGGTCGGTGTGGTCGTTCTGCTCGTCGCGGCTATCGCGTTCGCGAACCGGGGCGGGGGCGGTGACGACGGCGGCTCCTCGGGCAGGAGCGGAGGCAACAAGGCGGGGGCGGCCCCCACCGCGGCGACGGGCACGAAGCCGGTAACGGGGAAGAACGGCGAGGTCCCTTCGGGGTTCGCGCACGATGAGCAGGGTGCGCAGAGCGCGGCGTCCAACTTCGCGGTGGCGCTCGGTTCCGTAGACATGTTCAAGAAGGACAGTCGCCACGCGATCGTGGACGCCATCTACACAACTGAGGCAGCCGGAAAGCTCAGAGACCCGCAGGATGCCGCGTACTCGGGTGACTTCCTCGCAAAGCTCGGTCTCGATGCTGATGGGAACGCGCCGCAGGGCAGCACCTTCGTCTCACGAACAATCCCCGTTGGTACGAAGCTGGAGTCCTACAGCGACGACACAGCCAAGGTCGCCGTCTGGTACACGGGACTGATCGGTATGTCCGGACCCGGGTCGACAGATCCCGTGAGTACTACCTGGAAGACCTGGACCGTCGAACTGACGTGGACGGCCGACGGCTGGAGGGCGACCAGTGACTCCCAGAAGGATGGCCCAGCCCCTGTCCCAGGGGATGTCACAGCCTCCAGTTCGGACGAGATCAGCAAGGCTGTCGAGGAGTATGGGGGCTTCACTTATGCCAGGTAGGCCTCGTCTTCGCGCCCGCTCCCTCATCACCGTGCTGACGGCCGTACAGACCGCTGCAGTCCTCTTCTCGGCTCGCGCCGTAGCGGCACCCAGTCCGTCGCCGACCCCTTCACCAAGCGCGAGCAACAAGGCCTGCGACCTGCTCATCGGGCCTGCCAAGCAGTATTGCGAAAACGGCGACGCCGGCAGCCCCAGCACCACCTCTCCCGACGACGCCGCCAACGCCCTCGACCCCCTGTCCTCCCTCGCCCGCGGCTGCGCCGACGCCGCAGCCTGGATCGTCGGCAAGCTCAGCGACGCAGTCAAAGGCACCGCGAACGTCGACTTCACGAACCCCAAGTTCCTGCAGCAGTACGCCGTCATCTTCGCCGCCTCCACCGTGCTCACCCTCGTCCTCTGGCTGCTCGCCGTCGCCAAGCGCGCCATCCGTGGCGTTCCGGTGGCCACCGCGATCTCCGAGGCTGTCGGGTTCCTCTGGCTGACCGTGCTCGCGTCCGCGTTCACGCCGCTCATCCTCTACACGGTCGTCTCGGCGACCGACGGGGTCACCGACGTCATCGCGTCCTCCTCCGGCGGGCAGACCGATGTCTTCTTCGGGTCGTTCGCCGAGGCGCTGAGCAAGGGCTCCGACATCGGCGGCGGGCCGATCATGCTGATCGTCGTCTCGCTCGTGTCGATCCTCGCCGCGGGCGTGCTCTGGCTGGAACTCGTGATCCGGGCAGCCCTGCTGTACGTCGGCGCCCTGCTCGGCGTAGTCGTCTATTCGGGTCTCGTCGACAAGAACATGTGGGGCCACGTCCGCCGCTGGGCAGGCATCATGATCGCGGTGATCATGGTGAAGCCGGTCATCGTCATCGTGCTCGGGCTGGCCGGCGCGCTCTCCTCCGACGGGGGACCGAACGCGTTCTCCGCCGTCGTCTCCGGCCTCGCCATCATCCTGCTCGCAATCTTCGCCTCGGCAATGATCTACCGCTTCGTCCCTGGCTTCGGCGACGAGATCCAGGGCGCCCGCACCAACCGTAAGCAGGCCACCGACGGCGCCCAGGCCGCCGCCCTGATCAGCTCCCCTGCCGCTCTCGTCTCCCAGGGCATCAAGACCCACAGCAGCCGCAGCGGCGGAGACGGCGGTGGACAGGGCGGCGGCAACAGTGGTGGCAGGCCCGCCAACCCGGTCAGCGGCGGGGTTGCCGCACACAGCTCCCGTAACAGCGCCGGGAGCGGGGTCGGCGGCGGATCCGTCTCCTCCGCCGCACCTCCGCCCCGCAGCGGATCGGGACCCACCTCGGGCACCCCACACAGCAGCCGCGCCACCCGAGGCGGCGGTACAGGCAACTCAGGTAACAACCGCACAGGAGGTGGAGGGCGTTGACGACCCAGTCCCATCCGGTCACGCCTCGCCGTACGTATCTCATCGGCCGGGCCCGGCCGAACGCGATCGTCGGCAAGAACCGCGAGACCGGCGAGATCGCGCTGATCATCGTCGGCGCGTTCCTCGGCATGATGAGCGGGCTGATCGTCCCCGTCCTGTCCCTGCGGATCGTGTTGCTCACGGGCTTCCCGCTGATGGCGCTGGCCATGGTGTACGTCCCGTACAAGCACCGCACCTTCTACAAATGGTTTGAGATCAACCGCAGCTTCAAGCGGTCCCTGCGCCGCGGCACCACATACCGTTCCGCCGCCATGGAAGCGGGCGTACGGGCCGACGGCCGCGAGGTCGAGATCGGGCCGCCCCCCGGCATCGGCCGGATCAACTGGCTTGCCGCGCCCTTCGGCCCGGACGAGATCGCCGTACTGCTGCACGCCGACCGCCGCACCGTCACCGCGGCGATCGAGATCGAGGGGCCCGGCGTCGGGCTGCGCGACAGCGAGGACCAGGAGGCACTGGTCGACCGCTTCGGCACACTCCTCAAGCATGTGGCCAACGGCGACGGCTTCGTGACCCGCATTCAGATGCTGGCCCGCACCCTCCCCGCCGACCCCGACGCACACGCCAAGGACGTCGCCCAGCGCGGCGACAAGGCGGCCCCGGGCTGGCTGCAGGAGTCGTACGACCAGCTCCAGTCGATGGTCTCCACCTCCAGCGAACAGCACCGTGCCTACCTCGTCGCCTGCATGCACTTCAACCGCGAACTGGCCGCCGAGGCGAACGCCATGGCCCGCGCCGCCCGCCCGCAGGCCGGCCGCAAGCT
The DNA here is from genome assembly GCF_036108815.1 of Streptomyces sp. NBC_00353. Taxonomy (NCBI): domain Bacteria; kingdom Bacillati; phylum Actinomycetota; class Actinomycetes; order Kitasatosporales; family Streptomycetaceae; genus Streptomyces; species Streptomyces sp. NBC_00353. The sequence goes on along the minus strand of NZ_CP107985.1, from coordinate 5,602,065 downwards.
CGACCGGGACGCTGGCCTCGCCGTCGTCATGGCGCGCGAACTGACCGACATCTGCGCCCGCCTCGCCGAGGCGGACATCCGGGTACGCCAGCCGCTCGGCCAGAGCCGGCTCGCCTCGCTCGTGCACTCGATGTACGACCCCGACCACCCCATCGACCACATCCAGGCGATGACGAAGCGCAACGCCTGGCCCGCCGAGCTGGACGCCGTCGAGCCGACGTTCCTGCAGGCCAAGACCCGCGAGTCGACGACCCGCGCGCCCTGGTGCCACGCCACGGCATGGGTGAAGGAATGGCCGATGACGCCTGTCGGCGTCAACTTCCTGGCCCCTCTCCTCGTACACACCCCGGACGTCATCCGTACCGTCGCGGTCTGCATGGACCTCGAACCCACCGAGGTCGCCATCGAGCGGATGCTCACGGAGAAGACGAACGACGAGGCCGAGGCGAGCCGCCAGGCCAAGATGAACCGGACCGTCGACCCGCGCGACATCGCCGCCCACGGCAGGCTCGACCAGCGGGGTGAAGATCTCGCGAGCGGCGCGGCCGGCGTGAATCTCGTGGGGTACATCACCGTGTCGTCGCGATCACCCGAGGCTCTCGCCCGCGACAAGCGGACGATCCGGGCCTCGGCCGGCAAGTCGTACCTGAAGCTGGAGTGGTGCGACCGCGAGCACCACCGCGCCTTTGTGAACACGCTGCCGTTCGCCACCGGCATCCGTCGCTAACCGAGAGGGCAGTCACGCCATGCGAGATCCTCTGTCCGCGTTGTCGGATGCCTTCACCTCCTTCCTCTTCGGGAAGGTGGAGACGACCAGGCTGCCCGTACGAACCTCGACCGGGCAGGCCCAGGCCGTCTACCTGCCCACCGCGGCCCCCGGCCTCGGCGACTCAGGCGTGATCATCGGCCGCGAGGTGTACTCCGGCAAGGGCTACATCTACGACCCCTTCCAGCTGTACGGACAGCAGCTCCCCGCCCCGCACTGGCTCGTGCTCGGGGAGTCCGGAAACGGCAAGTCCGCGCTGGAGAAGACGTACGTGCTCCGCCAGCTCAGGTTCCGCGACCGCCAGGTCGTCGTCCTCGACGCGCAGGGCGAGGACGGCGTCGGCGAGTGGAACCTCATCGCCCAGGAGCTCGGCCTCACCCCCATCCGGCTCGACCCGACCGCGGCCCTGAACGGCGGCATCCGGCTCAACCCGCTCGACCCCTCGATCACCACGACCGGTCAGCTCGCCCTGCTCCGTACGATCATCGAAGTCGCGATGGGCCACGGCCTCGACGAGCGCTCCGGCTTCGCGCTGAAGGTCGCGCACGCCTACGTCAACCAGACGATCACCGACCGGCAGCCGGTGCTCACCGACATTGTCGAGCAACTGCGCCACCCGGAGCCCGAGTCCGCCGAGGCGATGAACGTCGACATAGACGACGTACGGGCCTGGGGCCTCGATGTCGCCCTTGTCCTGGACCGGCTGGTCGACGGTGACCTGCGTGGCATGTTCGACGGCCCGACCTCGGCCGGCATCGACCTGGACGCTCCGCTGATCGTCTTCGACCTGTCGCACATCGACCGGAACTCGATCGCCATGCCGATCCTGATGGCGATCGTCGGCGTATGGCTGGAACACACCTGGATCAGGCCCGACCGGAAGAAACGCATCTTCCTGGTCGAGGAGGCCTGGCACATCATCAACTCCCCGTTCGTCGCCCAGCTCTTCCAGCGCCTCCTGAAGTTCGGCCGACGGCTGGGCCTGTCGTTCGTCGCCGTGGTCCACCACCTCAGCGACGTGGTCGACGGGGCCGCGGCACGCGAGGCCGCGGCGATCCTGAAGATGGCCTCGACCCGGACGATCTACGCGCAGAAGGCCGACGAGGCCAGAGCGACCGGGCGCGTACTCGGCCTGCCCCGCTGGGCGGTCGAGATCATTCCCACCCTCACCCCCGGCATCGCGGTATGGGACGTCAACGGCAACGTCCAGGTCGTCAAACACCTGATCACCGAGGCGGAGCGCCCCCTCGTCTACACCGACCGCGCCATGACCGAGTCCTCGGCCGCAGATCTCCTGCCGGAGGACGTACGAGCCGCGGAGCTGGAGGCGGAGCAGCGCGCGGCACGCATCGAGCACCAGCAACGACTGAACGAGTCGTCCGAGTCAACGGTGGCATGACATGGCGGGACGCACAGAACAGCAGGCCGGGACGAGCACCGGCGGCACCGGCGGTGTCCCGGACGGTCTGCTGGTCGGCCTGCTGGGCTTCCTGCTCGGGCTGACGATCCTCGTCTGGACGGCCACCGGCCTGTCCGGACTGTTCACGCACGGCGCCTGGCCGAAGGGCGTCACCTTCACCGAGACCCCACTGGCTATGCGCCGGCTGGCGGCGTCCCCGCACGACATGACCGCCGCCTGGCCCGGCACACCGGCGGGCGATCTCTCCGGATACGGGCTGTTCTGGGGCCTGTTCATCGGCGAGCTCATGGTGCTCATGGTGCTGACGGTGTTCGTGATGGGCGTGGTGACCCGCTGGCGAGTGGTACGCGCACGTCGGCGGGAAGAGCGCCGTCAGGAACGTCATGCCGAGCGTTACGCGGAGCACGCTCAGCGCGCAGAGCCCGCCGCGGTCGAATCGGTGGAAGCAATCGCCCCCGCGATGCCGTCCCCTGCCCCTGCCCCTGAGCCGGCCCCCGCGACCACGGCCACAGCAACAGAAGCGCCGACCGAGGCCGCTCCCCGGACAGAGCTCCTCCCCCTCACCCCGGTCGTCCCCTCCCCGCGCACGCCCCTCGTCGTCTACGGCCCGGCCGCCACCCGTCGCCCCACCGTCGTGCAGGCCATCCGGGAGGCCGACGGACCCGCCCTCGTCGTCACATCCGACCCCACCGTCTGGGAGGAGACGAAGGACGCCCGCGCCAAGCTCGGCCCGGTCCTCGTCTACGACCCGGGCCACCTCTGCGACACCCCGGCCCGCCTCCACTGGTCCCCCACCGCCGGGTGCGAAGCACCGGACACCGCAGCCGCCCGCGCCATCGCCCTCCTCGCCCCGGTCCGGCCGCAGGCCCGTATCGACGCGATGACGGCCGAGACCGCGGAGACCCTCCTCCAGTGCTGGCTGCACGCCGCCGCCATAGACGGTCGGCCGTTCCGCCAGGTCCACCGCTGGGCCCTCGGTGGCAACGCCCATGAACCGGTACGACTCCTCCGCACCCACACCAAGGCCGCCTCCGGACTCGCCGGCCTGCTGGAGTCCGCGCTCACCGGCCATCCCGAACGCCGGGAAATGGCACAGGAGCTGACGGTACGGGCGTTCGCCGCACTCTCCTCGGTCCACATCCGCGACGCCTGCACGCCGAACCGATCCGATTCGCTCGCGCTGGAATCTTTTGCGGGCGAAGGGGGCACTCTTTATGTGGTCGGTGAACCCATCGAGGATCCTCGCTCCGGACCGGGTGCGATGCCGCTGCTCACCGCCCTCGCCTCACACGTGGTCGAGCACGGCCGCCGCATGGCCGCACGGTCAACCGACGGTCGGCTCGACCCACCAATGACGCTCGTCCTCGACGACGTCGCGGCTGTGGCGCCTCTCCCCCAGCTCCCGGAGCTGGTCTCGACGAACCAGGACCAGGCCCTCCCGACGCTGGTCCTGCTCCGCTCGCAGGAACAGGCCCGAGCCCGCTGGACGTCCCCGCTCCAGCCGTAACACGGTGGCCGGACCTGCGGCCAGGACCGGGATTTCAGACGGCAGCCCCTGAACCGGCCGAATCCGGTCCGGGGCGACAGCGGGCCGAACCAGCACTGAGGACGTCAGACAGGGCGGACGATCTCGTACTCGAGCTCCAGCGCCGTCGGATCGCCCGGTACGGCAACGGTCTCCCCGCTCGGTGCGAAACCGAACCGCCGGTAGAAGGCAGCGGCCCGCGGATTGTTCTCGTGCACGTACAGCCGCACCCGCTCGATCCGCGGCTCGCCCAGTGACCACGCCCATTCGACCCCGGCCCGGAACAACTGCTCGGCCAGTCCGCCGCCCCGCGCCTCCGGCCTCACGAACACACCGACCACATGAGCCTGGTGGACCTTGGCCGGTTCACCGAACCGCAGATCATCGTCCGGCCGCTCGACAAGCACGGTGATCGACCCCGCCCAGCTCCCGTCGGGTGCCTCGGCGACGAACTGACGCACCTCGTCACCACTGGCCTCGGCCCCACCGGCCGTGCGGCCCTGCCAGAACTCGTCGGGCTGGGCCACGGCCTGCTCGTACGTCTCCAGAAAAGCCACCGGCGCCACAGGATCCTGCAGAGCGGCGAGCCGGAGCTCCTTGGCGAGTGCCCATTCCTCGGCGCGTACGGGCCGAATCGCATAGTTCATACACGGATCCTGCCCCTCCCCGTGTCTCCCAGCAATCGAATTCCTGCCCCCGCCCCGCACCTCGGCTCGTACCGTCTACTCCCGTGACAGACATGGATGACAAGTTCGACGACGAGATGGCCGGCCTGCTCTCGGCCTATGACGATCAGATGAGGGGTGTGCCGCCCACCCCTCCATCGGGGGTCACCTACGAACAGGACGGCCCCCTGACCCGGACCGTCGGCCAGTTCCGCGGTTTCATCAGCGCCCCGCGCGACGTGCAGGTGCGCGGCGCCGAACTCGACGCACTGATCGCCCGTCAGCGTGACAGATTCGCCGCCCGGGGAGAGGCGGTGGAGTGGAAGATACGCGGCCACGACCTGCCGTCCGACCTCACCGATCGCCTGCGCGCCGCGGGCTTCGCAGCGGAGGCGGAGGAGACCGTCCTCATCGGCCGCGCCAAGGACATGGCATCACCGCCCGTACTCCCGGACGGCGTTGTACTCCGCCAGGTCACGGAACGCGCGGACACGCACCGCATTGCGGCACTGGAAACGACTGTCTGGGGCCAGGACCTGACCATGATCGGTGACGACCTGGCGGGCCGCGTCGCTGCTGCCCCGGACGACCTCGTCGTCCTGGTCGCCGAGGCGGACGGCGAAGTCGTCTCCGCGGCTTGGCTGGTCTTCCGCACGGGCACCGAATTCGCCGGCCTGTGGGGCGGTTCGACACTCTCCGCCTGGCGCGGACGGGGCATCTACCGCGCTCTGGTCGCCGCCCGCGCCCACATCGCCGCAGCCCGCGGAGTCAGATATCTGCAAGTGGACGCGTCCAGCGACAGCGCACCGATCCTGCGCCGCCTGGGCTTCCACGCAGTCACCACCACGACCCCTTATGTATGGTCGCCGCGGCGGGAAACGGCCGGCCCGTAAACGCAGAAAAGCCCCGCACCAGAGGTGCGGGGCTTTCCCGGAATAATTGTTCGGCGGCGTCCTACTCTCCCACAGGGTCCCCCCTGCAGTACCATCGGCGCTGAAAGGCTTAGCTTCCGGGTTCGGAATGTAACCGGGCGTTTCCCTAACGCAATGACCACCGAAACACTATGAAATTAACCAACACCGGGCAACAACACGGCCGTTCGTTATTTCAGAACTAACACAGTGGACGCGAGCAACTGAGGACAAGCCCTCGGCCTATTAGTACCAGTCAGCTCCACCCGTTGCCGGGCTTCCACATCTGGCCTATCAACCCAGTCGTCTACTGGGAGCCTTAACCCCTCAAAGGGGGTGGGAATACTCATCTCGAAGCAGGCTTCCCGCTTAGATGCTTTCAGCGGTTATCCTTTCCGAACGTAGCCAACCAGCCATGCCCTTGGCAGGACAACTGGCACACCAGAGGTTCGTCCGTCCCGGTCCTCTCGTACTAGGGACAGCCCTTCTCAATATTCCTACGCGCGCAGCGGATAGGGACCGAACTGTCTCACGACGTTCTAAACCCAGCTCGCGTACCGCTTTAATGGGCGAACAGCCCAACCCTTGGGACCGACTCCAGCCCCAGGATGCGACGAGCCGACATCGAGGTGCCAAACCATCCCGTCGATATGGACTCTTGGGGAAGATCAGCCTGTTATCCCCGGGGTACCTTTTATCCGTTGAGCGACAGCGCTTCCACAAGCCACTGCCGGATCACTAGTCCCGACTTTCGTCCCTGCTCGACCCGTCGGTCTCACAGTCAAGCTCCCTTGTGCACTTACACTCAACACCTGATTGCCAACCAGGCTGAGGGAACCTTTGGGCGCCTCCGTTACTCTTTAGGAGGCAACCGCCCCAGTTAAACTACCCATCAGACACTGTCCCTGATCCGGATCACGGACCCAGGTTAGACATCCAGCACGACCAGAGTGGTATTTCAACGGCGACTCCACAACCACTGGCGTGGCTGCTTCAAAGTCTCCCACCTATCCTACACAAGCCGAACCGAACACCAATATCAAACTGTAGTAAAGGTCCCGGGGTCTTTCCGTCCTGCTGCGCGAAACGAGCATCTTTACTCGTAGTGCAATTTCACCGGGCCTATGGTTGAGACAGTCGAGAAGTCGTTACGCCATTCGTGCAGGTCGGAACTTACCCGACAAGGAATTTCGCTACCTTAGGATGGTTATAGTTACCACCGCCGTTTACTGGCGCTTAAGTTCTCAGCTTCGCCGACCCGAAAGTCAGCTAACCGGTCCCCTTAACGTTCCAGCACCGGGCAGGCGTCAGTCCGTATACATCGCCTTACGGCTTCGCACGGACCTGTGTTTTTAGTAAACAGTCGCTTCTCGCTGGTCTCTGCGGCCACCCCCAGCTCATGGAGTAAATCCAATCACCAGTGATGGCCCCCCTTCTCCCGAAGTTACGGGGGCATTTTGCCGAGTTCCTTAACCATAGTTCACCCGAACGCCTCGGTATTCTCTACCTGACCACCTGAGTCGGTTTAGGGTACGGGCCGCCATGAAACTCGCTAGAGGCTTTTCTCGACAGCATAGGATCATCCACTTCACCACAATCGGCTCGGCATCAGGTCTCAGGCTTAATGTGTGACGGATTTGCCTATCACACGCCCTACACCCTTACCCCGGGACTACCACCGCCCGGGCTGGACTACCTTCCTGCGTCACCCCATCGCTTACCTACTACAAGTCTGGTTCGTCGGCTCCACCACTACCCTCAACTCCGAAGAGATCGGGCCGGCTTCACGGACTTAGCATCGCCTGATTCAGTACTGGGCGTTTCAAAGCGGGTACCGGAATATCAACCGGTTGTCCATCGACTACGCCTGTCGGCCTCGCCTTAGGTCCCGACTTACCCTGGGCAGATCAGCTTGACCCAGGAACCCTTAGTCAATCGGCGCACACGTTTCTCACGTGTGTATCGCTACTCATGCCTGCATTCTCACTCGTGAACCGTCCACAACTCGCTTCCGCGGCTGCTTCACCCGGCACACGACGCTCCCCTACCCATCCCAGCAGGCGTTGGCCCTTAATGCTGGAATGACACGACTTCGGCGGTACGCTTGAGCCCCGCTACATTGTCGGCGCGGAATCACTTGACCAGTGAGCTATTACGCACTCTTTCAAGGGTGGCTGCTTCTAAGCCAACCTCCTGGTTGTCTCTGCGACTCCACATCCTTTCCCACTTAGCGTACGCTTAGGGGCCTTAGTCGATGCTCTGGGCTGTTTCCCTCTCGACCATGGAGCTTATCCCCCACAGTCTCACTGCCGTGCTCTCACTTACCGGCATTCGGAGTTTGGCTAAGGTCAGTAACCCGGTAGGGCCCATCGCCTATCCAGTGCTCTACCTCCGGCAAGAAACACACGACGCTGCACCTAAATGCATTTCGGGGAGAACCAGCTATCACGGAGTTTGATTGGCCTTTCACCCCTAACCACAGGTCATCCCCCAGGTTTTCAACCCTGGTGGGTTCGGTCCTCCACGAAGTCTTACCTCCGCTTCAACCTGCCCATGGCTAGATCACTCCGCTTCGGGTCTTGAGCGTGCTACTAAAACGCCCTATTCGGACTCGCTTTCGCTACGGCTTCCCCACACGGGTTAACCTCGCAACACACCGCAAACTCGCAGGCTCATTCTTCAAAAGGCACGCAGTCACGACTGTTGCTCCGAAGAACAACAGCGACGCTCCCACGGCTTGTAGGCACACGGTTTCAGGTACTATTTCACTCCGCTCCCGCGGTACTTTTCACCATTCCCTCACGGTACTATCCGCTATCGGTCACCAGGGAATATTTAGGCTTAGCGGGTGGTCCCGCCAGATTCACACGGGATTTCTCGGGCCCCGTGCTACTTGGGTGTCTCTTAAACGAGCCGTTGATGTTTCAGCTACGGGGGTCTTACCCTCTACGCCGGACCTTTCGCATGTCCTTCGCCTACATCAACGGTTTCTGACTCGCCTCACAGCCGGCAGACTGTGAAAAAGAGATCCCACAACCCCGCATGCGCAACCCCTGCCGGGTATCACACGCATACGGTTTGGCCTCATCCAGTTTCGCTCGCCACTACTCCCGGAATCACGGTTGTTTTCTCTTCCTGAGGGTACTGAGATGTTTCACTTCCCCTCGTTCCCTCCACACTGCCTATGTGTTCAGCAGCGGGTGACAGCCCATGACGACTGCCGGGTTTCCCCATTCGGACACCCCCGGATCAAAGCTCGGTTGACAGCTCCCCGGGGCCTATCGTGGCCTCCCACGTCCTTCATCGGTTCCTGGTGCCAAGGCATCCACCGTGCGCCCTTAAAAACTTGGCCACAGATGCTCGCGTCCACTGTGCAGTTCTCAAACAACGACCAGCCACCCATCACCCCACCCCTAAGGGCGAGTTCACTGGGGCCGGCAACTGAAGGCGACCATCACGGCCGTACCCTCAGATACCCAACAACGTGCCCGACACGACCGACCATTCCTCACGTTCCACGCCGAAGCAGTACTAGTGAAAAAAACCTGTCGTGCCGAATAGTCAACGTTCCACCCATGAGCTGACCACCGTCGAACATTTGCCGACGTAGTGGCTCTGGATTCCTTGCGGAATCTAGATGCTCCTTAGAAAGGAGGTGATCCAGCCGCACCTTCCGGTACGGCTACCTTGTTACGACTTCGTCCCAATCGCCAGTCCCACCTTCGACAGCTCCCTCCCACAAGGGGTTGGGCCACCGGCTTCGGGTGTTACCGACTTTCGTGACGTGACGGGCGGTGTGTACAAGGCCCGGGAACGTATTCACCGCAGCAATGCTGATCTGCGATTACTAGCAACTCCGACTTCATGGGGTCGAGTTGCAGACCCCAATCCGAACTGAGACCGGCTTTTTGAGATTCGCTCCGCCTCGCGGCATCGCAGCTCATTGTACCGGCCATTGTAGCACGTGTGCAGCCCAAGACATAAGGGGCATGATGACTTGACGTCGTCCCCACCTTCCTCCGAGTTGACCCCGGCAGTCTCCTGTGAGTCCCCATCACCCCGAAGGGCATGCTGGCAACACAGAACAAGGGTTGCGCTCGTTGCGGGACTTAACCCAACATCTCACGACACGAGCTGACGACAGCCATGCACCACCTGTATACCGACCACAAGGGGGGCACCATCTCTGATGCTTTCCGGTATATGTCAAGCCTTGGTAAGGTTCTTCGCGTTGCGTCGAATTAAGCCACATGCTCCGCTGCTTGTGCGGGCCCCCGTCAATTCCTTTGAGTTTTAGCCTTGCGGCCGTACTCCCCAGGCGGGGAACTTAATGCGTTAGCTGCGGCACCGACGACGTGGAATGTCGCCAACACCTAGTTCCCAACGTTTACGGCGTGGACTACCAGGGTATCTAATCCTGTTCGCTCCCCACGCTTTCGCTCCTCAGCGTCAGTAATGGCCCAGAGATCCGCCTTCGCCACCGGTGTTCCTCCTGATATCTGCGCATTTCACCGCTACACCAGGAATTCCGATCTCCCCTACCACACTCTAGCCTGCCCGTATCGACTGCAGACCCGGGGTTAAGCCCCGGGCTTTCACAACCGACGCAACAAGCCGCCTACGAGCTCTTTACGCCCAATAATTCCGGACAACGCTTGCGCCCTACGTATTACCGCGGCTGCTGGCACGTAGTTAGCCGGCGCTTCTTCTGCAGGTACCGTCACTCTCGCTTCTTCCCTGCTGAAAGAGGTTTACAACCCGAAGGCCGTCATCCCTCACGCGGCGTCGCTGCATCAGGCTTTCGCCCATTGTGCAATATTCCCCACTGCTGCCTCCCGTAGGAGTCTGGGCCGTGTCTCAGTCCCAGTGTGGCCGGTCGCCCTCTCAGGCCGGCTACCCGTCGTCGCCTTGGTAGGCCATCACCCCACCAACAAGCTGATAGGCCGCGGGCTCATCCTTCACCGCCGGAGCTTTCAACCCCGTCCCATGCGGGACAGAGTGTTATCCGGTATTAGACCCCGTTTCCAGGGCTTGTCCCAGAGTGAAGGGCAGATTGCCCACGTGTTACTCACCCGTTCGCCACTAATCCACCCCGAAGGGCTTCATCGTTCGACTTGCATGTGTTAAGCACGCCGCCAGCGTTCGTCCTGAGCCAGGATCAAACTCTCCGTGAATGTTTTCCCGTAATCGGGAGACACATCACGAGAGCGGGACGATCAGCCGGAATAAGACCGACCGTCCACAGCGTCCTCGCTGTGTAATTGCCTACCGGAACCACAAGAGCCCGGCAGGACTTTCAAAGGAACCACCAACCTGCCGAAGCAGGCCGGGGTATCAACATATCTGGCGTTGACTTTTGGCACGCTGTTGAGTTCTCAAGGAACGGACGCTTCCTTTGTACTCACCCTCTCGGGCTTTCCTCCGGGCTTTTCCCTTCGGTCTTGCGTTTCCGACTCTATCAGACTCTTTCGTGTCCGATTCCCGGTCGAAGCGGGTTCTGCTTTCCAGGTTTTCGCTTTCGCGTTTCCCTTTCCGGCGAGTCCGACTCTATCAGATCCTTTCGGGCCTGATTCCCAGTCAGCGGGATTTGTCTTCCCGGCTGTTGGGCCGTTCCGACGTCCAAACTCTAGCGGATTTTCCCGGCGGCTCATAATCGAGCCTTCGAAATGAATTCCGGCATGCCGAAATCGTCCCGAGTGGGAGATCGTGCAGAGTTTTGGTTGCCGCATTTGCGGCGGGATCGGCTGCCGCAGAACCGTTCCGGCTCCGTGACAACTCGAAGAACCTTACGGATCGGCGGGGGGTGTGTCAACTCCGCCAGGTCAAGCCGTTTTCCCCCTCGCCCGGCGTGGGTTCAGTCCAGGTCGGTGAGGCGGCCGCCGGCGTCCGGCTGGGCATGTTCCACCCGGCGCAGCAGGCGGATCAGCATCTCGCCGAGGGCTCCGCGTTCGTCGCCCGAGAGGTCCTGGAGCAGGTCCTCCTCGAAGGCGGACGCCATGCGCATCGCCTCCAGCCACTTCGTACGGCCTTCGTCGGTCAGCTCGACGATGACGCGCACCCGGTTGCTCTCGTCCCTGTCCCGGGTGACCAGGCCCTCGCCCGCCATGCGGTCGATGCGGTGGGTCATCGCGGCCGGGGTGAGGCCGAGGCGCTTGGCCAGCTCGCCCGGGCCCAGCCGGTAGGGGGAGCCCGCCACGACCAGGGTCTTGAGGACCTCCCACTCGGCGTTGCTGATGCCGAGGTCGGCCAGCTGGCGTCCGTAGCCGACGTTCATCCGACGGTTCAGCCGGCCGAGGGCCGAGACGACCTGCTCGACCTGGGGGTCCAGGTCCCGGAACTCGCGCTGATAGGCCGCGATCTGCTCGTCGAGGCTCGGCTCCTGGAGGCCGGAGGGCTCGGTGGTGTCAGACATGGCGGGCAGTATGGCACGCCTTTCATTGGCGTCGAAGTCCTTCGGTCTGTACTGTTGAAGCTCTAACTTTACTGTTGAAGTCTTTGGACGTGAGTCCTTCGTGAGCTTGAGGTAGGTGAGTGTGACCAGGGAAATGGGCGCAGCGCTGCGGCGGATCCAGCTGGGGAGCGCGCTGAGCGCGTTCGGTGTGGGGTTCACCGTTCCGTATCTGTACGTCTACGTGGCGCAGGTGCGGGATCTGGGCGCCGGTACGGCGGGAGTCGTGCTGGCGGTCTTCGCCATGGCTGCGCTGGCTGTCCTGCCGTTCACCGGACGGGCCATCGACCGGCGCGGTCCGATGCCGGTGCTGATCGTCGCCGCCGTGGTCGCGTCCGTGGGGGCGGCGGCCCTCGGCCTTTCGTCGAATGTGACGACCGCCGTGCTGTCTGCGGCCGTGCTCGGCGCGGGCACGGCCGTCATGTCGCCGGCGCTCGCCACCATGCTCGTCTGGTGCTCCAGCACAGCCACCCGTACACGAGCCTTCGCCATGCAGTTCTTTCTGCAGAACCTGGGGCTCGGCATCGGTGGACTGGTCGGCGGGCAGATCGTGGACACGCGTCGGCCGGAGACCTTCACGCTGCTGTTCCTGATCGAGGCGGCGATGTTCATCGTGCTCGGCGTCGTAGCCGTGACGGTGCGGATGCCTCGTACTCCTGCGATCGCGGACGCCCGGCCCACCGACGGGTCCACCGCGAAGGGCGGGCTGCAGGCGCTGCTGTCGCACCGGGCCATGGTTCAGCTGTGTGTGCTGGGCTTTGTGCTGTTCTTCGCCTGTTACGGGCAGTTCGAGTCCGGTCTCGCGGCGTACGGCACCGAGGCTGCCGGGATCGAGCCCTCGACGCTGGGTATCGCCCTTGCTGCCAACACCGCGGTCATCGTCGTGGCGCAGTTCGTCGTGCTGCGGCTGGTCGAGCGACGCAAGCGCAGCCGGGTCATCGCCTCGGTCGGCCTGATCTGGGCGTTCGCCTGGATCGTGGCGGGGTACGCGGGGCTCGGGCACGGCAGCCAGACCATGGCGACGGCCGCGATGATCTCGACGTACGCACTGTTCGGACTCGGCGAGTCGATGCTGTCGCCGACGGTGGCGCCGCTGGTCGCCGATCTTGCCCCGGAGTCGATGGTCGGTCAGTACAACTCGGCGTTCGCCCTGGTCAAGCAGCTTGCACTGGCGGTCGGCCCGGCTGTGGGCGGGCCGATGGGGGCTTCGCTGCACGGGCCGTACATCGTGACGTTCGTGCTGTTCTCGCTGGGCATCACCGTGCTCGCGCTGCGGCTGGGCCGCCAACTCACCCCCGTACAGGACCAGCCTTCGCTCGCGGCGACGCCGTCGCGGGTGGTGGCCGTGTCACTGCCGGAGGCCGGGATGGTGGCCGAGCCCGCTGCAGCTCGGTGACGTCACCCGCTGACGCTCACTGAGGCAGCGCGAACTCGCACCAGACCGCTTTGCCGCCGCCCGGTGTGCGGCGGCTGCCCCAGGACGAGGCGATCGTCGCGACGATGGAGATGCCGCGGCCCGACTCGTCCGCCGGTTCGGCGCGGCGGCGGCGCGGCAGGTGGTCGTCGCCGTCGGTCACCTCGATGATCAGGCGGCGGTCGGTGCGGCGCAGGCCCAGGCGCATCGGCGGGGTTCCGTGCTGGAGGGAGTTCGCCACCAGTTCGCTGGCGGCCAGGACGCCCAGATCGCACAGCTCGACCGGGAAGCGCCACGACGTGAGGACGCCGGTCGCGAAGGCGCGGGCGCGCGGGGCCGCTTCGATGCCGCCGAGCAGATCGAGCGAGGCGTTGTGGAAAAGCTCCGCGTTCGTCCCTGTGCGGGCCGGGTGCTGGACCACCAGCACGGCCACGTCGTCGTCGTGTTCGGCCGTGACTCCGAGGGAGCGGATCAGACGGTCGCAGACCACCTGCGGGGACCCCTTGGCACCGGAGAGGGCGCGCTCCAGGGCGGCGACCCCTTCGTCGATGTCCTCGCTGCGGCGTTCGACGAGACCGTCCGTGTAGAGGACGGCGGTGGAGCCGGGCGGCAGCGCGATCGTGCCGGAGGTGTGGATCCAGCCACCGGTGCCGAGTGGCGGTCCGGTCGGGTCCTCTGCACGGTGGACCGTGCCGTCCTGGTCGCGCACGAGGATCGGGAGGTGGCCGGCGGAGGCGTAGACGAGCCGGCCCTCGTTCGGATCGTGGACCGCGTAGGCGCAGGTGGCGATCTGGCTGGCGTCGATCTCCGCGGCGAGCCCGTCGAGCAGCTGGAGCACCTCGTGCGGCGGGAGGTCGAGACGGGCGTAGGCGCGCACGGCCGTGCGGAGCTGGCCCATCACCGCGGCGGCGCGCACCCCGCGGCCCATCACGTCTCCGATGACGAGGGCGGTGCGGCCCGCGCCGAGAGTGATGACGTCGTACCAGTCGCCGCCGACCGCCGCGTCCGTGCCGCCGGGCTGGTACGTGGCGGCGATCCGCAGGTCGTCGGGCTGCTCCAGCTCCTGCGGGAGCAGGGAGCGCTGGAGGGTGACGGCCGTTTCGCGGTGGCGGCGTTCGCTGGTACGCAGGCGCTCGGCCGCTTCGGCGTGGTCGGTGACATCGGCGGCGTACAAAAGGACACCGCCTTCGCTCCCCTTGTTCCTGCCGTTCTTGTTCTTGCTCCTGCCGTTCGCGGGGAGACCGGCGGGCGTGGCGACGGGGGTGCAGGTCACGGTGTACGAGTTGCCGCTGCGGACCTTGCGGGACTTGACCGTGCGGGGCGTGCCGCTGCGCAGGACCTGGTCCATGAGGGGCAGCAGGCTCAGCTCGTCGAGCTCGGGCATCACCTCGGCGGCGGTGGCGCCCGTGGGTCTGGGGCCGAAGGCGGCTGCGTAGGCGTCGTTGACGTAGGCGATGCGGTGGTCGGGGCCGTGCACGAGGGCGACGAGGGCGGGCAGCCGGCCGAGGATCTCGCGGGCGGAGAGATCCTCCAGCAGGGCGGGGCCGGAGAGTTGCTCGGCGGGCCGGCCGGAGGTCAGGCCGGCGATCTCCTCGGAGATCTCTACGGATGCCCCGGGGGAGGCCTCGGGGGTGTCGCCGTCCGCCGGCCCGGACCCGGGCTCGGGCCTGGCGTACTCGGCGCGGGCCGCGGGCACGGAACTGCGGTCGTCCCGGGCGGCGGCGCGGCGCGTTCCTGGTAGGCGGGCGCTCCAACGCGTGAAGTTCACGGAATTTCTGGCCTCGTGTGTCGGTCTGGTCCGCTCGGGCGGGCTGCTTCCTCTGCCGGATCTGCTTCCGGTTCTTCTACCGGTTCTCTCTCGCCGGGGTCGGGGGAACCGGGGGCCGGACCCCCGGGGAGGCGCAGCCGGGCCTCGTCGTACTGGTCACTGTTGGTCACTGCCGGCCGGGTCACTCTGTGCAGGTGTGAGCCCACCTATGGTCACACGTCCAGTGTGACCGACCGTACTGACAGTCAGCCATCCTTCTTCGGCGGGCCGCCGCCGTCGGTACGTCTTCCCCCCGCGGCGAGTTCGAATTCGGCGCGCGGGTGTTCCAGTGAGCCGAGGGAGACGATCTCGCGTTTGAAGAGTCCCGCGAGGGTCCATTCGGCAAGGACGCGGGCCTTCCGGTTGAACGTGGGCACCCGGCTGAGGTGGTACGTACGGTGCATCAGCCAGGCCGGATAGCCCTTGAGCTTGCGCCCGTAGACATGGGCGACGCCCTTGTGGAGGCCGAGCGAGGCGACGGAGCCCGCGTAGCTGTGCCGGTACTCCTTGAGCGGTTCGCCGCTGATCGCCGCGAGGATGTTCTCGGCGAGGACCTTGGCCTGACGCACCGCGTGCTGCGCGTTGGGAGCGGTCTCCTTGCCCGGTTCTTCCGCGGTCAGATCGGGAACGGCCGCGGCGTCCCCGGCGGCCCAGGCGTGTTCGGCGCCTTCCACGGTGAGTTGCGCCGTGCACTTGAGCCTGCCGCGTTCGTCGGTCGGCAGATCTGTGGCGGCAAGGATCGGGGCGGGCTTGACGCCCGCCGTCCACACGAGCGTGCGGGTCGGGAAGCGGGAGCCGTCGCTGAGGACGGCGACCCGGTCCTCGCAGGAGTCCAGCCGGGTGTCGAGGCGTACGTCGATGTTGCGGCCACGCAGCTCCCGGATGGCGTACGTGCCCATCGCGTCACCGACTTCGGGAAGGATGCGGTCCGAGGCCTCGACGAGGATCCATTTCAGGTCCTCGGCCTTGATGTTGTGGTAGTAGCGGGCGGTGTAGCGGGCCATGTCCTCGAGCTCGGCGAGCGCCTCGACGCCCGCGTAGCCGCCGCCGACGAAGACAAAGGTCAGGGCGGCGTCGCGGATGGCCGGGTCGCGGGTGGCGGAGGCGATGTCCATCTGCTCGATGACGTGGTTGCGCAGGCCGATGGCCTCCTCGATGGTCTTGAAGCCGATGCCGTGGTCGGCGAGGCCGGGGACGGGGAGGGTGCGCGAGACGGAACCGGGCGCGATGACGATCTCGTCGTACGGGATCTCTACGGCGCCCG
This sequence comes from Streptomyces sp. NBC_00353, assembly GCF_036108815.1. NCBI lineage: Bacteria > Bacillati > Actinomycetota > Actinomycetes > Kitasatosporales > Streptomycetaceae > Streptomyces > Streptomyces sp. NBC_00353. Next base: position 5,585,845 of record NZ_CP107985.1, on the reverse strand, counting down.
TGCCGTCCTCACCGCTGGCGAGGGTGGTGACGGTCGCGGTGCGCTTGGCGTGGTCGATCTGCTGCGCCTCGCCGATGACGATGGTGCAGTGCGCCAGGACGCGACGGAGCGGCACCACGACATGGCGCGGCGAGATCGAGCCGGCTGCGGCTTCGGGCAGGAACGGCTGATACGTCATATAGGGCTCGGGCGTGACGACGACGATCTCGGTCTCGCCGGACTTGAGTCTCTGCTTCAGCTTCCGCTGGAGACGCAGCGCTGTGTACATCCCGACGTAGCCGCCGCCGATGACGAGAATGCGCTCACCCGGCGGCGGGCCGGGGGGTGTCCCCCGGGAATCTGAAGCCATCACCTCCCCATGACGCATCGTGCTCCGATATTTGTCCACAGCCTCGGCAAATTGTGTGACCGGAGGTTTTCCAGGGACCGGTGTCGTCGATCCCTGCGGGTGCACGGAAGGCGCGCAGGTCAGACGTTGCAGCGGGGGTGGCGGGGTGGGGCGGAAACAGGAACCAACCGGTCCTTGCTCCGATCGGGGGGCGCTCCGTGCGGAACTACCCCCTTCTGAATTGACCCGGGCTCAACTATGTTCGTATGTCGTCGGGGTGTCGGGTTGGGATGATGATCCACTCCCCGGCTGACACGGCGGGAGTCTCCGGGGGGAGACGTCATAACCGGGGGAAAAGTTATGCACATTCAGGAATCGCATTGGCAGACTGCTGCTGTCTCGTCCGAAGGAAACGGACGAATCGGCACAGTGGGGACAGTCGGCTCGGTGGGTTCCGCCGGAGCCGGAACTGCGGTGGGAACCACGGTCGGGTCCGGCGGCGGCGCCCGCTCGGCGCCGCTGCGCGTGGACGCACAGCGCAATCTCGAGCATGTGCTGCGCGCCGCGCGCGAAGTGTTCGGCGAGCTGGGGTACGGGGCCCCGATGGAGGACGTGGCGCGCCGCGCCCGGGTCGGGGTCGGCACGGTGTACCGGCGGTTCCCGAGCAAGGACGTGCTGGTGCGGCGGATAGCCGAGGAGGAGACCTCCCGGCTGACCGACCAGGCGCGGGCCGCACTGGGGCAGGAGGACGAGCCGTGGTCGGCGCTCTCGCGCTTCCTGCGCACGTCCGTGTCCTCGGGCGCGGGTCGTCTGCTGCCGCCGCAGGTGCTGCGGGTCGGTGTCGATGTGGACGACTCGACCGTCGTCGGAGAGCCGGGAGCCGCACGCGGCGCGGCCCCGGGTCAGGGCTCCGGCTCCGGTGACGTCCGGGATGAGGCTCGGGTGCCTCACCAGCGGCAGGGAGTGGCGCAGGCCGACCTCCGGGTCGTCGGCCGGCGCTCCACCGACGAGGACGGGCTCGCGGACGACGACATGGGCGCGGCCGAACTGCTGGAGGTCGTGGGCCGGCTGGTCGACCGGGCACGGGCGGCGGGTGAACTGCGCCGCGATGTGACAGTGGCGGACGTGCTGCTCGTCATCGCCACGGCGGCACCCTCGCTGCCGGATGCGGCTCAGCAGGCCGCCGCTTCGGCCCGGCTGCTGGACATCCTGCTGGAGGGGCTGCGCTCACGCCCGGCGTGAGCGGGCTGTTCGGGCTGTTCGAGCGGGGCCGTCGGCTCGGTGCGTGCTCCGGCGGACCGAGTGCCTGCTCCGGCACGATCCGTGCGTCCACCGGGCGGCCTTCTGTGCGCCCGGGGTCTTCGCCGCTGTGAGGGTGGCGTCTCGGGCGGGTGAGGGTGGTGTGGGGAGTCGGTGCGACCCGTGTGTGCGGGGTCGCGCTCGACGACTCACCTGCCTCTCGGACGCGTTGTTCCTTCCCTGTTCGAGTGGCTGTTAGTGCTCGCTTTCGGGAAAACGCCCCGGATGAGTGGTTGCCGGAACTGAACGACCGTCGTCATTGCGCCATGTGACACTCTTGCCCGGTGTTCGGGTCCGAAGGCGCATACGGGGGCTTCCGCGATGAGCGGTGACGGGCAGCAGGAAGAGTCGCTCGACAGCATCTCGACCGTGGGCGGTGGCACGGAGGCCGGCGGGACGTCCGCCCGGCAGGTGCCGAGTCAGGCCGGCCCCGGGCGGTCGGGCGACGACGCCGAAGGCGGCAATGTGCTGCCCGGCCCCCGGCCGCCCGCGCCCGGCGGCAGCGGGCCGGTGGAGCCGGAGGGCGGGATCGGAGCCGAAGCCGCCGTACCGATGCAGCGAGCGGGCGGCAGCGGTTCCGGCACCGCCGCACTCGCCCCCTCCGACGCTCAGTTGATCCTGCAGATGCGGGGCGGCGACGATCTCGCGTACGAGGAGCTGTTCCGGCGCCACTCGGGCAGTGTGCGTCGTTACGCGCGGAGCTGCTGCCGGGACGCCCACACCGCCGACGACCTGACGGCCGAGGTCTTCGCCCGCACCCTGCAGGCGGTTCGGGGCGGCAAGGGGCCCGAGGAAGCCGTACGTGCGTATCTGATGACGGCCGTCCGGCATGTCGCAGCCGCTTGGACAAAGACGGCGAAACGGGAGCAACTGGTCGACGACTTCGCTGTGTTCGCCGCGCAGGCGGCCGGCTTCTCCGAGGTGTCGGACGCGGACACGCTGGATCTGGGCGCCGACGTCCTGGCGATGCACGAGGCCGAGCAGTCGATGGCCATGAAGGCGTTCCGCAGTCTGCCGGAACGCTGGCAGGCGGTGCTGTGGCACACCACCGTCGAGGAGGAGTCGCCGAGCGAGATCGCGCCGCTGTTCGGGCTCACCGCCAACGCCACTGCGGTGCTGGCCAGCCGGGCCCGCGAAGGGCTGAAGCAGGCATATCTGCAGGCGCATGTGAGCCAGTCGCTCACTTCCGGCGGCGACTGTGCCCGCTACGCGGACCGGCTCGGCGCGTATGCCCGGGGCGGACTGCGGATCCGGGCCGAGCGCGGGCTGCGCAAGCATCTGGACGAGTGCGCGAAGTGCCGGGTCGCCGCGGGCGAACTGGCACATGTCAACGCCGGGATTCCGGCACTGCTTCCGGTCGCGGTCATCGGCTGGTTCGCCGCCGGGTACGCGCTCAAGACCGCCGGGATCGTGGCGGGTGGCGCCGCGGGTGCGGCAGGTGCGGGTGCCGCCGCGGCGACGACGGGCGGAAGTTCGTCCGGCGGCTCGGCCGGTGGCGCGGCGGCCTCGGAAGGCCTGGGTGCGCCGGTCAAGGCCGGGATCGCGGCAGCGGTGGCCGTCGCGACCGCGGCCGGCCTGGTGTGGGCGCTGGCCGGTGGCGAGTCGCCGAAGCCGGAGGCCAGGCCTGTGGCCAGGCCGCCGGTGGTGGCGCCCGCGGTGCCGTCGCCCCCACCTTCGAAGCCGACACCCACGCCCGAGCCGCCGAGCACTCCCGTCCTGCCGGCCACTGCGCCGACCGGGTCCCCGCAGCCTCCGACGCCTGCGCCCACGCCTACCCGCACACCTACGCCGAAGCCCAAGCCGAAGCCCCCGGTCCCCGCACCGCCGAAGCCCGAGCCGTCCGCGACGGCCACTCCTGCCCCGCCACCGCCGCCCGCGCCGCCGACCGTCTACCGGGTCAGCGAGTTGCGCTACTCCGTCCTCGGCGACCACACCGAGCCTGAGATTGTGACGGGCGAGAGCAGCTGGGTCTGGAAGCGCTCCGGTATGTCCATCGGCGGTACGTGGTACGCGCACGGGGTGACCGTGCAGAGCAGGTCCTCAGTCACCATCGAGCTGAACCGGCCGTGCAGCCGTTACGAAGCGATGGTCGGCGTCGACGATCTGGCACTGGGGCTCGGCTCGGTGCGCTTCTCCGTGTTCGACGGTGACGGGGCACGGCTGTGGCGTTCCCCGGTGTTGAACGGCAACCATCCGCCCGTGCCGGTGAACCTCGGTATCGCGGGGCAGCAGCGGATCCGGCTCGTCGTCGAACCGCACACGCCGTTCGACGGGGCGGCGCCGGCCGACTGGGCGGAGTCGAGAATCAGCTGCGGCTGAGGCGCGGCCGTTCGGGGCCGGGCGGCAGGTGACGGCGCCGGCGGCCGGCTGTCAGCGTTGCAGGGTGCGTCGCGCCGGTGCCACCCCGCCCGCCACCGCGCGCTGTCGGGGCGCCGCCGTGCCTGTCCAGCAGGTGCCGCGGCGCGAGACGAGGCGGCGGAGCCAGAGTTCCGTGGCCGCCAGGTCGGCGAGGCCGTCCAGGGGCAGCGGTTCGCCCTCGGAGGCCGCGCGCAGTGCCTTCCGCACGACCCGGGCCTCGATCAGGCCCGCGTCGGCGAGCAGCGGGGCGTCGAAGAGCGCGATCAGGTCGGGGAGCGCGGTGCGCAGGCCGGTGCGGCTGACCGCGGTCGAGGTGGCCTGGGAGGGGGTGCCCCAGCCCGGCGGCAGTTCATGGATGCCCGCACCGGCGAGGACCCGGCGCAGGATCGCGGCGCGGGCGCCGGGCTGGACCCGCAGCGATTCGGGCAGGGCACGGGCGGCGCGCACCACCTGATTGTCGAGGAACGGGGCGTGCAGCCGCTGGCTGCGGATCTCGGCGGCCTGCTCCAGGATCCGGTGGTCGGCGGCGTGCCGGGCGAGCGCGGCCCGGGCGCGCGCCTCACCGGGGCGCTGCACGGAGGTGGGGCGGATCGCCGCCTCCTGCAGACGAACCGAGACCTCGGCGAGCGCCTCCCCCGTCAGCCAGCGTGCGGCCGGGCCGGGCCGCGACCAGGTGAGCGCGGCGAGCGAGGCGTCGGCGGGGGTGTCGAGGCCGGGGGTGTGGCGATTGGCGTCCGGGAGCCGGTCGGCCGCCGCTTCGAGGCCGGTGCGGTACGACGTACGGGCCAGGCGGCGCGCGGCGCGGTAGACGGTCAGCGGGACGAACAACGAGTGCGCCGACGGCCGTTCGGCTCTGGCCAGGGCTGCGACCGGGCGCAGGAGGTGGCGTCGGCGCCGATCCATCAGGAGGTCGGCGAGGCGGGCCGGGTGGGCGTCGAGGACCTGCCGGGCGCCGTCACCGACGAGATGGTCGGCGCTGCCCGCGGCGAGCCGGCGGCGGTGGCGTTCGGCGACGACGAGGGATGCGGCCGGTTCGTCGGTGAGCGGGCCGCTGCCCAGATCGGCGTAGGGCAGGGCCTCCTCGCCGGCGGCGACGACGATGTGGTGCAGGCGCGGGTTGGCGGCGATGACCGCGGCGCGTTCGAGTTCGTCCTCGTGGTCGCGGGTGGTGAGGTCGTTGAAGGTGACGGCGAGCAGCCGCTCGCCCGCTCCCGTGCCGTGGCCGAGGAGCGTGCCGGGCAGCCCCGGCAGCCCCGCGGCGAGCAGGGCAAGGGTGGCGGAGGCGCTGCCGCCGGAGAGGTCGGCGCCGATGCCGGGGACGGGTGCGCCACGGGCGGCGCGGCGTTCGGCAGGGCCCATGCCGGGGACCGGGCCCGGGTCGGGCGGCAGGGTCTCGGGGGCGTGGCGCGGGGCCGTGAGCCTGGCGCGTACCGCTTCGACCAGCGCATCGCGCACCCCGTCCACGGCGCTCACCGGGTCGAGTTGGGGCGCCGCAACAGCGAGGGAGGCCACCGGTTCGTACCCGGTGATCTCGCGCGAGCCCTCGCGGAGGATGAGCGCGTGCCCCGGCGGGATGCGTTTCACACCCACGTACGGAGTGCCGTCGCGCAGCGCCTCCGGTGTCTCGGGGCAGGCGAGCAGCGCGGCCAGGTGGCCGATGTCCAGCTGTGCCTCGATCAGGTCGGCGAGCGGGAGTGCGGCGGTCGCGTACGCCGTGCCGCCGGCCCAAGGTGTGTAGAAGACCGGGCGGGCTCCGGCGAGGTCCCCGACGACGGTGACCCGTCGGCCTATCTGGACGACGGCCGTGTAACTGCCCGCCCAGGCGGTGAGATGGCGCAGCGCGCCGCCGCGGGCGGCGAGGAGGCCGAGCCGGAGCTGTTCGTCGGTGGCGCCGCAGCAGCCGAGGACGGCGAGGCGGGCGGTGGGTGTGCCCTCGGCGGTCTCCAGGGTGCTGATCCGGATCTCGTCGGGCCGCCAGTCACCGACGGCCCAGAGCGGATCCGGGTCGCCCCACAGGAGCTGGGAGCCCACGGGGTGCACCGTGCGCCCCTCGTCACCCCCGCCGACCGCGCCGACCGTGCCGAAACTCGCGGCGATACTGCTCCACCCCACCAACCAACGCATCGCCGCCTCCACAGGCTGTGGACAAAACGGCGCGCCCGGAACATGCCGGGAGAACTGCGTGAGCATTCAGCGCCGTTGCGAACATGCTGCCACGACAACGGCGCGCAGGAGTGGCTACGGAGGGCGCACGTCGGAAGCGCATGCGCCCCTGGCAAAGGCCGGAGGGCAGATGGTGGGCGCCCGGTCTCGGCCGCGCGGACGGCGTGGCGGACTGCGGGGCAACGGACGCAAAGGTTCCGCGTGTTGCGTTCCCCGCCGCACCCGGACCGTACCGGCTGAAATCCGGCCACCCTCCGGTCCGCCCGTCAACAGCCCGTCGGGTGTCCGCGAATCGCTCGGCCCAACCCCGACCGACCGACGTCATTCGGCCATTCTCGGAGGGCGCATCGGCCGCTGGGCGCGAAGAGCGTCGCATGTAATACACCGTTATATTCCATTTTGGAGCAAGGCTGTCGGGCCGGATCCGCACCCACTGCGTACCGGCTCCTGCACCGGTTCCGCCACCGGCTCCCCCCGCCGGCCGCCCATCGGCTCCGCGCACGGTCCGGGAGGCGCGGTTCGCCTCCCGGACCGGTCCGCCGCCTGCGGGGAATGAGGCGGCAGTGTCCCCCAGCCCACTGAGTCCAGTGCAGTGGGCCGACCCACGCAGCACCCATGGAAGCGCTCCCTCGACGGCCGGACAACAGCGCACGGCCGGGCGCACGGCCACACGGCAGGAGCACGAGGGAGCTAGCCCCCGCGGGGCCCGGAGCGGCATTCCGGCAGGTCCGGCAGGGCGACCGGATCGTCACGGCGGGCTCGCTCCCCGCCCGCCTCGCGTCCACCGGCCGTCCGCCTCACGCTCCCCTCCCGCCCCTCGGGCCCTCCCGCCTCCCCTCCGTCCCGCCGCGCTCCCTCCACCGTCCGTCCGCGACCGTCCGCACGGGCAACAATCCCGCCATACGGACGTCTGCCCCTTAACGGTAGGGATGCGGCGAACTACGCTGGGTTCACTGAGGTTCTCGGCAGGAGGCATATCCCTCGGGGCTCGGCCACATGCCTGTGCGGCCGGAGTGCCGGGGTCCGTCCCTGGGGAGGACACGGTACGAATGCCGCGCGCCTCGACGGGTGACGCGGCGGCCGTCTGTGTGTCGAGGGGTGGCGCATGTCCAGGGAGCAACGCGGGCCGAACGAGAAGCTCGGAACCGTTCTCGCCCTCGCGGGAATCAGCAACGCCGGGCTCGCCCGGCGGGTCAACGACCTCGGGGCGCAGCGCGGCCTGACACTTCGCTACGACAAGACCTCGGTGGCGAGATGGGTCTCCAAGGGCATGGTGCCGCAGGGCGCCGCGCCCCATCTCATCGCCGCGGCGATCGGCGCCAAACTCGGCCGCCCGGTCCCGCTGCACGAGATCGGGCTCGCGGACGCCGATCCGGCGCCGGAGGTCGGTCTTGCCTTCCCGCGCGATGTGGGTGAGGCGGTGCGTTCGGCAACCGAGTTGTACCGGCTGGATCTGGCCGGGCGGCGGGCGGGCGGCGGCGGGATCTGGCAGTCGCTGGCGGGCTCGTTCTCGGTCAGCGCGTACGCGACACCCGCGTCCCGTTGGCTGATATCCCCCGCCGACGCGTCGGTGGCACGCGACTCGTCGGCCGCGGAGGCGGCGATCCTCGGCACGCAGAGTGCGCCGGCTGCACAGAGCGCTCCGAGTACGCCGGGCGCGCAACGGGGCGCATCAGCGGGCGCAGCACCGGGCGTTCCGAGCACGGAGGGCGCGCCTGGCGCTCCGAGTGCTCCCGCCCTTCCCGTACAGCCGGGGCCCGACTCCGTGAACGACATCTCGCCGCTCCGGGTCGGCCACAGCGACGTGACCAAGCTCCGCGAGGCGGCCCAGGACGCCCGCCGCTGGGACTCCAAGTACGGCGGCGGCGACTGGCGCTCCTCCATGGTCCCGGAGTGCTTACGGGTGGACGCGGCGCCGCTGCTCCTCGGTTCGTACAGCGACGAGGTGGGCCGGGCACTATTCGGCGCTGCCGCCGAACTGACCAGACTCGCCGGGTGGATGGCATTCGACACCGGCCAGCAGGAAGCCGCGCAGCGGTACTACATCCAGGCGCTGCGGCTGGCCCGGGCCGCCGCCGACGTACCGCTCGGCGGCTATGTCCTCGCCTCGATGTCGCTGCAGGCGACCTACCGCGGCTTCGCCGACGAGGGGGTCGACCTCGCGCAGGCCGCTGTCGAACGCAACCGCGGGCTCGCCACCGCCCGCACCATGAGTTTCTTCCGTCTTGTCGAGGCGCGGGCCCACGCGAAGGCGAGCGACGCAGCGGCCGCAGGGGCGGCGCTCAAGGCCGCCGAGAGCTGGCTGGAGCGTTCCCGGGACGGCGACGCCGACCCGTCGTGGCTGGGCTTCTACTCGTACGACAGGTTCGCCGCCGACGCCGCGGAGTGCTACCGCGACCTGAAGGCGCCCCGGCAGGTACGGCGCTTCACCGAACAGGCGCTGTCCCGGCCGACCGAGGAGTTCGTCCGCTCGCACGGGCTGCGACTGGTGGTCTCGGCGGTCGCCGAACTGGAGTCGGGCAACCTCGACGCGGCGTGCGCGGCGGGCACCCGGGCGGTGGAGGTGGCGGGCCGCATCTCATCGGCGCGCACGACCGAGTACGTACGGGACCTGCTGCATCGCCTCGAACCGTACGGGGACGAGCCGCGCGTCGCCGAGCTGCGTGAGCGGGCGCGACCGCTGCTGGTGGCGCCCGCGTAGCAGCCTCCCCCGGGCGAGGCCCGCCACCTCGGATGCCTGCGCGGAGTCCTCCGGGCGACGCACAGGCGGCCGCCGGCCGAAATCTCGGCGCCACGCTGGGCCCCGCTGGTTTGAGTGCGTTGTCAGTGGGTCAGTGCACTATCGGGGTGGGAGGTGGCGTGATGATGACGCACGCGGCGTACGACTGCGATGTGCTGGTGATCGGCGGCGGGATCGTCGGCCTGTCGACGGCGTATGCGATCACGCGGACCGCTCCGGGCACGCGGGTCACGGTGCTGGAGAAGGAGTGGGGCCCGGCGCGCCATCAGACGGGGCGCAACAGCGGAGTGATCCACAGCGGTATCTACTACCGCCCGGGCTCGCTGAAGGCCCGCTATGCGGTGCGCGGCGCCGCGGAGATGATCGACTTCTGTGCGGAACACAGCATCCCGCATGCGGTGACCGGCAAGCTGATCGTCGCGACCGAGCGGTCCGAGCTGCCCCGGCTGCACGCGCTGGTGCAGCGCGGCCGCAATCACGGGCTGCCGGTGCGGGAGCTGGGACCTGCGCAGATCGCGGAGTACGAGCCGCAGGTGCGCGGGCTCGCGGCGATCCGGGTCGGGACGACCGGGGTCTGCGACTTCAAAGCGGTCACCGAGCGGTTCGCGGCCGAGGTGCGTGGCGCGGGCGGGCTGATCCGGTTCGGGGCGGAGGTCACGGCGATCGACCGCCGCCCCTGGGGTGTGGCGGTGCGGACGGCGGACGGACGGGTGGTGCGGGCCCGGGTCCTGGTCAACTGCGCGGGGCTGCAGTGCGACCGGGTGGCGCTCCTCGCGGGCGACGACCCGGGCATGCGGATCGTGCCCTTCCGCGGGGAGTACTACGAGCTGGCCAGGCCGGAACTGGTGCGCGGGCTGGTCTACCCGGTCCCCGACCCTGCCTTCCCGTTCCTCGGGGTGCATCTGACCCGGGGCCACGACGGCAGCGTCCACGTCGGGCCGAACGCGGTGCCGGCGCTGGCCCGCGAGGGGTACGGCTGGCCGGTCGTACGCCCGAACGAGCTCTTGGACACGCTGGCCTGGCCCGGCTCCTGGCGGATCGCACGCAGGCACTGGCGGTACGGGGCGGGCGAGGTGCACCGTTCGCTGTCGAAGCGCGCGTTCACGGCGGCGGTGCGGCGGCTGCTGCCCGAGGTCACCGAGGACGATCTGCGTCCCGCCGCGGCCGGTGTCAGGGCCCAGGCGGTGCTGCGCGACGGCACGCTGGTGGACGACTTCCTGATCCGCGAGGCCCCGCACACCGTGCACGTACTGAACGCTCCGTCGCCCGCCGCCACGGCCTCGCTGCCCATCGGGCAGGAGGTGGCACGCAGGGCGCTGCTCCGGGCACGCGGGACGGGATGGAAGCCGCCCGCCGTAGAATCGGGGCATTGTGTCTGAGTCCTTGAATCCCGCCCCCGAGACCGACGAGTCCCACGATCTGCGTGCCGCCGCCTTCGAGCGGCAGCGCAGGCTGCG